>DATBCJ010000206.1:0-5703 GCA_036270565.1 Candidatus Dormiibacterota bacterium | reverse complement strand
CACCAGGCACTGGCTCAGCGCCGCCATGGCGGCAACCTCGTGCAGCGTCGGCAGGCCGTCGCAGATGCGCAGCTCGACGGTGCCGAACCCCGGGTGGGGACGAATGTCCCACCACACCTCACGGATGGTGGCGATGGTGCGGGCCGCGATCAGCGTGTCCATGAACCGTTCGAACTCGGCCCAACCGTTGAGCTGCCAGGGCGGGCCGGCCGTGGGCAGCCCCTCAAACACCTTGGAGCGGGTGGACGCGAGCCCGGTGTCGTGGCCCATCCAGTACGGGCTCGACGCGCTCAGGGCCAGGAAGTGCGGGATGTAGTACGAGAGCCCGTTGACCATTGCGATCGCCTTCTCGCCGCTGCGCACCCCAACATGCACGTGGATGCCGAAGATCTGCATCTGCCGCGCCGGCCACTGCATCTCCTCGACGAGGCGGCCGTAGCGCTCGTTGGGGGTGATCTCCTGGGTGACCGGGTCGCTGAACGGATGCGTTCCCGCACACATGATCAGCAGCCCCGCGCTATCTGTGTACGCGGTGACCTCGGCGAGCGTGCCGGCGAGGTCGGCGCGCGCCTCACCGACGGTCTGGCAGATGCCGGTGATGATCTCGATGGTCGACTGCAGCAGCTCGGCCTTGGCCTTGGGGTGGACCCCGTCGGGGTGGCCGTCGCCCATCTCGATGAGCACCTCGTGGCCACCCTTGACCAGTTCTCGCGACCGCGGGTCGATGAGCGCCAGCTCCATCTCGACCCCGACGCTGGGCCGCGGGCTGGCGGCGAAGTTGATGGGCATGGTTACGCGGTCGCCGCCACACGCTGGTCATGCGCCCAGAGCCCGAGCAGGCCGCGGAAGTGGGCCAGGAACATCTCCCGCTCGTGCGCGGGGTACGTCGACTGCACGGTGTCGACGAGCAGCTGGTCGAAGCCGGTGCTCTCCACCCAGTCCACGCAGACCTCATCGACGTGGCCGAGGTGGCGGGCGCAGAACTCCTGGTAGCGCTCCACCTCGAGCTGGCGATCGGCGAGCCGGCGGTACTCGCGCAGCTTGGACGAGTAGTCGAGGTCGTCGCGGTCGGCGATGGCGAAGTAGCTCGCGGTGTCGAGGTCCACGGTCTGCCTGCGGCCGACCACGCAGCAGAAGATGACCCACTTGAGCAGGGTGCGGATGGCCCAGGGGAAGTAGTAGTGCAGGCTGGTCACGGCCAGGTCGGGGGTGGCGTTGGCGTAGTCGATGGGGTGGATGACCCCGTCCTTGATCAGCGTCTCGCAGCTGTTCAGCTCCCAGCGGAAGAAGGCGTTCACCGTGCGGGCGATGCTGATCACCTCGTCACCCTCCGCGTCGCTGAGGAAGCTGTGGTCGACGGAGTAGCGCGAGTGCATGGGGCGCGACGGGTGGAAGTGCATCACCATCGTCTCGGCGCCGATGCCCAGGCTGCGTGAGAAGACCTCGAAGTCCTCGACGGCTGCCTGGAGGTGCATGAGCCGCTCTGCGGATTCGTCGTACGCCTGGTGCAGCGCGGCGGTGTCCTCGATGCGCGTGACCCCGACCCAGGCGCCCCCGTCGAACGGCTTCATGTAGAGAGGCAGGCCAACCGCCTCGGCCACGGTCTCGAGCTCGAAGCGACGCAGGTAGCGCTCCGCGGTGACCGCCATCCTGGGGTTGTCCGGGGGTGTCTTGTTGGGGACCATCCACGTGGTCGGGACCCGCAGCCCGAGCCGCATCATGGCGCAGTACGCCGCGTGCTTCTCCATCGACTGGAAGGTGAAAGGGTTGTTGAGCAGGTGGACCTCGTTCATCAGGGCCACCTTCTTCAGCCACTCACGCGGCATGGTGTACCACCAGGCCAGCCGGTCGATGATCAGGGAGTGGCGCGGCACCGCGCGCAGGTCGAAGGGCTCGATGGTCACCCGCTCGGTGGTGAAGCGGTGCGTCTGGCCTCCGACCTCGATGGCGGGGGCCACCCGCTGCAGCAGTGACTCGAATGCCGCCGGCCAGTCCTCCTCGGCGCCGAGGAGCAATCCGATCACGTGCGTCGTCGGCATCAGGAACGAATACTGTCACGCAGAGCCGGCGCCTGTCGCCGGTGACCGACAATACGCGACGATGACCACGACGTCCTCCGCCCCCGTTGTCGACTGGCAGCGCTGGCTCGACCGCTGGGAGGCGCAGCAGGGCGCGTACATGCCCAACCGCGAGGCGCGGTTCAACGTCATCGTCGGCGCGCTGCAGGCGCTGTGTGGCGCCGCCCCCCACGTCGTCGACCTGGGCTCGGGGCCCGGGTCGCTGTCGCGGCGGGTGCTCGACCGGCTGCCCACGGCGCGGGTGACGGCCATCGACCTCGACCCGGTGCTCCTGGCGATCGGACGTCACGCGCTCGGCGACCAGGGAGGCCGGCTCAGCTGGCTCGACGCCGACCTCCGTTCGCGCTGGCGACCGGCTGGCGGTGAACAGGTCGACGCCGCGGTGTCGACCACGGCGCTGCACTGGCTCCAGCCCGACGCGCTGGCGGCTCTCTACCGCCATCTCGGCACGGTTCTCCAACCCGGCGGCGTGTTCGTCAACGGCGACCGTCTTGGCTTCCCTCGCGAGTCGCCGCGGATCGCGGCGGCGGTCGACGACATGCGCGACCAGCTCGAGAAGGCGCCGACGTCTCCTGGCGCGGAGTCGTGGGAGGACTGGTGGGCCGCGATCGAGCAGGAGCCCGGGCTGGCGGGCGAGGTCGCCGAACGTGGGCGCCGCCACCACGACCATCCCCACGACGACCACCAGGCGGACGTCGAAGTCCACGTGCAGGCGTTGCGCGAGGCCGGCTTCAGCGAGGTGGAGACGATCTGGCAGAACCTCACCGACCGGGTGCTGGTCGCCGTCCGCTGACGGCGGGGCGTCCTGATCGAACGCGGCGCGGCGGACGGCGGTCGGACCGGTGCGATGATGGCTGGCGAGATGACCGACCAGATGCCGCCGCCCGTTGCCGGCAAATACGTATGGACCGCCGACGGTTACAAGTGGGTGCCCGGGGCTGAGGAGCCTCCTCCCCCGCCACCGCCGGCGATGGTGCCCACCGGCGACGGCTACACCTGGCGCGCGGCCGGCGGCCCTCAGGCTCCGATGTCACCGGACTCGATCCACCGCGCCCCGGCGGGCAACCAGCAGCGCCGCGGTGGCCTTGCGGGCGGGCTGATCGCCGCCGTGATCGGCTTCCTCAAGTACGGCCTGGTCCTGCTCAAGTTCGGCAAGCTCGGCGGCACCGCGATCAGCTTCATCATCTCGATCTTCATCTTCGCCGGGATCTTCGGCTGGCAGTTCGGCATCGGCGCCCTGCTGCTCATCGCTGTGCATGAGAGCGGCCACATGCTCTTCGCCAAGGCCGAGGGTCTCAAGGTGTCGGCCCCGATCTTCCTCGGGCCGTTCGGGGCGCTGGTCACCACCAAAGGCTTTCGCGACGCCCGCCAGGAGGCCATCGTGGCCATCGGCGGACCGGTGGTGGGCACCATCGCCGCCGGCGCCTGCTACGTCTTCGCCGAGTCACTGACCCCGGGCACCACCCGCTACCTCTTCCTGGCGCTGGCCTACTTCGGCTTCCTGGTCAACCTGTTCAACATGATCCCGATGTCGCCGCTGGACGGCGGCCGCGTGGCAGGGGCCGTGTCGAAGTGGGCCAACGTCGCCGGCATTGTCGTCCTCGCCGTGGTGCTCGCCGGGTACTACCTCTCAGGCGCGTTCGTCAACCCGTTCCTCGTCCTGATCCTGCTGATCGGGGTCTTCACCACCGTCAACAGGTTCCAGCGCGCCAAGCGCGGCCAGGAACCCCCGCCGCTCCCGGCCCGCACCCGGGTGGGCATCGGTGTTGCCTACCTGGGCCTGCTGCTCGTCTGCCTGGTGGGCATGTCGGTGGCGCACAGCGCGCTGCTCAACGCCGGGATCGGCCAGCAGATCGTCTGACCGCGCTCAGGTCGGTGCCGGCGCCGCCGGGGCCGGCGCCTGGCACTGCGGGTAGGGGAACGTCATCGAGTTGTAGACGGCGTTGAAGATGTCGAGGTCGGACGCGGTGCTGTAGTTGAAGTCGAGCGCCAGCGCGTGGGTTGCGTCCAGCCGAAGGCGGATCTGCGCCAGCAGGGCGAGCGGCCCCGCGGTCCCGGGCACCGGCGTCGGCGGCGCACCGCCGCTCCGCGCGTACTCGTTGAGGTCACCGGTGACCCCGCACACGACAACCGTGGTCTGACCGGAGCCGAGGTACCCCGAGGCCCCGCCCGGGCCGAAGTCCGACGTCTTGGCGCCGCTGCGCACCACGATGGTCTGCGGTCCGCTGACGGGGTGGAACAGGGTGTCGGCCGGCTCCTCCGCGAACGTCCAGTCCTGCGGGTAGAGGACGCTGAAGTTCCGCGCGGTCGACTGGTACGCCTGGAACTGACCGGGAGCGGTCAGGCTGGGGTCGGCGGTGATCCAGCCCGTGACCGTCTGTCCCTGGACCTTGTACCAGCCGCCGTTCTGATCGGTGTGGTCAAGCACCGAGAGGACCACGCCCTGTGCCGCCGTTCCAAGGTGCGGGGAGGTGACCGACGACGCGCTGTGGATGTTGAGCCCGAGCGGGCTGAGCACGGTGCGCACCCCCGAGACGGAGCCCGACGATGAGGGGCTGCCTCCGGGCGTTGCGTTGCCCTGGGGTGGGTTGCTGGCCACGCCGGTCGGGGGGCCGGTGCTGTCACCGCAGCCGGCGATCAGCAGCCCCGCGACAACGGCGACGATCCATGCTGTCCGCATCCGTACAGCACCGTAGCGCACCCCGGACGCTCACGCGCGAACCAGCACGTCCAGCACCGCCTCGGTCGACGCGGCCAGCGCGTCGAGGTCGTAGCCACCCTCGAGGATCCACGCGCTCGGCGGCGGTTGCGCGGCGAGCGAGGTGAGCCGCTCGGCGACCTGCGCGTAGGTGGCGGTGTCGAGGAGGAGGTCCGCCAGGGGGTCGTCGCGGTGGGCGTCGAACCCGCAGCTGACCACGACGAGCTCGGGCGCGAAGGCGCGCAGCGCGGGCAGGACGGCGGCGTCGAACTCTCCCAGCCAGCCCTGCGCCGCCGTTCCCGCGGGCAGAGGAACGTTGACGGTGAGCCCGGTCGCCTCGGGGCCGCCGCGATCGTCCAGCGCACCGGTCCCCGGGTAGAAGGGGTACTGGTGGAGCGACGTGTACAGGACCCCGGGGTCGTTCCAGTACGTGTCCTGGCTGCCGTTGCCGTGGTGCACGTCGATGTCGACGATCGCCACCCGCCCGATTCCTCGCTGTGCGCGGGCGTGCTCGATGGCGACCGCGACGTTGTTGTAGAGGCAGAAGCCCATGGCATGGCTGGCGGTGGCGTGGTGACCGGGCGGACGGAGCACGGCGAAGGCCGCATCGTGGTCACCGTCGACGACCGCCTCGACCGCTGCCATCGCGCCACCGGCAGAGACTCGGGCGCAGGCATCCGATGACGGCGTCGCGTAGGTGTCGGCGTCGAAGTGGCCGCCGCCCGCGGCACAGAGCGCCGCCACCTGCCCGAGGTGGTCGCGCGTGTGCACCCGCAGCAGCGCCTCGTCGTCCGCCGGGGTGATCGACAGCCGAGGCAGGGAGGCGAGGTGGGGAACGGCCGCCAGGCGGGCGCGGATCGCCTCGACGCGGTCGGGGCGTTCGGGATGCCCCGGCCAGAGGTGGGCCACGTGCCGGCCCTCCTCGAC
>DATBCJ010000205.1:0-3708 GCA_036270565.1 Candidatus Dormiibacterota bacterium | reverse complement strand
GGCTGCCGACGTGCCCACGTCCCAGCGCCCGCCGCTGGAGTTGACCACGGCAGCGGCGATGGCCAGGCCGAGGCCCGATCCGCCGGGCGTGTCGCTGGCGCGGCGGAACCGGTCGAAGATTCGCTGGCGCTCGTCGGGTGGAATGCCGGGACCGGAATCGTCGACGACCAATCGCACCCTGCCATCGCGCCGGCCGACGCGCAGATCAATGGTGCCGCCCGTCGGTGTGTAGCGGCAGGCGTTGTCGAGCAGCACGCCGAGCAAGCGATCGAGCCACTCCGGCGGTGCGCTGATCATCGTCGACACCGGCTCGACGGCCACCGTGAGGGTGAGACCGCGCGCCAGTGCGACCGCCTCGAAGCGGGTCGCCGTCTGGGCGGCGAGGACGCCGAGGTCGGTGGCCTCGGACGCGGGCGCCCGGCCGGTGCTATCGAAACGAGCCAGCCAGAGCAGGTCATCGACGAGGCGACGCATCCTCTTGCTCTCGACGCCCACGGACGCGAACGCGTTGCGGTACCAGGCGACGTCGCGTTCGCGTTCGAGCGCGAGCGACGTCTGCGCCTCGATGACCGACAGCGGGGTGCGCAGCTCATGCGACGCGTCCGCGGTCAGCTCGATCTGGCGCTGACGTGCACGCTCGATCGGGGCCCCGACGCGCCGACCGACCGCCAGGGAGCCAAAGAACACGGCGAGGAGAAGGATCGGACCGACCAGCAGTTCGGCGGTGAGGATGTTGTGCTGCGTCGCGGTGACGTTGTCGAGCGACTGCCCGACGACCAGCAGCGCATCCGGCACCGTCTCGCCGCTGATGTCGATGGCGGTGGTCGATCCGTCGGCGCGCATCTCGCTGCCGTCGGCGAAGTTCACCGTGGTCGGTGCGGTGACGCTGCGAGCCGCTTGAGGCAGAACCTCAGAAGAGGTCACCTGCGACGAGGGCACCAGCCGGTTGCCCGGTCCCACGTAGTACCAGTCACCGCCGGGGATCACCACCCACCGTAGCAGGGGCTCCTGGTAGGCAAGGCCTGTGCTGGGAAAGGAGCTCGGGCTCGGCGGAGTGCCGCTGAGGTATGTCTGCAACCGGTTGTCCACCGCTGCGGTCAGGTTGCGGGCGACGATCAGCATCACGGCGCCCGCGATGGCGACGTAGGCGACCAGCACCAGGGCGGTGGCCGCAAGCGCCACGCGCAACGACGCCCCGCGCACATCGCCCCCCGTGCGCGCGAACAGGCGCACCAAACGGGCGGGAGCGTTGCTCATGCGTGCTCCAACCGGTAGCCGGCGCCGCGCACGGTGACGATGCGCACGCCCGCGTCGGGCAGCTTGGCGCGCAGCCTGCTGAGGCGCACGTCGATGGCGTTGCTGCCGAGCGGATCGGTCTCGTCGCGCCACGCCTGCTGGGCGATGCTGTTGCGGTCGACCACCTGCGGCGCGCGGCGCATCAGCAGCTCGAGGATGTTGAACTCGGTGGCGCTGAGGTGCACGGAGCGTCCGTGCGCGCTGACCTCGCGGCGGCTGGGGTCGAGCTCGAGGCCGCCGCGTACCAGCGTTGCGGTGTCCGTTCCCGGCGGCCGTCGCTGCAGGGCGCGGATGCGGGCGAGCAGCTCGCCGAAGTCGAAGGGCTTGACCAGGTAATCGTCGGCACCGGCGTCGAGTCCCTGGATGCGGTCTGCGGTGGTGTCGCGCGCGGTGAGCATGAGCAGCCGGGTGGGACGCTTCTCGCGCCGTGCCCAGGCCACCACGTCGACGCCCGACGTGCCCGGCATCCGCCAGTCGATGACGGCGACGTCGTACTCGTAGAAGCGCAGCTGCGCGATGGCGTCGTCGCCTCGCGACACCGCGTCCACGAAGAAGCCGTGGTCCTCCAGGCCCTGGGTCAGGACCCTGCGCAGGCCGGGATCGTCTTCGGCCACCAGGATGCGCATGCTCAGCCGCTGCTCGGTCGGTTCATCGTCTTTCGAGGATAGGCCAGAATGCGGCGCAATCTACCGGTGCCACCTTGCGCTTGGGTGACACGCCAACGGTGCGGGGCGGGCACACGGATGGCGCCGCCTACAATTCGGCACCGTGGAGCATGCCGGGCGCGGGATACAGCCGTGGATCGTCACCGGCATGAGCGGGGCAGGCAAGACAACGGCCCTGCGCGCGCTCGAGGCCGCTGGAATCGCCGGCGTCGACAACCTGCCGGTGCCGCTGATCGACGGCTTCGCGGCAGCGCATCGCTCACACCCGGCGGTGGCGGTGGTGGACGCCCGGCGCGGCGACGAGCTGATCGGGCTGCAGGCCATCACCGGGGCCCGGGTCGTCTTCCTCGACGCGCCCGACCCGGTTCTGGTCCGCCGCCTCGCCGACAGCAGCCGGCCCCACCCGTGCGCGGCCGCGGGAGCCGGCCAGGCGGCGGTCAGCGCGGAGCGCAACCTGCTGGTGCCACTGCGCGCCGCGGCGGACGTCGTCATCGACACCGGCGCGATGAGCGAGGCGGACCTCGCCGACCGCATCCTCGAGGTGGTGGCGCCGGGACGCGGCGCGCCGGCCACCTTCCGCTGCACGGTGTCGTCGTTCGGCTTCAAGTACGGGCCGCAGGCGGAGGCTGACTGGGTGATCGACAGTAGGATCCTGCCCAATCCGTTCTGGGAGGCCGAGCTTCGCCCGCTCACCGGGCTCGACCAGCCGGTTCGCGATTTCGTGATGCGCCACGGCGAGTCCGTCGAGCTCGTGGAGCGCGCCGCCGCGCTGCTCGGCTGGGTCATCGACGCCGCCCGGCGCCGAGGCCGCACCGCGCTGCACATCGCCGTGGGCTGCACGGGCGGGCGCCACCGCTCCGTGGTGATCGCCACCGAGCTGGCGTCTCGACTCGGAGGGGACGACGTGGCCGTCGATGTTCGCCATCGCGACGTGCAGCGCCCCGACCCGCGCTGAGCCACCCGGTGGCTGTGAGAGGCGGCTCTTTCACGGAGAGAGTGGTCGCCGAGCTGGCCCCTCACCTGCCGCCGCTGCCGCACTGCCGCGCGGCGCTGCTCGAAGGGATGAGCCTGACGGGCGACCCCACGCTCGGGGCGACGACCATCGAGACGACCCGTGCCGTCGCCGCTCGATGCGCCGTCGCCATCCTTCACGCGGACGGGAGTGGCGGCCACGCGGTGCGCCTGCGCACCGCCCGGCGGGTGAGGTACAGGGTTGAGCTGCCCCCCGGCGGTCCGCAGCCCGGGGAGGGCAACTGCTGCCGCCGCAGCCGGCTGCGCGGTGCGTTTCTCGCGCTTGGGTCGGTGAGCCGGCCGGGGCGTCCCCCGCAGCTGGAGATCCCGGTCCGCAACGAGCGAGCGGCCGCCCGCCTGGTGGCGGACTTCGCAGCGCTCGAGGTCCCGGCCGGGGTTCGCCTCCGCCGCGGCCGCCCGGCCGTCACGGTGCGGTCCGCCCCCGCGGTCGGGGCCGCGCTCAGCTCGATCGGCGCCCAGGGAGGACGCCTGGCCTACGAGGAGGGACGCGTGGTTCGCGATATCCGCGCCGGCGTGAACCGCACCCTCAACGCGGAGACGGCCAACCTCCGTCGTACCGTCGACGCCGCCGTCCGCCAGCTCGACGCCGCCGCCCGGCTGGGCGCCGACCCCCGTCGCTGGGAGGGTTTGCCCCCCGCCCTGCGCGAGGCCGCCCTGCTGCGCAGGGCCAACCCTGAGGCGTCACTCGCGATCCTTGCCGAGGCGGCGGCGATCA
>DATBCJ010000204.1:0-8887 GCA_036270565.1 Candidatus Dormiibacterota bacterium | reverse complement strand
CGGAGGTTGTCCAGGGCGATGGCACGCGCGGTCATGCGCTCACCTCCTCGGCATCAGCCTCCTCGGGCGCTGCGGCGCCGGGCTCCTCGCGGACCACGAATCGGGTGCGGATCGGCAGCTTGTGGGCGGCCAGCCGCATCGCCTCCTTGGCGACGTCGGGTGAGACACCGGACATCTCGAAGAGCATCCGCCCCGGCTTGACCACGGCCACCCAGCCCTCGGGCTGGCCCTTGCCGCTGCCCATGCGGGTCTCGGCCGGCTTCTTGGTGACCACGTGGTCGGGGAAGACGCGGATCCAGATCTTGCCGCCGCGCTTGACATGGCGGGTCATGGCGCGCCGGGCGGCCTCGATCTGGCGGTTGGTCATCCAGCAGACGCCCATCGCCTGGAGCCCATAGGTCCCAAACGAGATCTTGTTGCCGCGCTGGGCGACACCCCGGCGGCGGCCGCGGTGCATCTTGCGGTGCTTGGTGCGCTTGGGCATGAGCACGGCGCTACTCCTCCTCTGCCGCGGAGTCGGCGGGGGCGGCCGGCTTGCGGGTGACCGGCTTGCGCGCGGCGGCCGGCTTGGCCGGGGCCCGACCGGCGGGCTTCTTGGCCGCGGCCGGGGCCTTGCGCCTGGAGGCCAGCTTCTGCACCTTCTCGGTGTCATCGGGGACCTCGCCCACGGCCACCGCGTCCTCGTCGGAATCGGCATCGGTGTCGGTGTCCGCGTCGGTGTCATCGACGTCGGGCACCTCCCCGGTGGCGTCGACCCCGACCGGCACTGGCGACTCCTCGACCACCACTGCGGCCTCCACCGGTTCGGCCACCGCTGTTGCCGCTGCCGCCCGGCTCCGCGCCGGCGTCTCAGCGGCGGCGGCGGGAGCTCGCTCGAGGGACTCGGTGCTCTCGTCGTCCGCCTGGGGCACCGCGGTGCCGCTGATCGGCTCGCCGGTGGCGGTGACGAAGTCTCCCTTGTAGATCCACGCCTGCACGCCGATGCGACCGAAGGTGGTGCGCGCCTCGGACTGGCCGTAGTCGATGTTGGCGCGCAGGGTGTGCAGCGGCACGCGGCCGCCGCGGTCCCATTCCCGGCGCGACATCTCGGCCCCACCGAGGCGGCCGCTCACCTGGATCTTCACTCCCCTGGCGCCGGCTCGCATGGAGCGCAGCAGGGTCTGCTTGAGCGCGCGCCGGAACGCGATCCGCTTCTCCAGCTGTGAGGCCACGTTCTCGGCGACCAGCTTGGCGTCGAGCTCGGGGGTCTTGATCTCGTGGATGGTGACGCGCACCTTCTTGCCGGTGATCTTCTCGAGCTCGTCGCGCAGCGCGTCGACCGACGCCCCCTGCTTGCCGATGACGATGCCGGGCTTGGCGGTCTGGATGGTGACGGTGAGCTCGTTGCCACGCCGCTCGGTCTCGATGCGCGCCACGCCGGCGTTGCGCAGGCGGCCGCCGATCAGGCGGCGGATGGCGATGTCCTCGTGGAGAAGCGCGGTGTAGTCCTTGTCGGCGTACCAGCGCGCGTCCCAGTTGCGGTACACGCCCAGGCGGAAGCCGATGGGGTGGACTTTCTGACCCATTAGTTGGTCTCTCCCTCGCCGGCGTCGCTCGCCGGCGTGTTCTCTGCATCGGTGGCTGCGGCGGCCGGCTCCTCGACGACGGGCTGCGCCGCGGTGTCCTCCACCTCGGGCGCCGGTGCGGCCGAAACGGGGGCGCCGCGGCGGCGGCGCGGCGTGCTCGACCCTGCGCCTGCCGCCCCGGCCGCGGTCGCCGGTGCCGCGCCTCCACGACGGCGGCGCGACGCCGGCGCCTCGCGCGACGGACCGGCGGAGGGCGCGGTCACCACGGCGCGCGGCATGCGGATCTTGGAGCGAACGCGCTTCTGCGGCGTCGGCTCGTCGTCGGTGACGAAGGCGCGAAGGTGCGCGGTGCGCTTGAAGATGCTGCCCGCCATGCCTCGGGGCTTGGGCCGGAAGCGCTTGATGATCGCTGCCGACTCCACCTCGACGCGGGCCACGCGCAGCGTGGAGGCGTCGAGGTTGTAGTTGTGCTCCGCGTTGGCCGCGGCCGACTTGATGACGTTGGCGACGTCGTGGGCGGCGCCACGTGGCAGGAATCGCAGGATGACCAGCGCCTCGGCGACGGGCAGGCCCTCGACGGTGGCGGTCACCAGGCGCGCCTTGCGCGCGGTGGTGCGGATCCATTTTGCGGTCGCGACGACTTCCATGTCCTCGATCGCCTACTTCAGCGCCGCACTGCGTTCGGTGTGGTGGCCGTGGCCGCGATAGCGGCGCGTGGCCGCGAACTCGCCGAGCTTGTGGCCGACCATGGTCTCGGTGATGAACACGGGAACGTGCTTACGGCCGTCATGCACGGCGATGGTGTGGCCGACCATGTCGGGGAACACGTCGCTGCGCCGCGACCACGTCCGGATGATCCGCTTCTCGCGGCTTGCGTTGAGCTGCTGCACCTTCTTGAGGAGGTGGTCGTCGCAGAACGGACCTTTCTTGAGGGAACGGCTCATCTCTCTACTTCTTGCGACGCCGCACGATCATGCGATCGGTCGACTTGTTGTGGCGGGTGCGATAGCCGAGCGCCGGCTTGCCCCAGGGGGTCTGCGGATGGCCACCGGCACCGCTGCGGCCCTCGCCGCCGCCGTGGGGGTGGTCGAAGGGATTCATGGTCATGCCGCGCACCGACGGACGCCAGCCGCGCCAGCGCGACTTGCCCGCCTTGCCGACGGTCTCGTTCTCGTGGTCGACGTTGCCCACCTGGCCGACCGTCGCCGAGCAGCGGATGTCGACGCGGCGCACCTCGCCGCTGGGCATGCGCAGGGTTGCGAAGCCACCCTCCTTGGCGAGCAGCTGGGCGGCGCCGCCGGCGCTGCGCACCATCTGGCCGCCGCGGCCGAGCTTGAGCTCGATGTTGTGGATGGTGGTACCCAGTGGGAGGTTGGCGAGCGCCATGCTGTGGCCCGGCTTGACCTCGGCCTTGGGGCCGGCCATCACCGAGTCGCCGACGGCCAGCCCGAGCGGTGACAGGATGTAGCGCTTCTCCCCGTCCGCGTAGTGGATGAGGGCGATGCGCGCCGAGCGGTTGGGGTCGTACTCGATGGCGGCGACGCGACCGGGCACGTCGAGCTTGTTGCGCTTGAAGTCGACGAGTCGGTACAGCTTCTTGTGGCCGCCCCCGCGGTGGCGCACGGTGATGCTGCCCGTGTTGTTGCGCCCGCTGCGCGTGGGCAGGTGCTGGGTGAGCGCCTTCTCGGGCTTCTTCTTGGTGATGTCCTCGAAGCCGCTCACCGACATGAAGCGTCGGCCCGGGCTGGTCGGCTTGTACCGCTTGATGGGCATCGCTATACGCCTTCGAACAGCCCGTCGATCTTCTGACCGGGGGCGAGGGTGACGACGGCCTTCTTCCAGTCGGGGCTGTGCCCGACCACGCGGGCGCGTCCGCGCGAGCGACGCCGCACCTTGCCGCGCACATTGATGGTGTTGACCTTGGTGACCGTGATCTGCTGGGCCGCGAAGAGCTGCTCGATGGCCCGGCCGATCTCGACCTTGGTCGCCCACGGCGCGCAGCGGAACGCGTAGCGACCGGTGGCCATGGCTCCGTACGACTTCTCGCTGACCACGGGTCCGAGAACGGCCTGCTCGGCGGTGCGTCCGATGCTCACGACCACGCCTCCGCCACGTGCTCGAGCGCGTCCGCCGTCATCAGCACCGTTTCCGCGCTGAGCAGGTCGCGCACCGAGAGGTTGGCGGCGAGGATGACCTTGACCTCGGGGAGGTTGCGCGCGCTGCGCTCCAGCGATTCGTTGTGCGAACCGAGGACGACAAGCACGCGCGCGCCGGCCTCGATGTTCCTGAGCAGGTCGACGACGGCACGCGTCTGCGGCACATCCAGCTCGAAGCTGCCCAGGACACGGATGTGGCCGTCCTGTGCCTTGGCGGCGAGCGCGCTGCGCAGGGCCAGGCGGCGCTGTTTGCGCGGCATCTCCTGCCGGTAGCTGCGCGGCGTCGGCCCGAAGACGATGCCGCCGCCCGCCCATTGCGGCGAGCGGATGGATCCCTGGCGGGCGCGGCCGGTGCCCTTCTGGCGCCACGGCTTCTTGCCGCCGCCGCGCACCTCGGTACGGTTCTTGGTGTCGTGGGTCCCCTGACGCCCGTTGGCGAGCTGACGCAGCAGCGCCTGGTGCATCACCGAGGTGTTGATGGGGCCGCCGAAGACCGATGCAGGCAGCTCCAGCTCCCCGGTGGCCGTGCCGGTCTGGTCGACGACGGTGACACTGGTCACGACAGCGTCTCCTCGCGGTCGCTGGGGCGGATCAGCACGACAGCATTGCGGTGGCCGGGCACGGCCCCCTTGACGAGCAGGAGGTTGCGTTCGCCATCCACCCGCACAACCTCGAGATGGCGGATGGTGCGGCGCACACTGCCGAACTGGCCGGACATGCGCACGCCCTTGAAGGTGCGCGCCGCGTCGACCGAGCCGATCGAGCCGGGCTGGCGGGTGTTCATCGAACCGTGGCTGACCGGGCCGCGGCTGAAGCCGTGGCGCTTGACCGTGCCCGAAAAACCCTTGCCCTGGCTGGTCCCGGTGACATCGACGAGCTGGCCGGCGGAGAACATCTCGACGGTCAGCCGCTTGCCGACCTCGGCCTCGCCGGCGTCGCGCAGCTCGGTGAGCCGGCGCAGCGGGCGCACCCCGGCGCGGCGGAAATGGCCACTGAGCGGCTTGTTGACACGCCTGGCCAGAACCTCGCCGAAGCCGATCTGCACCGCCTCGTAGCCGTCGGTGGCCGTGGTCTTGCGCTGCACCACCGTGCAGGAGTCCGACTCCAGCACGGTGACCGGCACCACGGTGCCGCGCTCGGTGAACACCTGGGTCATGCCCACCTTGCGGGCCAGCAGTCCCTTAGCCACGCTGGTCTCCGAGCTTGATCTCGATGTTCACCCCGCTGGGCATGTTGAGCCGCATCAGCGCGTCGACCACCTTGGGGTTGGGGTCGAGGATGTCGAGGATCCGCTTGTGGGTGCGCATCTCGAACTGCTCGCGCGAGTCCTTGTCGATGAACGGTCCGCGCACCACGGTGTACTTGTTGATGGTGGTGGGCAGCGGAACCGGTCCGGCCACGCGGGTGCCTGTCCGTGTCGCCGTGTCGACGATCTTCGACGCGGCCTGGTCCAGGACCCTGTGGTCGTACGCCTTCAGGCGGATGCGAATCTTCTGTGCCATGAGGTGAAGCCGATTCCTTTGCCTTGCGACCCTACTTGTCGATGCTGGTGACGGCGCCGGCGCCGACGGTGCGGCCACCTTCGCGGATGGCGAAGCGCATGCCGTCCTCGACGGCGATAGGGGTGATCAGCTCGATGCCCATCTCCACGTTGTCACCCGGCATGCACATCTCCTGGCCCTCGGGCAGGCTGATGGTCCCAGTGACGTCGGTGGTGCGAATGTAGAACTGGGGACGGTAGCCGTTGAAGAAGGGCGTGTGCCGGCCACCCTCGTCCTTGCTGAGCACGTAGACCTGAGCCTTGAACTTGGTGTGCGGCGTGATCGTGCCGGGCTTGGCCAGCACCTGGCCGCGCTCGACGTCCTCGCGCTTGACGCCACGGATCAGGCAGCCGACGTTCATGCCCGCCTCGCCCGCGTCGAGCAGCTTGTGGAACATCTCCACGCCGGTCACCACCGTCTTGGTGGTGTCCTTGATGCCCACGATCTCCACCGGCTCGTTGACCTTGACGACGCCGCGCTCGATGCGCCCGGTGACCACGGTCCCGCGACCCTCGATCGAGAACACGTCCTCGATGGGCATCATGAAGGGCTTGTCGACGGGCCGCTCGGGCACCGGGATGTAGCTGTCGACGGCCTCCATCAGCTTGACGATGCCCTCGGCCGACTCCTTGTCGCCCTCCAGCGCCTTGAGCGCGCTGACGCGCACGATCGGGGTGTCGTCGCCGGGAAAGTTGTACTTGCTGAGCAGCTCACGGACCTCGAGCTCGACCAGCTCCAGCAGCTCCTCGTCATCGACCTGGTCGACCTTGTTGAGCGCGACCACGATGTAGGGCACGCCCACCTGGTAGGCGAGCAGGATGTGCTCGCGCGTCTGGGGCATGGGGCCGTCGGTGGCGGCCACCACCAGGATGGCGCCGTCCATCTGGGCGGCGCCGGTGATCATGTTCTTGATGTAGTCGGCGTGGCCGGGGCAGTCGACGTGCGCGTAGTGGCGCTTCTCCGTCTCGTACTCAACGTGCGCGGTGGCGATGGTGATGCCGCGCGCCTTCTCCTCGGGAGCGTTGTCGATCGAGTCGAACGAACGGAATTCCGCGCCGCCCTTCTCAGCGAGCACCTTGGTGATCGCCGCGGTCAGCGTGGTCTTGCCGTGGTCGATGTGGCCGATCGTGCCCACGTTGACGTGGGGCTTGCTGCTGTCGTACTTCTTCTTGGCCATCTCTGCCTCTGGTGTCTCCGCTGCTTATGACTTGGACTTGGCGATGATCTCTTCCGCGATGCTGTTGGGAAGAGCCTGGTAGTGGTCGAACTCCATCGAGTAGGTGGCGCGCCCCTGGGTCATGCTCCGCAACTCGGTGGAGTAGCCGAACATCGAGGCGAGGGGCACGTGAGCATGCACCATCTGCGAGGTGCCGCGCCCCTCCATGCCCAGGATGGTGCCGCGCCGGCCTGAGAGGTTGCCCATCACGTCGCCCATGTACTCCTCGGGCATGCTGACGTCGACCTTCATGATCGGCTCGAGCAGCACCGGCTTGGCCTTGCGCATGCCGTCCTTGAAACCCATCGAGCCGGCGATCGAGAACGCCTGCTCGTTGGAGTCGACGTCGTGGTAGGAGCCGTCGACCAGCGTCACCTTGACGTCGACCACGGGATAGCCGGCGAGCACGCCGTTGCTCAACGTCTCCTCGATGCCCCGACCGGTCGGGGCGATGTACTCCTTGGGCACCGAGCCGCCCACGATCTTGTTGATGAACTCGAAGCCCTTGCCGGTCTCGTTGGGCTCGAGCTCGAGCTCGACGTGGCCGTACTGGCCGCGGCCGCCGGACTGGCGGACGAAGCGCCCGGTGCCGTGCGCCTTGGCGGTGATCGTCTCGCGGTAGGCCACCTGCGGCTTGCCGACGTTGGCGTCGACCTTGAACTCGCGGAGCATGCGGTCGACGATGATCTCGAGGTGGAGCTCGCCCATCCCGCTGATGATCGTCTGGCCGGTCTCGTCGTCTGAGCGCACCCGGAAGGTCGGGTCCTCCTCGGCGAGCTTCTGCAGGGCGATGCCCATCTTGTCCTGGTCGGCCTTGGTCTTGGGCTCGACGGCGACCGAGATGACGGGCTCGGGGAAGCTCATCGACTCGAGGATGATGGGGTGGCGCTCGTCAGAGAGCGTGTCGCCCGTGGTCGTCTTGCGCAGGCCGATGGCCGCGGCGATGTCGCCGGCGCGAACCTCCTCGATCTCCTCGCGATGGTTGGCGTGCATCTGTAGCAGCCGCCCGACGCGCTCGCGCTCGCCCTTGGTGGCGTTGTACACGTAGCTGCCGCTGCGGAGCACGCCGCTGTACACGCGGAAGAAGGTCAGCTTGCCGACGAACGGGTCGGTGGCGATCTTGAAGGCCAGCGCCGAGAACGGGTCCTCGTCGCTGACGTGGCGCGTCTCCAGCGTGTCGTTGCGCAGGCCCTCGATGGCCGGCTTGTCGAGCGGCGAGGGCAGGAAGTCGACGACGGCGTCGAGCATCGGCTGCACGCCCTTGTTCTTCAGGGCGCTGCCGCAGAGAACGGGGACGATCTTGGTGGCCACGGTGCCGGCGCGGATGCCGCGGATCAGTTCCTCGGTGGTGAGCTCGCCGCCGTCGAGGTACTTGATCATCAGCTCGTCGTCGCACTCGGCGACGGCCTCGAGCAGGATGTGCCGGTACTGGGCCACCTTGTCGACCATGTCGGCGGGGATCTCCGAGCGGCTGCTGGTGGTGCCGAGGTCGTCGGTGTAGACGATCGCCTCCTGGCGCACCAGGTCGATGACCCCCTTGAAGTCGGCCTCCGACCCGATCGGCAGCTGGATGCATACCGGGTTGGCTCCGAGCCGCGTGCGGATGCTGTCCACCGACGCATAGAAGTTGGCGCCGACGCGGTCCATCTTGTTGATGAAGCAGATCCGGGGCACGTCGTAGCGGTCCGCCTGGCGCCAGACCGTCTCCGACTGGGGCTCGACCCCGGCAACGGCGTCGAAGACGGCGACGGCGCCGTCGAGGACGCGGAGGCTGCGCTCCACCTCCATGGTGAAGTCCACATGCCCGGGTGTATCGATAATGTTGATACGATGGCCGCGCCATTCCGCAGCCGTCGCCGCCGAGGTGATGGTGATGCCGCGCTCCTGCTCCTGGACCATCCAGTCCATCGTCGCCAGGCCCTCGTGCACCTCGCCCATCTTGTGGATGCGGCCGGTGTAGAAGAGGACGCGCTCGGTGGTTGTGGTCTTGCCCGCGTCGATGTGGGCCATGATCCCGATGTTGCGGGTCTTCTCGAGCGGGAATGCGCGGGTTGCGATCGCCATGACTAGTACCGGAAGTGGCTGAAGGCCTTGTTCGACTCAGCCATCTTGTGGGTGTCCTCGCGGCGCTTGATCGAGGCCCCGACCCCGTTGGCCGCGTCCATCAGCTCACCGGCGAGGTTGTCGGCCATGCTCTTGCCGTTGCGGGCGCGCGCGTAGCGAATGATCCAGCGGCGCGCCAGGGCGGCGCGGCGGTCGTGGCGGATTTCCACGGGCACCTGGTAGGTGGCCCCGCCAACGCGCTTGGGCTTGACCTCCAGCACCGGTGTGACGTTGCGCATCGCCTGGTCGAAGACGTCGAGCGGCTCGCGGCGCTGGGAGTGGCGGATCTTCTCGAAGGCGTCGTAG
>DATBCJ010000203.1:0-5219 GCA_036270565.1 Candidatus Dormiibacterota bacterium | reverse complement strand
ACCAGCGGTCTCTCCGCGCACCAGCTGAATCCCTTCATCGACAACATGCATCTTGCGCTGTGGATCGTCGCCGCCATCTCCCTGGCCGGGGCTGCGGTGTGCGCCATGCGTCCGGTCGAGGCCAAGGGCTCGGGCAAGGCGTCGAATGCGGGGAACCAGGCGGCGTCGCTGACGGCGTAGACCTCGCCGATCAGGCCTGCTTGCTGTCGAGGTACTGGAGGAGGTCGTGAGCGGCGAGCTCGATCTCCTTGTGGCGCCACTCGGCGGCCCGGTACTCACAGGCGATCAGCCCCGTCCGGTGCAGTCGCCGGAAGTCCCCGTACACGAACGCGTACCGGGCCTTGGTGTGGTCGGTGGCACCGTCGGTGAGCCCGAGATGCCACTCCGCGTACTCGTCCCAGGAATGCGACTTCAGGAAGGCGTTCTCCTCGTCGGCGCTGGGCTGCACCTCGCCCCAGTTGCTGTCGAGAACGTACTGGCGGGCGTCGATGAGTGTCCGCGCCCGTGCGACCGCGGCTTTGTTGAGCGAGTAGGAGGCCATCAGCTGAGCGCCTTCACCAGGTCGGGCGGGCTATAGGAGCCGTCGTACAGGCGACCGTCGACGAAGATCGTGGGCGTGCCGTTCACCTCGCCGCTGCTTGTGCCGCTGTCGATGTCGCGCTGCACGCGCTCGAGGACGGTGGCGCTGCGACGATCCTCGTCGAAACGCGCTACATCGAGGCCGATCTGCTCGGCGTAGGCGCGCAGGTCGCCGTCGGACAGCGCCTTCTGCCGGTGAAAGAGGAGGTCGTGCATCGCCCAGAACCGGCCCTGAAGGTGGGCCGCCTCTGCCGCCTGCGCCGCGCCCAGGGCATGGGGATGGATCTCGGTCAGGGGGAAGTGGCGGTACGCGAGGCGCAGGCGGTCGCCAAGCTCCGACCTGGCCCGTTCGATGGCGATCATCGCCATGCGCGTGTACGGACATTCGTAGTCGCCGTAGACCAGAACCAGGCGTCCATCCTCCGCGCCGCGCACGTGGTCGGTGGAGTCGACGAGCACGTCCACGGCTACGGATGCGAGGGAGCGGGGGGTGCGTCCTCGAGCTCGAACAGCACGTCCTCGAGGTAGCAGTAGTACCAGTCCTCACCCGGCTCGTACGAACGGATGATGGGATCGCCGATCGCCCGGTAATGAGCTGTCGCATGCCTGCCTGGCGAGTTGTCGCAGCAGCCCACGTGGCCGCACTCTTGACACACGCGTAGGTGCACCCAGTCGGACCGGCCCGCCGCCGTGCACTCGACGCATCCCGGTCCCGATGGCGTCACGTCCATGATCTGGTCGAGGTGCTGGCAAACCTGGCTCATCATCGATCCTCCGCGGCGACTCTACGGCTGCGCCCTCAAGTTTCCGCCGCGGGCCCCCACCTCGTGGTCAGTTCTGCCCGGGGGCCGGCTCGTCGGTCACCGACTCGGGAAGAGATTGCGCTCCGGGATTCCGTCCATCTCCTCGGCCGGGGTCATCGGCGGCAGCGAGCGCCGGCGGGTGCGGACTCGCTGGGGGTGCGGCAGGCCCGCAGCCAGCGCCTCGCCGAGGTCGGTGCGGTCGCCGCTCGCCCAGATCCGATTCGGTGACCCGCTGGCGATGAGGTGCGCGGACGCCGCATAGACCATGGTGGTGGCTATCCCCTGGCGGCGGCGCCCAGGCTGGACGTACACCTGGTGGATCTGGCCGGTGCCCGGCCACCAGCGAATCGCCCCCACCTGCTCGTCGCTCCGAATCGGCAGCGGCACGAACATGCGGTGATCGATCAGCCGGCCGGCTGGGAAGTGGTTGGTGTCGAAGGCAACCAACGTGACCGCGGGTGGCTCCGCGTCGGGTTCGGGGGTCTCGACGTACCAGAGCCGGTTCGCAGGTGTGACCACGTTCACCTGTTGCAGCCGCCCGGTGGCGACCTCGTACTGTGCGTGCCAGAGGGCGGGCAAGTCGTCGAAGTTGCGACCCGACAGCTCGTCGGCGTCCACAAGTGTCCCGTCGGGGAAGTCAGCGGTGACGTAGGCGTCCAGAGCTCCCGTGCGATCACCGGCACGCCTGGCGTACCAGATGACTGAGCCGGCCGTGAGCGTCACTCCTCGATGCTGGGCCCCAGGCGACGGCGCGAGCGCAGCCTGCGCGCCCGCGCCAAGAGCCCAATGCCGAGCGCCATCATCCCAACGCCGACAGTGGCGGGTTGACCCACGGACGACCCGGTGGCCGGCACCGGGACCGCGATGGCCGTCTGGGTGAGCGGCGCGGTGGCGGTGAGGTTGGGCCTCACCGACGTGTCGGTGGCGGTGATGGTGGCGGTTTCGGGCGTGGTCGAGGATGTGATCGTGACCGTGTACGTGCCATCCGGGTGACCCGTCACCGCGCTGAACTTCTCGGCGGGGTCGGAACTGGAGAAGGTGACCGTGTTGCCGACCACCGCGTTGTTGTTCGCGTCCGTGACGGTGACTGTCCCGTTCGACGTCGACGTGCCGTTGGCCGGGATGCTGGACGGCGATACAACCAACGTGATCTTGGCCGCGGGGCCTGCGGTTTGCGTCAGCGTCGCGGTGGCATCCATGAAGGTGGTCACGGGCGGTGGAGTTGGATTGACCACGGTGAGCTGGGCTGTGATCGTCGCCTGGCCGACGGTTTTCGAGGACGTGATGATCGCGGTGTAGGTGCCGTCACCGTGGTCCGTGGTGGCGCTCACGGTCTCCTTGCTATCCGAGCTGCTGAAGGCGACCTGTTGTCCCTTGCAGAGGATCGGGGGAGGACCGGTTCCTGGTTCGCTGACGGTCGCCGTGGCCGTCGAGGTCGATGTGCCGTCAGCGGTGATTGACGCGGGGCTCAGCGTCTCGGTGATCTGCTTGCCGGTTCCGAAGCAGGCTATTGCAGCTTGGTTGACCCCGGTGGGCGCCTGGGTCCTCGGCAGCAGCGAGAACGGGCCGCTGGTGATCGGGGACGTGGTGGCAGCCATCGCCACCGGGGCTCCGCCCACGAAGAGCGCCGCTCCCAGCACTCCCGTTGACAGCGCCGCCCCTGTCTGGGTCTTGCGTGCCCGTTCGGTCGGGCGCATCCCTGACTGTCGACTGTCCCTCTCGGCCATCCGCGCTCTCCCGCCACCCCGCCGTGTCGGGCAGGAAGGATATCGGATGCGGCTCCCGCCGGGGCTTGCTCCGCCGTGACAGCGTCAGATCGCGTCGCGGTCCTCCCGGCGGCGCCCGGAATGCGCCTCGACGTGGTACGGCACGTTCATCACCACGGTGCGCTTGCGGAACAGCAGCGCCGCTTTGAGTCGCAGCGCGGTCTGGTTGTGGAGCAGGTTGTGCCACCAGCGATCGACCACGATCTCGGGCACGACCACGACCAGCGTGTCCTCGGGGCGCTGGCGGGAGATGGCGTCGAGGTAGGCGAGCAGCGGCTTGATGTACGAGCGGTACGGCGTGTCGATGATGGTCAGCGGCACGTGGTTGCCCCACGCCTCCCATTTGGCACGCAGCGTGGCGATGTGCTCGGGGTTGTCGCAGACGTGGACGGCGATGACCGTGGGGGAGAAGGAGCGCGCCATCGCCAGCGACTCGAAGGCGATGCCGTTGAGGTCGGCGATGGGCACGATGAACGTGGCGTGCACCGCGATGGGACGGTTGGAGGTGTCGGCCTCCACCTGCACCGCGACGTCGGCGTAGTGGCGGTTGATCGCCCTGAACACCATTACCAGGGTGGGGATGATCACCAGCACGACCCAGGCGCCCTCGAGCAGCTTGGACGCACCGAACACGATGAACACGACGCCGGTCAGGCACATACCGGTGAAGTTGAGGGGCAGACCGCGTCGCCAGCCCGGTTCGCGGCGGCGCAGCCAGCGCACCACCATCCCGGCCTGGGACAGCGTGAAGGCGAGGAAGACGCCGACGGCATAGAGCGGGATGAGCGCGTCGACCTTGGCGCCGAAGATCACCTCGAGGAGGATGGCGAGCAGGCCCAGGACGAGGATGCCGTTGCTGTAGGCGAGCCGATCGCCGAGGCGCCCGAACTGATGGGGCGCGTAGTGGTCGCGCGCCAGGAAGAAGAGGAGGCGCGGGAAGTCGGAGAACGACGTGTTGGCGGCGAGGATGAGGATCAGGGTGGTTGCCACCGCCACCACCACGAACATCAGCGAGTTGGCCCCGAAAGCCCGCACCGCCAGCTGGGCGATGACGCTCTGGTAGCCGCAGCTGTTGCCCGCGGCCACGGTGGCGCAGCTCGGGTGGGAGGGGTCGAGGGGCGCCAGGCCGAGCTGCTGCGTCGCGACCGTGACCCCGATGAACATGGTGGCCAGGATCAAACCCATCACCGTCAGGGTGGTGCGTGCGTTGCGCCATTCCGGTGGCTTGAAGGCGGGCACGCCGTCGCTGATCGCCTCGATGCCGGTGAGCGCCGTGCATCCCGACGCGAAGGCGCGAAGGATGAGGAAGATGCCGATGCTCTCGGTGCCGTGGATCGCGGCGGTCTCCGTGGCGGGGAGCATCGTGCCGGTGGCGCCGCGGATGATCAGGCTGATGATCATGGCGAACATGGCGCCGATGAACAGGTAGGTGGGAGCGGCGAAGATCGAGCCCGACTCGCGGATGCCGCGGAGGTTGCCGACCACGAGGAGCAGGACGAAGGCGACGCAGAGCTCGGTGCGGTACGCCTGCATCGCCGAGGCGGCGCTGACGATGGAGTCGACGCCGCTCGCCACCGACACCGCGACGGTGAGGACGTAGTCGGTCATCAGCGCCGAGCCGGCGATCACCCCGGCGAGGGGCCCGAGGTTGTCGCTGGCGACGATGTACGAGCCGCCGCCCTTGGGGTACGCCTTGATGGTCTGCCGGTAGCTCAGCACCACGCAGATGAGCAGCGCGACAATCGCGGCCATGATCGCCAGCGATGCGCCCAATGCCATCGCGCCGGCGAGGGCGAGCACGATGAGGATTTGCTCGGTCGCGTAGGCAACGGATGACAGCGCGTCCGACGAAAGCACCGCCAGCGCCTTGACCTTGGTGAGCCGCTCGTGCACGAACTGGCTGCTGCTCAGCGGCGCTCCGATGAACGCATTGCGCACGCGACCGCGCAGCCGGCCGACCGTCCCGGAGGCGACGGTGGCGCGTGAGGTGGCCTGGAGCAGCCCAGGGGCGAGGCGGTCGAAGCCCTGCTGTCCGGCGCGGACCACCTTCACGTAGCGGGCGTCGTGGAGG
>DATBCJ010000202.1:0-1628 GCA_036270565.1 Candidatus Dormiibacterota bacterium | reverse complement strand
GGGATCATGAATCCCCTGGCTGTCGGAGGGTCAGGCGACGCCGACGACTGTGAACGACCGGTTGAACAGGGTCTGCAGGCTGCCACTCGCGGGGTCGACGGCCACGATTGAGCTGGTGGTCGCGGCGGCGTGCGCAACGCTGAGAGTGGCGAGAACCCTGCCATCAGACAGCCAAGCGACCGGTTGGAGACCGGTGCCACCGATGATGCGTGCGTCGCCGCTGGTGACGTCCATGACGTGCAGGCTGGTGTCGGGGCGCCAGTCAGGGCCGCCGCAGCCGCCGGCGCTGCCGGGGACCGTTGCGTACGCGAGCGTGGAGCCATTGAAGATGGCATCGCCGCCGTCGTTCCTGCCGGAGAGCGCGTACGTGTGCGTGGTGTGCGCCCCGTTGATGAACCGAAGGCTGTCGGATGTCCCTGTGGACGTCGTGTGGAAACATGCGAGCGTGGCGTCCGCGCCGATCCCGGACATGGGGCACGAGGTGGACGCGCCGAGGGTGGTCGCGGCGCCGGACAGCGGATCGATGAACGCGGCGTAGGCGGCGGTCATCTGCATGTCGAACGGCGTTCCGCAACCACAGCCGCCCACAGGCTGGCGCTCGATGAGGATTCCCTCAGCGGTCCATGCCAGCGGGTAGTACTGCCACTGCGTCGGAGCATCGGCGGTGGGGTGGTTGGCGTCGGAGGTGCGCTCGGCGACGAGCTGCGCAGGGCGGCCGATGCCGCCGCGATAGAGGCGGTTGGTGATGATGCCGTTCGACGGGGAGGTGGAGGTGGTTGCATACGCCCACTGCGAGCCGTCGGGGGAGAGCACAACCCGTCCGGATTCGGTGAGCGGCACCGTCGCCAGCGTGGTGACGACGCCGTGCTCGTTGAGGGTCCGCAGCTTTCCGCCCGTGACCCAGTAGGCGGCGCGCGGGCCCACGCCGATCGTCCAGCGAGCATCCTGCGGAACCTGAGCGGAGGCCAGGACGTCGCCATTGCTCGTCAGCAGCGCGACCTCGAAGGTTGCAGCCGACATGTTGGTCTGGTCGGCGACAACGATCACCTGCGGCGCCGTCGGTGTGGTTGGCGCGGGCGTTGCTGAGTGCGCCGGCGTGGCGCTCGGCGCCGCCGCGGAAGATGGCGTCCGCGCGGTGCTGGGCGCGGCAGAGGCCTGGGCGAGCGTCAGGGAGGAGTTGGACCCGCCGCCGTGCACCGCGGTGGCAGGCGCGTGGCCGGTGACGGTCACCGCCGCTCCGCAGCCGGTTGCGATCAGCCCTGTGGCCACCAGGAGGGTCAGACGCTGGGCGTTCACGACAGTGCTCCCGTTTCCCGCCGCTGTCGCGACGTGGTGACCCTGCAACGCGGACGCACGGAAAAGGGATACGAGCAAACGGCCCGAACCAATCTCGCGAAACGCTGGGATCAGCTGCTGGCGTGAGCGCCGGGATGCGAAGCGGGGCTAGATCGACCGCGGCGCGAGGTAGGTCGTCGGGTCGGTCACCGTCCCGCCGATGCGCACCTCGAAGTGACAATGGGGCCCCGTCGAGTTGCCGGTCGAACCCTCGAGCCCAATGGGGTCGCCCGCGTGAACGGCCTGCCCAACGCGAACCAGCAGTTGTTCGAGGTGGCCGTACATGGTGATCA
>DATBCJ010000201.1:0-9697 GCA_036270565.1 Candidatus Dormiibacterota bacterium | reverse complement strand
TACGAGTCGCGCTTCGAGCGCTGGCGGCCCGACGCGGACCCGAGCGCGTGGCGCGAGAGGCTGCCCGCTCGTGACGGAGGTGGGGTGCTCCTCGATCTCGGGGTCCACCTCGTCGACCAGGCGCTGTCGCTGTTCGGGCCGGTCGTGGCCGTGGCCGGCGAGGTCGAGGCTCGCCGTGGCGGGGCGGACGACGACGTCTTCATCGCGTTGCAGCACCACTCTGGGACCCGCTCGCACCTGTGGGCGAGCGCCGTCACCGCGGCGCCCGGCCCGCGGCTGCGGGTGCTCGGCTCACGTGGGGCCTACGTCGTCGAACCGCTCGACGGGCAGGAGGCTGCGCTGCGTGACGGTGCGGATCCTGGGAAACCCGACTTCGGCGCCGAACCTCGGGAGCGGTGGGGACGGTTGGTGCGCGGGGAGGAGTCCGAGCCGGTGCCCAGCCGGCCAGGGCGCTGGCGCGACTTCTACCCGGCGGTTGTGCGGGCTCTCCGCGCCGGCGAGCCGCCGCCGGTTCGAGGCATCGACGCGCTGGCCGCGCTCGAGGTGCTCGATGCGGTGCGACGCGGAACGGCTAGGTACCGGCAGGCCAGTGCCACCATCAGATCTTCAGGATGATGAATTGCGGCATCGCCGCCAGGTGCGATGGCGCACCCAGAGACCGGTCCTGGATGAAGTTGAACCAGTCCAGGAAAAAGGGCGCCCAGTCGCCGAACAGGTGGCCGGTGCCAAGGTTCCACACCCACTTGGCTCGGTTGTAGAGGAGGAAGGACGTGGCCGGGTCCGACGCGATGACATAGTCGTACCCGTTGGCACGCAGCCACGCCACCTTCGCCGCGCTGCCGATGAAGTACGGCATGCGGGGGGACGGGGACGTGGTGCCGATCATGTCGATCGTGGTGACGTCGAGGCCGGTGCCGAGGAGGAGTGTCGGGTAGTCCACCGCCGCGAGAACCTTCGACCCTCGGGGAACGAGTGCCGCAACCTGGGCGTAGTCGCGTCGCTCGAGCGCATACCGATCGACGGACAGCTGGCTGAGAGGCCGGCCGGTCAGGGTGTCAGACGCGACCTTGACGAGGTATTGGCCCGACCCCACGGAGGGCGCGCCGGTGGCGACGAGGACCACAGCCAGGACGGCGGCGCCCCAGTACCGGGCCGGACCACGAGGCTGTGCCCGGTGCACGTTGATCGCGACCAGCGGGATGAGGATCGACGCCATGATCGCCGGCGCCCAGTAGCGCGCGAACATCATCGGCGGTCCGAACAGATACCCCTGGTCGGCCAGCACGATGAGCACGAGCACTGAGCCAAACGCAACCACGCACCACAACCGCATGGCCCACGTCGCCTCGGGCGTACCTCTGCCGCGCCGCCAGAAGTACAGGCAGCCGGCGATGGCCGCGCTCGCCAGAAACCCCACCCCCAGGTGCGACCCGGCGACAGCACCCAGACGAACCGCGAGGTCCCAAAGCGACGGTCCACGCGCCTGCGAAGGACCACCAGGCCACCACGCGGCGTCGCCGTTGCCGGTCAGGAGAGGGAACAGAGGCGTGCCGACGGCCCGCCACGATGCCACAGCCCACGGCGTGAGCACCGCCGCCGATCCGGCCGCCAACCCCGCCAGGCGCGCTGCAACGCGGGAATTCCGCGCGGGCCAGACGGCTGCCACCAGCGCCAGCAGCACCACGGGGGGACCAAATTGAGGCCGCAATGCGACCACGCCCGCGGCCAGTGCGCCGAGGACAACACTGCATACCAAGTGGCCACGCGCAGTGGTCACCTCTGCTCTCATCGTCAGTGCCACCGAGAAAACGACCATGGTCAGTCCCACCGGCAGGTATATCGGTGAGGTGTTGATCGAGTCGCCCAGGTTGAAGGGAAACAGGATCACCACCAGGGCTGCCCCGATCCCCCAGACCGACCACCTGGCCAGGCTGGTTCGCCACAAGGCGAAGAGAATCAGGAGAGACCCCAGGAAGGCGTCAGCGAACGGCAGGAAGATGTCCGGCAGGCGACCGAGGTACAGAGCCTGCAGCGCCGTCGCTCCGCCCAGACTGGTCAACCGTCGGTTGTTGAGAGGCTCGAGCAGGTTGCCAACCACCGTCAGACGTCGCACGAGATACAGGTAGGCCACGTCGTCGTCGCCCGGGTTCCAGTTGAAATTTGCCGTGCGGAACAGGGCGATCGCGAGCACGATTCCCACCAGGGCGCATCCCACGGCCGCGACCTGTAGGTGCCGGCGTGGCACCGTGAAACCGGTGCGCTGTGCGTACATTGCTGCGCCCGCCAGCGCGCAGGCGATCCCGACGCCGACAAACGCCGTCACCAAGGTCGTCGAGAACGCGTCGAATGCCACTGCCAATCCCGACACGGTGAGGTACATCACAAGACCGACGGCGAGGCAGATCCCGATCCGGCTCAGGTCGACGCCGGCGAACCGTCGCGCCAGCCAAGCGCAGGCCATTCCCCATCCGATGACGGCGACAAGCGTGAGCAGAGGCCAGGCGACGGTCATGGCAAACCCTGTACTCCCGCACTACGCAATGGTCACCCTCGCTGGGCGACCGCCGCCTGACGGTACCGTCAGACCATCACCAACCTTCGACGTTTCGGCATCAACTGGATCGCGGCGATGTTGCACTCCCACCAGGATCGCCACGGCTGCCCGAGGCCAGCGCGAGCGCTGGCCCTGCGGGCCGGCCTGAGGCATCATCGTCGCTGACGTGCAGATCAGCCCCGAGATGCGAAAACAGGGAATCGCGCACGTCTTCACGCTCGCGTCACCCACCTACGACTCGGTGGTGCCCTTCTTCGCCCACTTCGGCAGGCGGATCGTCGACCTCGCCGGCATCCGCCCCGGCGACAGCGTCCTGGACGTCGCCGCCGGCCGCGGTGCAGTTCTCCTGCCGGCGGCCGCCGCGGCCGGACCATCCGGCCGGGTCATCGGGGTCGACCTGGCGGTGGGCATGGTCGACAGCCTCCGTGAACGCATCGTCGACGACGGCCTGGGCAACGCGGACGTGCGCCTCATGGACGCGGAGTCACTCGAGTTCGGAGACGCCGAGTTCGACGTTGTCGTCTGCGCCTTCGGGATCATGTTTCTGCCCAACGCTGCGGAAGCGCTTCACGGCTTCCGCCGAGTCGTGAAGCCCGGAGGCAGGGTTGCCATCGCCGTCTGGGCTGGCGGCGCACCCGACTTCCATCTTGGCGAGCTGGCCGTGCAGTTCGGCATGGCCAACCTCGAGGGAGGCCCGCCGCCGCCGTGGGCGGACGAGGCGAGTTTTACGGCGATGCTCGACGCGGCGGGATTCCGCGACAGCCGGGTCGTCACCGACGAGGCAACCTTCGCGTACGCGGGCGTCGACGAATGGTGGCGCACGCAGATGAGCCACGGCGCACGTGCCTACGTCGCGTTCCTCGCCGAGGATCAGCGCCGGCCCTTTGAGGCGGCCGCCCGGCAGCGCTACGTGGAGGTGACAGGCTCGAAGGGACCAAGCACATTCGTGCAGCGCGCGCTGATCGCCCTCGCCGGAGCCTGACCGGTCTACGCGGGCGAGTGCGCGGGACCGTGATCCGCGGGCGGTTTTCCCATCATGCGGAGCATCTCGACCCCGCCGGTGCGCAGAAAGCGCACCAGCAGCGCCACCATCAGGATGAGAAAGGCGATGTTCAGGAAGGTGTCGTAGTTCCAGGACACCGTGGTGTCGAACACCGCGACGTGACGGTTGGTCGGGGTCAGGCCACTGACGTTGAACAGCAGCCCGACCACCAGGCCGGCCAGCGCCATGGTTGCGTACGAAACAACGAAAAGGTACACCGCCACGCGGCGGCCGTAGTAGCGCCGGTAGATGCTGAGGATGGGCAGGATGATCAGGTCGGCGAAGATGAAGGCGATCACGCCGCCGAAGCTGATGCCACCCCGCCACAGCACCGCGGCGAGCGGCACGTTGCCCACCGAGCAGACGAAGCTCACCACCGCCACCAACGGTCCGATGAGCGCGCCGCTGACCTCGGAAAGGAAGCCGTGGCCCTCGACGAAGAGCTTGGACCAGGCCGAGTCGGGCACCCAGGAACCGAGCGCGCCGGCAATCAGGAACCCGAGCACCAGGTCCATCCACAGGCTGTAGATGTTCATGAAGAAGTAGTGGGCGACCGAGGTCAGCGCGGGGCCCGAGAACGCGCGCCGCAACAGGGGCCCATCGGGCACCGACATGTCCATCGCAGCGTGCCCCTCCATGCGACCGAGGAGGCCTCGCTCGGCGTGCTGCTCAGCCTCTTTGACGAGCCGCCTGCTCAGGGTCGCCTTGAAGACGAGCGCGAGGATGACCACCATGACCAGGCCGCCCAGCAGCTCCGCGCCGAGAAATTGCCAGCCGAGCAGGATGAGCAGCACCAGCCCCAGCTCGAAGACGAGGTTGGTCGACGCGAACTCGAAGATGATGGCGTTGGCGAAGGTGGCTCCCTTGCGGAACAGCGTCCGCGCCAGCGCCACCGCCGCGTAGGAACACGACGAGGAGGCAGCCCCCAGCACGGCGGCGATGGCCACCTGACGGGGCCGATCCCTCCCCAGCAGCTGAGAGATCCGCTGCTTGGACACCAGCGCTTCCACGAAAGCCGAGAGAAGGAACCCGAGCGACAGCGGCCACAGCACCTGCCAGAACATCGCGAAGGCCAGGCTCAGCGCCTTGCCAATCTCCTGGAGAATCGCCATCGGGGGCCACCATAGCGGTCGTCGGTGCTTCCGCCGCTGGGAGTGCTTCCCATGCCCGTAGGATCATCTGCCAGTGCTCCTCGCCACCAGCTTCATCGACCGCTTCCTCGGCCAATTCGGCTATGCGGCGGTCTTCGGCTTCGTCGGCATCGAGAGCCTCGGCATTCCCTTCCCCGGCGAAACCATGCTGATCGCCGCGGCGCTGTACGCGGGCTACACCCACCAACTCAACATCGCAGGGATCGTCATCGCCGCCGCCGCCGGCGCGATCGTCGGCGACAACGTCGGGTTCGGCATCGGCCACTGGGGTGGCTATCGCCTTCTCCTCCGCTACGGCCGCTACATCCGAATCGACGCTGGCAGGATCAAGCTGGCGCGCTATCTCTTCCAGCGGCACGGTGGGAAGGTCGTCTTCTTCGGGCGATTCGTGTCAGTGCTGCGCACCTACGCCGCGTTTTTGGCCGGCACCGCGCGGATGCCGTGGCGGCGCTTCCTTGTGTTCAACGCGTCCGGCGGGATCATCTGGGCCACCGGGTACGGAGTCGGCGCGTATCTCGCCGGCGACCGCATCAACAAGCTCAGCGCGCCGGTGGACATCGGGCTCGGCGCGGCCGCACTCGCCGTCATCGCAGGACTGATCGTCCTGCTGAGGCGCAAGGAGGCGGAGTTGACCGCTCGCGCGGAGGAGGCTCTGCCGGGCCCGCTCGAGGAGCCGTGATGAATGAGTGAGCGGGGATCCCTCAGCGGCGCTCCACCACGCGGAACTGCTTGCCGTCCAGATCGCGGAACAGGAACATCGGCGGCACCGGATCGCCAAAGTGCAGGACCTCGTCGCAGTCCACGCCGCGCGCCGTCAGCTCGGCATGCAGCGCCTCGGCGTCCGGCGTGTTGAGGCTCACCTCCACCCCTTCGCCACCGTGCGGTGGCAGCGCGATGGTCGTCGCGGCGCCAGGAAGGCCCACCTCGACCCAGCGCTCGCCCTGCCCGAATGGCACGTCAAGGCGCTTCTCGAACCCAAGCTTGCCGACGTAGAAGTCGATCGCCCGTTCCTGGTCGCTCGCATGAACGATCACCGTCCCGATGTCGGTGAACCGTGTCGTGGTCGCCTCGGTCATCGCCGTCCTCCCTGTTTGATGGTCCAATGATCACGACTGATGGACCCCGCAGGATTCATCGGTCCAGCCGGCTTGGTCACGTCTGGCGGACGGCACTGACCACCGCCGAACCACGCCGCGGCCCGCTCACAATGGCCGGGACGCGACCTTTCCAGGAGGACCCTGATGACCGTCGACACCGAAGGCTACGGCGCCCGCCCCGGCCAATCCGACATCGAGCGCCTCCTCGAAGACTGCCGGACCCTCGGGGAGAGCAGCATCGAGCGCATCGCCGCTGCGGGGCGGCCCGGGGCGTGGGCCGAGGCCGAGCAGGCGGCTCTTCATCTCCTTGAACAGAGGAATCGCATCCGTGAATGGGACGAACTGCGCAATCGCATCCTCGACATGACCGAACGGCATGACGCCCTGGTGGCCTGGCGCGACGAGCACGGAGAGGTGGGGCATCGTGCGGAGGACGCACTGCTCGGCGCCGCGCTGGCGCTGTCCGCGCGTCCTGAGCTGGATTCGAGGCACGAACGAATCCTGATTGGGCCGATGAGCGCCGCGCTGCCCTGGTTGCTGGGAGCGCAGGTCGAGTAACGCCTCCACATGAGATTCCTGTTCAGCCCACCCGACGAGGCCGCGGTCGGGTTGCTGACCCTGCCCTGGGCCGAACCCCTGGAGTCCTGGGCCGACGATCGAATCGTGGAGATCCGCCAGCGCGGGATTTCGCGCCACGTGGTCCGATTCGTCGTCGAAGGCGGCTGCCTGTACGCGCTCAAGCAGATGAGTGAGAACCTGGCACGACGCGAGCACCGTCTCCTGCGCCTCCTCGGCGAGCTTCACATCCCCGCTGTCGGCGTGCGCGGTGTGGTTGTCGATCGCGGTCCCCGCCTCCAGCCGGAGGCGGACGCTGTCCTCGTGACCACCTTCCTCGAGTACTCGACGTCGTACCGCACCCTGTTCAGCAACCCGCGCGGCGGACCGCAGAGCCACAAGCTGCTGGACGCCTTGATCCAGCTGCTGGTGCGCCTGCACCTGGCCGGGTTCTTCTGGGGCGACTGCTCGCTGTCGAACACGCTGTTCCGCCTCGATGCGGGCGCGCTGGAGGCGTACCTGGTGGACACCGAGACCAGCGAGCACCACGAGTCACTGTCGGACGGCCAGCGTATCTACGACGTCGACCTCGCCCGTGAGCACGTGGGCGGTGAGCTCATGGACCTGGAGCGCGGTGACCTCCTGCCGGCGGGGCTGGACCCGGTGGTGCTTGCCGACAGCATCCCCGCACGCTACCTGGCGCTCTGGGACGAGCTGACCCGTGAGGAGGTGCTCCGGCCCGAAGAGCAGCGCTACCGTGTTGCCAACCGGTTGCGCCGCCTCAACGAGCTCGGCTTTGACGCCGATGAGGTCGAGCTGGTCAGCAGCGGGTCCGGCTATCGGCTGCGGGTGCAGACGCGCGTGGCCGAGCCGGGAGACCAGAGGCAGCGCCTGTTCATGCGCACCGGGTTGGACGTCCAGGAGAATCAGGCCCGGCGTCTGCTCAACGACATCGCCGGATTTCGCGGCTATCTCGAACAGAAGAGCGGACGCCCGGTGCCCGAGAGTGTCGCCGCCAACCGCTGGCTGACCGAGGTCTACGACCCTGTGGTCGCCGCGATCCCGCAGCAGCTGCGCGGCCGCCTGGCTCCGGCGGAGATCTTCCACGAGATCCTCTTGCACCGGTGGTACCTGTCGGAATCCGCGGGCCACGATGTCGGCACCACCGCGGCCGCAGAGTCCTATTACAAGAGCATCCTCCCGGCTGTTCCTGAACAGTTCAGCTCCGGCGACGTGGCGTCGGTGAGCAAGCTGCGGGGTCGCGCGGCGCCACGCCCCCGCCGGCGTGAGACGTGACGCCATCGAACGCGTTGCGCCCGCCGGTACGCCGCTCGGATACTTTTCGCATCAACATCGAAGCGGAAGGAGAGGGCCACATGGCGACCACCAAGCAGAAAACCGCCGCTCGACAGAACATCAAGAAGGCCCAGGCTGCGAGCGTCAGCGGACGCGCAGGTCACAGTGAGGGAATGAGCTCAGCCAAGCGCAACTCCCTCAAGGACACCACCTTCGCCTTCCCCGAGGAGCGCAAGGAGCCGCTCAACGACGCCAGGCACGTGCGCAATGCCATCGCCCGTTTCGACCAGGTCGAAGGAGTGAGCGACGCCGAGCGCGACCGAGCGTGGAAGCGGATCAAGGCCGCCGCCAAGAAGCACGACGTGGAGATCGAGGCCGACAGCTGGCGCGACCTCCTCAAGGGTGGCAAGACCGGCTCGCGATAAGCTCGCTCTCCCCGCTCGGGACGTCCTGCTCAGAGGAGCACGGTGACACTCGTGGTCGCGGTCGTCGAGGCGCCGTCGTCATCGGTGATGGTCACGGTGACGGTGTGGGCCCCGAGCACCGCGAGGCCGTAGGTGTGCGAGAGCGTGAACGAGGTCCCGCTCAGGGTCAGAGTGTGGACCCCTGTGCCGTCGCCGTAGTCGACCGTCGCGGTGAAGCTGTCGGCGCCGACATCGCTGTCGGAGAAGCTCCCCGCAGCGTTGTAGGCACCCAACACCGCCAGCTGCGTGCCGGGCATGGTGATGGTCGGGGGCGCGCTCGTCACCGTCAGTCCTTCGGTGGCGTGGCCCACCCCACCTCGCGCGTTGCTGACCGTGACCGTGATCGAGCAGGAGCAGACCTCGGCGTAGGCATGCTGGAGAGTGAATGTCGACCCATTCAGCGCAAGAGCGTGTGGACCAGATCCATCGCCATAGTCGGCGGTCGCGGTCCAGCCGCTGCCCCCGGGGTCGGCGAAGGAACCGCTGGCCGAGTAGGTGGATTCGGCGATGGACGCCGGTGCCGGCAGCGACACCACAGGCTGGGTGAGCGGGTTGGGCGTCGGTGCTGGAGCCGGTGTTGGCGTGGGCGTTGATCCCGGGCTTGGTGGCGACGGAGTTGGAGTCGGGTGCGCCGACGTCGCCGGAGGCGTCGCGGTCGAGCCCGCCGGCGTGGTGGAGGCGGTCGGGCCCGAGGGCGTGGTCGAGGCTGTCGGTCCACCGGCGCGTGACGGCCCGCCTGACGCTCCCGGGAGGCCGCCACCGGTCGGCCGTGACGGAGCGGCGGGGCTGGGCCCGCCGACGCTGGGCGCGGTTCCGCTTGATGCATCGGTGCTGGCGATCGGCGCCGTCGAGCGAGGCTGCGGCACGCCGTGAGGCGCGGGCAGTATTCCCGGCACAACCAAGCCCAGGGCGGTCGAGCCCGACGCGATCGCACTCCCCCACTGCAATCCGAGGCCATTGACCCAGGTCAGCAGAGGAAGCTGGGCGAACCACGACCCGAAGCCCACCACTCGCCAGAGCCGGCCCACGGAGATGTTGAGGAAGGCCCTGACCACCGCCGGATCGAACTGCGCGCCCGAGCAGCGCACCAACTCCTGCCGCGCCGCCACCACCCCGATCGGCCGGCGATAGGGGCGGACCGCCGTCATGACCTCGTACGAGTCGGCCACCGCAACGATCCGGCCGGCGAGCGAGATCCTCTCGCCGGCGAGCGCGCTGGGGTAGCCTCGGCCATCCCACCGTTCGTGGTGGTGCTCCACCGCCGCGGCCCATTCGCCCAGCCATGATCGAAGCGGGCCGATGAGGCGGGCGCCTTCCTCGGGATGGCGCTGGACGCTGATCCTTTCTCTCTCTGTCAGCGCTGCCGGCTTGGTGAGGATCTCGGTGGGGACCAGGAGCTTGCCGATGTCGTGGAGCAACGATGCCCAGCGCAGGCGGGCGCGGTCGGCGGGCGACAGCTTCATCTCGGACGCGATCAGGTCGGCGAAGATGCGAACCCGCTCGGAATGTCCGCGGGTCTGCCGGTCGTGCACGCTGAG
>DATBCJ010000200.1:0-2301 GCA_036270565.1 Candidatus Dormiibacterota bacterium | reverse complement strand
GGTCGGCGACTCGTGCCACCTGACCTTGACGCACGACCAGATGCGCGAGGGCGCGAACTCCCAGATCTTCGGCGGCTGGCCGATGATCCTCTCGGGCCTCAAGACCTGGCTCGAGTCGGGCGAGCTCCTCACCACCCCGGGCTCCATGATGTACGGCTGATCGCTACGAAAGGAGAACCCTGATGACCGAGACCACCATCACCACGAAGATCAGCGACGTCGGCGGGGTCGCCGTCCCCGTCGCCGACCAGGAGCGTGCCCTGCGCTTCTACGTCGGGAAGCTCGGCTTCGAGGTCCGCCGCGACGTGCCGATTGGCGACGGCGGGCGCTGGCTCCAGGTCGCGCCGCCGGGCGCCCGCGTGCCGGTCGCGCTCGTGGCCGCCGGCGAGGGCGGCCGGGTCGGTGTCGACACCGGGATCACGTTCACGACCGACGATGCCGAGGCCGACCACGCGGCACTGGCCTGGGCGGGCGCCGACGCGGACCCGTTGTTGCGCTGGCCGGGCGTGCCGATGATGTTCGTCGTGCGCGACCCCGACGGCAACCAGATCAAGATCATGGAAAGCGCACCGCGGTGAAGCTGCACAAGACGTTCACCGCGACGATCGTGCGGTCGCCCGAGAAGGGCGGTTGGGCCTACGTGGTCATGCCGGGCTCGGCCGAGTATTTCGGGACACGCGGCCTGGTCAAGGTGCGCGGGACAATCGACGGGCTGCCCTTCCGCAGCTCCTTCATGGCGCTCGGGGACGGGACGCACAAGCTCCCGGTCAAGGCCGAACTGCGCAAGCAGATCGGCAAGGACGTGGGCGACCGGGTGTCGGTTTCGCTCTCCGAGCGCCTGAACGGCTGAGGGCCTCGCCGGCTCAGCCCTCGGGGGAGGGCGCCGCCGCAACGGTCTGCGTCGCGCCGGACGGCTTGCGGCGACTCGGCACACGCCAGCGCTCGTAGGCCGACAGCGCGAGCGTCGCCACCCCGAAGCCCGTACCGAGGAGGCACACCCCCGCCCACCCGTGCGAGGCGTAGAGGGTGCCGGCGCTCACCGAGCCCACCGCCCCGCCGGTGAAGTAGCACACCATGTACGCGCTGGTGATGCGGCTGCGGGCGTCCGGGCGCAGCGCGTAGATCACGGCCTGGTTCGTGATCTGCATGCCCTGGGTGCCGATGTCGAGCACCACGATTCCGACGATCAGCGCCGCCAGCGAGGTGCGGCCGGCCCAGAGCAGCGCGAACGAGCCGGTGAGAAGGACGCCGGCGACGACCGTCGTCACGGTGGTGCGCGCCGAGTCGGCCAGCTTGCCGGCGACGTTGGCGGCGAGGATCCCGCCCGCACCGACGAGGCCGAAGAGGCCGATCACGGCCGACGAGTAGCGGTAGGGGCTGCCCGAAAGCAGGAAGGCGAGGGTGGTCCACAGCACGCTGAACGCGCCGAACGCGACGGCGCCGTGCCAGGCGCGGCGGCGCAGCACCGGTTCCGTCACGAGGAGACGCAGTGACGTGCGCACCAGTGTCCCGTAGGTGCGGTGCGGACGCGGCCCCTCGGCCGGCAGGGCCCGCCACAGGACGAGGGCGAAGCAGAGCATCAGTCCCGCCGAGAGCCAGTAGATGCCGCGCCAGCCGCCGGTGACCTGGGCCACGAAGCCCGAGACTGTACGGGCCAGCAGGATGCCCAGCAGGAGCCCGGTCATGATGCGCGCCACGACGCGGCCCCGCCGCTCCTCGGGCGCGAGGTCGGCGGCGAAGGGGATCATGACCTGGCCGGCCACCGAGGCGGCGCCCACCGCCAGCGAGGCCAGGGCGAAGAACCACAGGCTCGGCGCGAGGGCGGAGGCCACCAGCGCGGCCGCGGCGAGGCAGAAGAGCTGCACGACGAGCGTGCGGCGCGGGTGCAGGTCGCCCAGCGGCACGACGAGCAACAATCCCGCCGCATAGCCGGCCTGCGTCGCCGTGATGACCCAGGAGGTGGGACCGGGCCCGCTGTGGAAGGTGTCGGCGACGTGGTGCAGCAGCGGCTGCGCGTAGTACAGGTTCGCGACGATCGCCCCGGTGGCTACGGCGATGAGCGCCACCAGCGCGCGCGTCAGCGGCTGCTGCGGCGGTGGCGAGGCCATCAGGCCCAGGGTACCGGGGCCCTCGAGCCGCCCTGGCACCAGACGGCGAACACGCGCGCCTCCTCTTCGGAAGGGGTCGCGCCCACCGCGATTCTGTTCACTCGGCTTGAAGGACGGTCGCGGGTTGCAGGCGGCCGGCGAACCACGCCGGGCCCACCGCAACGATCATGGCGATGACCAAGACCGCGGGAAT
>DATBCJ010000199.1:0-5225 GCA_036270565.1 Candidatus Dormiibacterota bacterium | reverse complement strand
GGGATCACCACCACCTCGGCGGAGGGCGCGGGCAGCGGCATCGGCATCAGCGTGATCCCCAGGCCGGCCTCGACCAGCCCCTGGACGATGCTGAAGTCGTCGCCCTCGTAGGCGACCTTGGTGGTCAGCCCCTGGGCGGCGAAGGCGTCGTCAATGACCTTGCGCAGGCCGCTTCGCGACCGGGGCAGGATCAGGGGCTCGTCGGCGAGGTCGGTGAGCGCGGCCGAGGAGCGCCCGGTGAGCCTGTGGCCGATCGGCACCACCACGGCGACCCGCTCCCTGAAGAGCGGCACCATCTCCAGGTCCGGGGTGTTCAGCGGCGGCGGACCGAGGATGCCGAGGTCGAAGTCGCCGGCGAGGACGCCGCTGGCCACCTCCGCGGTGGTCCCCTCCTCGAGGGTGAAGCGCACCCCGGGATGGGCGCGCAGGAACCGGGCCAGACGCTCCGGCAGCCAGCGCGCTCCGACGGTGTGGAGGAAGCCGACGCGCACCTCGCCGGACTCCGCCGACACCGCGCCCTCCGCGTCGGCGACCGCCTCGCGCAGGTCGGCGAGCAGACGTTCGGCCCGGCCGACGAATCGTTTCCCAGCTTGCGTGAGACGTATGGAGCGTCCGATGCGTTCAAACAGCGGCACGCCGATCTCCTGCTCGAGCCGGGCGATCTTGCGGCTGACAGTTGACGGATCTGCCCCAAGTGCCTCCGACGCCCGCCCCAGGTGCTCCACCCGCGCGACTTCGATGAAGGTTCGAAGGGTGTCAGCATTGATGCGATCCATGCAACAATCTGACCCGAAAAGTGCTCTTGATGTCAATGGCGCGTCGGGCTACTCTGGACCCAAGTGGTGACCCGAATGTCGACAACGCCGATGTCAGCAATCGCGGCACCAACCTGAGGAGATTTGAATTGTTGATCGAGAACGCGACTCAAGAGGTGCATGACGCGCGCAAGCGTCATCACCGGGAGATGGTCGAGCGTACCCGGCTTCGCCGGCTGGTCGAACGCGTCGACGAGGTGATCAGCGCCTGCGAGGAGATCCACCTCCAGAGCATCAAGGAGACGCCCGCCGACCTGAAGTCGCGCGCCGAGGACGTGTTCGCGTTCGCGCGCAGCGCGGTGTCGAAGACCGGAGACCGGCAGGCGCTGGCCGTTGTCGAGGAGGCGATCGGTCGCCGCCAGGTCAAGATCACCGAGATCATGGACATCCTCTGGACCATCCAGGAGATCGTCTTCGACCTGATGCTGCCGTGGCGCACCGAGCTGCCCGAGGACGTTGAGCCCGAGGGTCCGATCACCGGTGCACCCGACTGGAGGCGCTGGACCGCCGTCGCCTGATCGTCGTCGCGGTCAGCTGTCCTCGACGCCGCGACCCTCGTCGCACACGGTGCGGTACTCGCAGCGCGGGCACTGCCACGTCGACGGGTGCGGCGGAAACGCGCCGTCGCGCCATGCCGTGGCCATGTCGCGCGCGGTGACCGAGAGATAGCGGTACGACGTGTCGAGCTGGTCGCGCGTGAACCCGATGCGGGTCACCTCCGCGGTCTGCAGGTGGTGCAGCTCGACCGCGACGTCGTCGGTGCGGTCCCTGCGTGACAGCGCCACGGCGTAGGCGCGCACCTGGATGTCCTTGCGCAGACGCTCCTCGTCGCGTGGCGGCCCCGTCTTGTAGTCGACCACGGTGAGGGCGCCGCCGGGGGTGGAGTCCAGCCGGTCCCAGCGGCCGTGGACGTCGGCGTGGTCGAGCGCCAGGCTGAAGGTCTCCTCGACGGCGGCGACGGTGGCTCCGCGCCACGCGTCCGTGCGAGCGTACCGCCGCAGCTGCTGCTCGCCGAGCTCGCGCAGCTCGGGCTTGCTCCCTTTGGGCCCGCGCGACGCCGTCCAGGCCTCGTTCCAGATCGCCGCCACGGTGTCCTCGGTGACCGTCTCGCCGGCGTTGCGGCGCATCGCCGCGTTCTGCAGCACGGCGTGGATGAGCGTGCCGTACCAGCTCTGCAGCGAGTCCCGCACCGGCATGCGGTAGCGGCGGCGGTACTCGAAGCGACGCGGGCACGCCTTGAAGACACGGATGTCCGAAACTCCCAGCGCCAGGCGCTCGGTGGACGCGCGGCCGACGGCGCGCGCCGGGCGGGGGTGGATGGGCGCTGCGCGGGGCACGTCGCGGGTGCGCACCGACGCCCCGGCCGCGACGGGTGCGAGGAACGGGGACGCCGCTTCGTCCCTGAAGCTCTGCGGGTATCGCTGCGCGCGAGACAGCACCAGGCGGTCGCGGGCGCGGGTGCAGGCGACGTAGAAGAGGCGGCGCTCCTCGTCGATGACCGCGTCGCCGGGTGGGGGCAGCTCCGGCACCAGGGCGCCGGGCAGCGTCAGCGCGGAGCGGGCCGTGCCGGCACGCCCGGGCCAGCGCGCGTCGACACAGCTGGAGATGATCACCACCGGCCACTCCAGCCCCTTGGCGGAATGCGCGGTGAGCAGGACCACGCCGTCGTCCCTCGCCTCGATGCCGGCGAGCTCGTCGGCGTGGCGGCTGTTGCGGAGCACGTCGAGGTAGTGCAGGGCCGTGCTCAGACGGCGGTCGTCACTCCAGTCGGCGAACGACTCGAGCAGCTCGCCGAACTTGTTGAGGTTGGCCCCGGTCTGCATGCGGGCCAGCTCGCTCTGCTGGTCGAGCAGGCCGAGGAAGTCGCTGCGCTCCAGCGCCTCGTAGAAGATCTCGCGAACGTCCTCGCGCGCGCTGGTTGCGTGCAGCGACTCAATGTCGGCGATGCAGCGCAGAGCTCCCGCTGTGTCGTGCGCGTCCAGCCCGCAGCCATCCCCGTCGCGCAGGACGTCGAGGAGCGGCGCGTCGTTCTCGCTGCAGAGCTGGACCAGCGCCAGCCGGCCGCGGTTGCTCACCTTCCACGACGGCATCTGCAGGCAGCGGAGCAGTGACTGCGAGTCGGCCGGGTCGGCGGCGGCGGCGAGCAGCGCGAGCACGTCCTTGATCTCCGGCTGGGTGAAGAAGCCGCGACCTCCCTGCACCTGGTAGGGCACGCCCACCTCGCGCAGCGCGCCGATGGCGGCGCGCATGTCGGCGTGGCGGCGGAACAGCCAGGCGATGTCGGCGGCGCCGACCCCCGCGTCGATGAGCAGCCGGCACTCCGATGCCACCCCCAGCACCTCGCTGCGCTCGTCGGGCGACTCCCACAGCTCCACCGCGTCGCCGTCGCCGCGGTCGGCGACCAGCGTCTTGGCGATGCGCGAGGTGGGGTCGGCGGCGCCGATGACCGCCTGCGACGCCGCGACGATGGGCGCGGTGCTGCGGTAGTTGTGCGACAGCGTCACCCGGGCGTGCTCGGGGTAGGTGCGCGAGAAGCGCTCGAGGTTGGCGAGGCTGGCCCCGCGGAACTTGTAGATCGCCTGGTCGTCGTCGGCGACCACGAGGATGTTGCGATGGGACGCGACCAGCGTCTCGACCAGCCGGGCCTGCGCGTAGTTGGTGTCCTGGTACTCGTCGACCATCACGTACTCGATGGCGTCGCAGACCGCGTGGCGAGGCGCGTCGTGCTCGCGCAGCAGCTGTTCGGCGCGGAGGATGGTGTCGTCGTGGTCGAGGACGGCGTGGCGCAGGTAGCGCTCGTCGAGCGCGGCGTAGACGCGGGCGAGCTCCTCCTGGCGCTCGAGAAGGGCGCGCTCGGCGGGGTCGTCGCAGGCCGCCAGCTCGGCGGCGGCCCACTGCGCATACCGTGCCGGCGTGACCAGCTCCTGCTTGGCCTTGCCGATGACGTCGAGGATGGAGTCGATCAGGTCGTGGGGGCGCAGCGGGTTCCAGAGCGTGCGCGGTCGCAGCTCGGCGAGCACCGCCTCGAGGTGCAGCCAGCGCTCGGCCTCGTCGGCGATGCGAAAGGCGGGCGAGATGCCGGCCAGCCATCCCCACTCCCGCACCAGCCGGCCGGCGAAGGAGTGGTAGTTGCTGAGCGGCGGCTCGCCCGCGAACGGGCCGTGGGCCTGCTCGGCGCGCGAGCGCATCTCCGCGGCGGCCTTGCGCGTGTAGGTGAGCACCAGTTGGCGGGCCGGCGCCACCCCCTCCTCGACCAGGGCCAGGAATCGCTCGACGATGACGTGAGTCTTGCCGCTCCCCGGACCGGCGAGCACCAGGCAGGGGCCCTCGCGGTGGGCCACGGCGGCGCGCTGGTCGGGGTCGAGGGCGGGCCTGGTCAACGGGGATCCTCACGCGCTCGTGCCGAACGGATGTACGCTGGTGGCCTGCAAGAGTACACCCCGCGCGCGGTCATTCGCGAGACCATCGCTCGATGAGCAGGCTGCGGGTCGAACGCGACGGCGACGTGCTGACGGTGACCATCGATCGCCCGCAGGTGCGCAACGCGATCGACCGCGACACGGCCGACGCGCTGGCCGCCGCGTTTCGCGATTTCGACGCCGACGACTCGCTGTCGGTCGCCGTGCTCACCGGCGCGGGCGGCTGCTTCTGCGCCGGCGCCGACCTGCGCGCCACCGCCGAGCTGCGCACGTCGGAGGAGGGCGACGCGCCGCTGGGGGTGTCGAGACTGCAGCTCGGCAAGCCGGTGATCGCCGCCGTGGAGGGTCACGCGGTCGCCGGAGGGCTGGAGCTGGCGCTGTGGTGTGACCTTCGCGTCGCCGCCCAGGGTGCGGTGTTCGGGGTCTTCTGCCGTCGCTTCGGCGTCCCGCTGATGGATGGAGGCACGTTCCGGCTGGCGCGGACCGTCGGACACGGTCGTGCGCTCGACATGATCCTCACCGGCCGTCCCGTGCACGCCGAGGAGGCACTGCTCATCGGGCTCGCCACCCGCGTCGTCACCGACGGGGCGGCGCTGCGCGAAGCCGTGGCGCTGGCTCATCAGCTGGCCGAGCTTCCACAGACGTGCCTGCGCAGTGACCGCATGTCGACGTACGAGCAGTGGTCGCTGACGACGGCCGACGCCTTGGTCAACGAGACGCGCCGCGGCATCGCGGTGATCAGCAGCGGTGAGACCAGCGCCGGCGCGGCGCGCTTCGCCGCGGGGCAGGGACGTCACGGTCGGCAGCTGACCTGAGGCGCGCGTCGACGCCGCGCTGCGCGGTGGTTGTGGCACCGTGACCACGTGACCCTGCTCGACGCGCCGGTGACCTACCGCGCCCTGTTCGCCGTGCCCGGCTTCCGCCGTCTCGCCGGCGCGACGGTGGTGGCGCGCACGGGATCCACCATGCAGGCGCTCGTCCTTGTGCTCTT
>DATBCJ010000198.1:0-2512 GCA_036270565.1 Candidatus Dormiibacterota bacterium | reverse complement strand
GGCCGCCCGCACCGTGTGGTCCACCACATCGAGCAGCTCCCCGACCGGGACGGCCGGCGGGCGCGGCAGGTTCGAGCGCTCGTCGCGCCCCGAGTAGGTGATCATCAGGTGATCCCGCGCCGCCAGCAGCGCGTCGAGGAGCAGCTGGCGGTCCTCGCTGCGCACGTCGCGGTCGCCGACCCTGGGCGCGCGCGCCGTCAGGTCGTCCCCGTCCCGCTCGACGTGCCGGGGGAAGCTGCCGTCGTCGAGCCCGAGCAGGCACACCACCCGGTGCGGGATCGAGCGCATCGGGACGAGGGTGCAGACGGTGAGATGCCCGGTCCGGAAGTTCGCCCTTGTCGGCTTGCCCTTCAGGCGGTCCGCCATGATCGAGCGGATGTCGTCACAGCTGAGCTCCACCCCGCTGGCATCCTCTCCCGCCGTCGCCTCGGCCACGAGCTCCTCGAGCACCGCGGTGAGCTGCGCGCGTTGCCAGTCGTCGCGCGGCGACGTCGCGCTCAGCGCGTCGGACGCCCGGGCCAGGGTGTCGGCCCAGTCGCGCACCGTCCGCACTTCCGCCAGCTCGTCGAGCACCCGCTGCAGGCGGTGCACGAACTCGGCGAGGCGGCCGGCCAGCTCGATGTCGCCGCTGTCGACGTCGTCGAGCGGCAGCGTCTCGCCGAAGAGGCGCTGCGCGTCCTCCGCCATCGCCACCCCGAGCAGGATCCGGTCCAGCCCGGCGCGCCAGGTGTTGGCGTCGATGTCCGCCAGCTGGAACGTGCGGCGGTGCTCGGCGTCGAATCCCCACCGCACGAACGCGCCGTTGACCCACTCCTCGAGGCGGAACAGGTCGTCGTCGCTGAACCCGAAGCGCCGCCGGACGGGGTCCCGGCCCGCCAGGTCGAGGACCTCGCTCGCCGTGATCCGCGCCGTGGCGAGCTCCATGACCTCGGCCAGCACGCCCATCACGGGGTTCGTCTGGCGCAGTGAGCGGTCCGCCAGCCGGATCTGGAGCTGGCGGGTGGCGTCCGAGGGCCCGTCGTTCAGGTCGTGCGCGCCGAACGTCGCCTGGATCAGCGGCGCGAAGTGCTCGATGTCAGGGCACATGACGATGATGTCGCGCGGCTCGAGCGTCGGGTCGTCCGCCAGGAGATGCAGCACCGCGTCACGCAACACCTCGACTTGGCGCCCCCGGCCGTGGCACGAGTGCACGCGGATGCTGTGGTCGTCCGCCTCCAGCAGCGGCCGCTCACCATCGTCGCCGCCGGTGCCGGCAGGCAGCCGGTCGAAGCGGATGTCGTCCTGGATGCGCTGCAGCAGCGTCGCAGCGGACCCGGGCTCCGCCGCGACCTCCTGGCCGTGGGGGACCGCGCCGCCCAGCACCAGCTGCATCTCGCGCGCGTCGCGGCCCCACGACGCGAGCAGTGGATGGTTCGGCGTGGTCGCCGTCGGGTCCTCGGCGCGCAGGACGAAGCGCGACGCCGCGTCGACCTCCGGCTGCAGGCGGGCCCACAGGGCCGGCGACGGGTGCAGGAGGAAGAGATGCACCTCGCGGCCCTTGGCGATCGCGTCGAGGACGTCGAGGTAGCTCGCCGCCAAGCGGGTGAGCCCGAACAGCGACAGCCGCGGCGGCAGCCCGAGCAGGTCGGGCTCCTTGCGCAGCCGTTGGCAGGCGTCGACCAGGCGCTCGGCGGGTCCCGGTCGACCGATCCGCGCCCGCAGGAGCCGCCACAGGTCGACCTGCCAGGTCGCCTCGCCGAGCTGGGGTGATCCGGCGGCCCAACGCTGCACCATGTCGGGGCGGTGGACCGCGTAGCGGTCGAAGAGGTCGGCCACGTGACGGATGCTCGAGAACCGCTTCGAGCCCTCGACCGTTTCGGAGTTCTCGATGTGCTTGGCGAGCGGCGCGAGCCACGGGTCGGCGAAGTGTTCCTCGACGACCTCCATCAGCGGCCAGACCGCGCGTTCGGGCAACCAGGGATCCGCTTTGGGGTCGACGCCGGACGCCTCCGCCAGCGCGCCGGCGATCAGGGTGCCGGGAAACGGGAATTCGACATTGGCGCACACCCCGTCGTGCGCGCCCGGACTCACCCCGAGATGGCCCGACAGGCGCTGCGAGAGCCAGCGCTCGATGCCCTGCGTCGGCACCGACACCACCTCCGCCTGCATCGGGTCGGGCAACGGCACCGCCACCAGCTCGGCCAGCAGCGCGACGAGGTCGTCGGCGCGGTCGGAGCGGTGGACGTGGAGCACCCGAGCAGAGTACGTCGCCGATGTTCGCCTCGGCCCTACCGTCTGCCTGCCGTCTGTCCTGCCGTTTCGCGCTGTTGTTCCGCCGTGCGGCCCGCCCGGTCCGCGCTCGCATCGGGAGCCCGGGCGCCGGGCCCCGGTGTCAGCCCGGCAGGCGCCTCGGAGCGTTGCCCGCGCCGTCGGACAGCGGGAGGATGTTCTGCTGCAGCACCTCGCCCAGGACCCCGCCGGCCTCGCTGCCGTCGACATGGTCGTCGTCGTCGTCGGGCTCGACCGCTTGCAG
>DATBCJ010000197.1:0-3812 GCA_036270565.1 Candidatus Dormiibacterota bacterium | reverse complement strand
CCGCACCGTCACGAAGGCGGCGATCGCCTGTCCGGTCTGCTCGTCCGCCTTGGCCGTCACCGCCGCCTCGGCGACCGACGGGTGGTCGACGAGCGCCGATTCGACCTCGGTGGTGCTGATGCGGTGTCCACTGACGTTCATTACATCGTCGACGCGCCCCATGAACCAGAAGTAGCCGTCCTCGTCGATGCGCGCGCCGTCGCCTGCGAAGTACTTGTCGCCGTACTTGTTCCAGTACGTCTCCTTGTAGCGCTCGTCGTCGCCCCAGATGCCGCGCAGCATGCCCGGCCACGGACGGGTCAGCACGGCGTAGCCGGCGCGCCCAGCCGGCACCTCGGTGCCCTCCTCGTCCACCACAGACGCGAAGACGCCGGGTAATGGGCGGGTTGCCGACCCGGGCTTGAGAGTCAGGACGCCGGGAAGCGGGGCGATCATGATGCCGCCGGTCTCGGTCTGCCACCAGGTGTCGACCACCGGGGTGCGGCCGCCGCCGATGTACTGCCGGTACCACACCCACGCTTCGGGGTTGATCGGCTCGCCAACCGTGCCGAGCAGGCGCAGCGAGGAGAGATCGTGACGTTCGGGGAACTCCTTGCCCCACTTCATGAATGTGCGGATCGCGGTCGGCGCGCAATAGAGGACGGTGACACCGTACTTCTCGATGGTCGCCCACCAGCGGTCCTTGTCGGGGAAGTCGGGCGTCCCCTCGTACATCACCGAGGTGACCCCGTTGCCGAGCGGCCCGTAGACGATGTAGCTGTGCCCGGTCACCCAGCCGATGTCGGCGGCACACCAGAAGACGGTGTCCGGCTGGATGTCGAAGACCAGGTCGTGGGTGTACATGGTCTGCAGCAGGTAGCCGGCCGTGGTGTGCTTGATCCCCTTGGGCTTGGCCGTCGTCCCCGACGTGTACAGGGTGAACAGCAGGTCCTCGGAGTCCATCTGCTCGGGCTCGCATGTCGCCGACTGGTCGGCGACGAGGTCGTGGTACCAGTGGTCGCGTCCCTCGGTCATCGGCACCTCGTTGCCGGTGCGCCTGACCACGACCACGTTCCGGATCGTCTGAGTCTTGGCGAGCGCCTCGTCCACGCTGCGCTTGAGCGGGACGGTGCCGCCCCGGCGCCAGGCCTCGTCCTGGGTGATCAGCAGGACTGATCCCGAGTCGTTCATCCGATCGGAAACGGCCTCAGCGGAGAAGCCGCCGAACACGACGGAGTGAGCCGCGCCGATGCGCGCACAGGCGAGCATCGCCACCGGCAGCTCGGGGACCATCCCCATGTAGATACCAACGCGGTCGCCGCGTTTGACCCCGAGATCCTTGAGCGCGTTGGCGAACTTGCAGACCTGGTCGAGCAGCTCCTTGTAGGTGATCGTGCGCGTGTCGCCGGGCTCGCCCTCCCACAGGTAGGCGGCCCGGTCGCCGCGTCCAGCCTCGACGTGGCGGTCCAGGCACTGGTAACTGGCGTTGAGGGTGCCGCCGACGAACCAGCGCGCGAAGGGGAGCTTCCACTCCAGGACGGTGTCCCACCTGCGGAAGAAGGTCAGGTACTTCTCCGCCTGCTTGGCCCAGTAGGCTTCCAGGTCCGCCTCCGCCTCGCGGTACAGCGAGTCATCACGAACCTTCGCGCGCGCCTTGAACTCCTCGCTGGGTGGGAACGTGCGTCCCTCCTTGAGGAGGGCGTCGATCGTGGAGTCGGAAGCCGCTTGAGCCATAGGGTGGTCTCCTCCATACCCTTGCGCGACGCTGGTCGTCGTGGTGCGCTTCCTATCTCAGGTGGGCAGCACCTTCCGCTTGAAGTTGGCGTTGGTCACGTCGGCGAAGGACGCGTAGATCGCCGCGGCGGCGGTGGCGAGTCCGATGTAGCCGCCGACCTGGATGGTCCCGCTGCTCTGGCCGAAGTGCCCGATGGCCAGCACCACGAAGGTGAGGGTCAGGAGCGCGAAGACGAGTTGGACGGCACGAGCGCCGGCCAGGGAGGCAACGGTCATGTACGCGGTGAAGATGCCCCACGCCAGCAGGTACCAGCCGATGAAGTTCTCGACGTCAGCGGTGCTGGCCTTCGACGCGCCGGGCAGGAACACCACGACGAGAAGGTAGAAGCTGATCCAGAACGCACCGTACGAGGTGAAGGCTGTGGCCGCGAAAGTGTTGCCCCGCTTGAATGCCCACATCCCGGCCAGCAGTTGCGCCAGGCCACCGAACGCGAGCGCCATCGACATCACCAGTACGGTCAGGGTGGCGGGAAGGATCTTCGCGTTGATCAGCGACAGCAGCAGGGTCGTGACCCCGAAGCCGGCCAGGCCAAGCGGAGCCGGGTCCGCCACCAGCGGTGTCGCCTGCTCGGGCGTCCGAATCGCCGTGTCCTCGAATACACGCGCCATGAGGCTTGCCTCCTCTCCATATGACGCCGCCATGGGCGTCAGGCAGCCCGATTTTGCTCTTCTACCGAGGGTTTGGGCAACGTGGTATTGGTCGGTGCAACAACCAATTTCTGCCACGCCCTGGGACGCGCGCAAAAAAGAGCCCGGTGCCGTCGCGATGACGGCGCCGGGCTCTACCCGTCGGTGATCAGACCTCTTTGAACTCGGCGTCGACGACGTCCTCGCCGGCCGGTGGCGCGCCTTCCTCGCCGCCACCCCCGGCACCGTTGGAGCCGCCGCCCTCGGTGGGAGCACCGCTCTGCGCATACACGGCTTCGCCGATCTTCTGGATCGAGCCCTGGAGGTCGTCCGTGGCGCGCTTGATGGCGTCGTTGTCGCCCGTGCCGATGGCGTCGCGCACCGCCTTGACCTTGGCCTCGATGTCGCTGCGCACGTCGGCCGGCACCTTGTCGCCGGCATCGCTGAGCGCCTTCTCCGCCTGGTAGGCGAGGTTCTCGCCACGGTTCTTGACCTCGATCGACTCAGCGCGCTTGCGGTCCTCGTCGGCGTTGGCCTCCGCCTCCTTGACCATGCGGTCGACCTCGGTCTTGTCGAGCGTCGTCGAGCCGGTGATGGTCACCCGGTTCTCCTTGCCCGTACCGCGATCCTTGGCGCTGACATTGAGGATGCCGTTGGCGTCGATGTCGAAGGTGACCTCGATCTGCGGCATGCCGCGTGGGGCTGGGGCGATGCCGTCGAGGTTGAAGGTGCCGAGGATGCGATTGTCGCGGGCCAGCGGACGCTCGCCCTGGAGGACCACCACCTCGACCGAGTTCTGGTTGTCCGACGCCGTGGAGAACACCTGTGACTTCGACGTCGGGATGGTGGTGTTGCGCTCGATGAGCTTGGTGTTCACCTCACCCTCGGTCATGATGCCGAGCGACAGCGGCGTGACGTCGAGAAGGAGCACGTCCTTGACGTCGCCCTTGAGCACGCCACCCTGGATGGCAGCGCCGATCGCCACCACCTCGTCCGGGTTGACGCCGCGATGCGGCTCCTTGCCGGTCAGCGACTTGACCAGCTCCTGGATCACCGGCATGCGCGTCGACCCGCCGACGAGGATGACCTCGTCGAGGTCCTTGGCGGTGAGGCCGGCATCCTTGAGCGCCGCCTCGAAGGGCTTGCGGCAGCGCTCGGTGAGGTCAGCGGTGAGCTGCTCGAACTTGCTGCGCGACAGGGTGATGGCGAGGTGCTTCGGCCCAGATGCGTCAGCGGTGATGAAGGGGAGGTTGATCTCGGTCTCTATCCGCTGCGACAGCTCGATCTTGGCCTTCTCGGCGGCCTCGGTGAGGCGCTGAAGGGCCTGGCGGTCGTTGCGCAGATCGATTCCCTGGTCCTTTTTGAACTCATCGGCGAGCCAGTCGACAGCGCGGCGGTCGTAGTCGTCACCG
>DATBCJ010000196.1:0-2157 GCA_036270565.1 Candidatus Dormiibacterota bacterium | reverse complement strand
CGGGGTCGAGCGAGGTTGACGTCGTGGCAGGGGTCGTGGCCACGCCATTCGGGTTGGTCGGGTCGAGCGCGCTGCACGACAGCGACCCCTTGATCCCGGTGGACTTGGCGTACTTCTCGTCTGCGCCGGTGAGCGGCGTGGCGCCGTCGAAGTTGGCCACCGTGACGGTGACCAGAGTGTTGGCCGGGACCGTGATCGCCGACGGCAGGTACGCCGGGCCGATCTGTGTACCGAGCATGTCGGGGGTCACGATGGTCAGGTCGAGGTGTCCCTTGGCCACGGCGGGGTGCGTCACCGCGGCGGCGGTGACCGCTCCGCGGCCCACGCTCCAGCCGACGGTGCCGGCGGTCAGGAAGATGAGGCCGCCGACGACGGCCACCACGAATGCGACAACGGTCTTCACGGGTGTGCTCCTTGAGGTGGTTGCTCGATGCGCCCAGCCTGGCCGTCCGCAGCCGTTTGCCCCAGAGGCTGAGGTCATCGATCACGCGGGCCGGAGGTCCCTGCGGTTCAGGGCCGGTGGGCCGACAAACCGTCAGCCGGCGGCCGGAGCTCCCACCCGTGCGTACGCCTCGCGCAGCACCGCCGCCACCTCGGGGCGGGTGAACTCGGCGGGCAGCTCCTCGCCGCGGGTGAGCATCTCGCGCACCGCGGTCCCGCTCAGCACCAGGCGGTCCTCGTTGCCGTGTGGGCAGGTGCGCGTGCTGGCCATGCCCTGGCAGGCGTTGCAATAAAAGGAGTGCTCGAACTTCAAAGCGGTGAAGCCGAGCCGCTCCGCGCCGCCGAGCTCGTCGTAGAGCGCCTGCGCGTCGTAGGTGCCGTAGTAGCTGCCCACCCCGGCGGCATCGCGGCCGATGATGAAGTGCGAGCAGCCGTAGTTGCGGCGCACCAGCCCGTGGTAGATCGCCTCGCGCGGCCCGGCGTACCGCATCGTCGCTGGGAAGAGGCTGAGCACGGTGCGCTCGCGCGGGTAGTAGTTCTCCAGCAGCACCTGGTAGCAGCGAACCCGCACGTCCAGCGGCACGTCGTCGTCCTTGGTGGCGCCCGACAGGGGATGCAGCAGCAGCCCGTCGATCTGTTCCAGCGCCACCTTGGTGAGGTACTCGTGGGCGCGGTGGATGGGGTTGCGCGTCTGGAACGCCACCACCGTCGACCAGCCGCGGCGGGTGAACTCCGCCCGCGTCTGCGCTGGCGTGAGCACGTCGTCCGCGTCAGCCGTTTGCACGACGTCGACGTCGCCGCCGACCAGCAGGTTGCCCTGCGCGAACAGCGCGCGCACCCCGGGGTGGGCGGCGTCCTCGGTGCGATACACCTCGCGCGCCTCGACCCGCGCGTCGCGGGTGAACACGTCGCGCACGGTGATGGTGCCAACGAATGCGTCGCGGTCGTCGCGCAGGGCCACGACGTCCCCCGCCGACAGCCCGTGCGCCTGGTCCGTGCTCAGCGGCAGCGTGATCGGCAGGGTCCATGCCGTCCCGCCCGCCAGCCGGGCCCCCTCCACCACGCTCGAGTAGTCGTCCTGGCTCATGAACCCGGTCAGCGGCGAATACGCGCCGTTGCCGAGCATGGCCAGGTCGGCCACCACAGCGTCGGAGACGCGCAGCGAGCGCGCGCCTGGGTCGGTGAGCGCGCCGTCAAAGTCGTGCAGCGGCCGTCGCCGATCCACGAGAACGCCGTCGATCGGAGAGATGAGCGTGGACACGAGCGGCGATTCTAGTGGGTGGCCTGGGGCGGGAGCCCTGCCGAACCACTAGGATGCGCGCTCGGAGGTGGCAACCATGAGCGACGCTGTGACGCAGATCTGCGAGCTGTTGCACGAGGCGGCTGAGACGCACCACCGCGTGTTCCGCATCGTCGACGGCGACGACGCCGACTGGGCGTCGTGGTACGCCGACTGGCTGGTCGACCTCTCCGAGCTGCCCGACCTGATCGGCGACGTGCCGGTGCGCAGCGAGCTGGTCTACCTCCTGGTCAAGCTCGACAAGGAGTACACCGCCTCGCCCCAGCCCGGCACCTGGGAGGACTACTACTCGAGGGCGCTGCTCGACCACTTCGGCGCCGCCGCCGAATAGCTCGCTTCGCCCAGCAACCTCACAGCGGGTCGTCAGATTCCTGCAAGACAGCGTGCGTCACCATGTGTCCAGAAGAGCCCACCGC
>DATBCJ010000195.1:0-13412 GCA_036270565.1 Candidatus Dormiibacterota bacterium | reverse complement strand
CGCGAAGAACTTGATCGGCGGGTTGTCCGCGGTGTCGAACTCCTCCCCCTTGGGAACCGTGAACGGCGCCACGGTGGGCAGGTCGGTCGATAGCACGATCTGGGCCGCCGCCGCCGTGGCCGGAACCGGTTGCGTGCCCGTAGGCTTGGCGTTGAACTGCGCGGACTGGGAACTGCTGACCACCGAGGTCACGATGTGGTCGGCCTGTCCGGCGTTGGCCGCGTCGGGGCTGCCCTGGATGGTCGGGTTGACCGTCAGAGGCGTCCCCGCCAGCGTGATGGTCACCTTGGCCGAGGGAGCCACGACCACGAAGAGGACGAGGCCGAGGATCACCAGGCCGGCCGCCGCAAAGTACAGCGCCCTGCGTCGGGCACCCAGGCCCCTGCCGCCGGCGGGCGCGGTGGTCGCGGTGCGCGGCGGCAACGGTGGTGGCGCGGGCGGGGCGAGCGGAGCGGTCGCCAGCGCCACGCCGGTGGCGCCCGCGGCGGCGGCCCCGCCGCTCTCGTCGGCGTGGGAGCGCACCGTCTGGATGCCGCGCTCGTATGCGGGCACCGACGCGTACGTGGCCAGGCCGCCGACGCGCGACAGCTCCTGGATGTAGGGGTCGCCGCTGATGATCGAGACCGTCTTGCCGGCGCGAGTGCCCAGCTGGCGCAGCAAGCGCACGTTGAGCGGGGACTGCATCCCCGCCGCCCCGGCCCCGAGAACCAGCGCCACCTCGCTGTCCGGCGCCTTGCGAACCCGGTCGATGAGCTCGACGATCTCCTCGCTCTGCTCCGTGTAGATCACCTGTGGCATGGCTAGACCTTCATCGTCTTGAGGACACGCCGCATCAGGCCGCCCAGCGGCTGGTCGGCGTCGTCCTCGATGGAGATGGCGTGGTGGGCGAGACCCATCGGGGTGACGTCCTGGCTGCCGACCAGCAGCCCCGTGCTGTCGTAGACGCGCTGCACATCGTCGGGGCCGAGAACGCGCACCGATGGGGCGTGCGCCATCGGCAATGACTGGGACCAGTCGACCGCCGCGAGCTGCTCTGCCACCTCCGGCAGGGCGGAGCCGCCGCCGGCGAGGTAGATGTTGGCGGGCAGCGGGCTGCCGCCGGCCAGCTCCTCGAGCGTGAGCGAGACGCCCTGGGCGAGCACCTCGGCGGTGGGGGTGAGCGCCTGGTGGGCGAGCGCACGCTGCTCGGCGGCGAGCCGGTTGTCGCCGTGGGAGAGCTTGTAGCGCTCCGCCTCTCCCATCGAGATCTGGAGCTCGCCGGCCAGCCGCTTGGTGAAGCTGCGGCCGCCGAGAGCGAACATCCGGGTGGCCTCGATGCCGCCGTTGCGCACCAGCGCGACGTCGGTGGTGCCACCGCCGACGTCGATGAAGATGGCGCCGCGCTCCTCGATGTCGTCGTTGTTGCAGCCGCGTGCCAGAGCATACGGCTCGGCCACGGTGGCGACCACCTCGAGGTCGAGCTCCTGGGCGACGGTCTGCAGCGCCCCGATGTGATGCAGCGGAGCGAACGTGTTGAAGACGGTGATGTCCACAACGTTGCCCTGGAAGTCGATGGGATTGCTGACCGCGTAGCCGTCGATGCGCACCGAGGTTATCGTGCTGTGCACCAGCTTGACGTTGACCTCGGCGACGCCGAGCTCGTGCGACATCTGCCGCACCGCCTCCTTGAGCGCGCGCCGCTGCACCGCCTGCAGCGCGGCGGCCATGTCGGCCTGGCTGATGCGTGCCTGCGGCTGCGGCCGGGGCATGGTCACGGTGGTGCTGAAGCCGCGGACCTGCTCGCCGGCGATGCCCATGATCGCCTGGCCGGGCACCACCTCGCACATGTCCTCCGCCTCGGTGAGGGCCTTGTCGCAGTTGTCGATCACCGACTGGATGTCGGCGACGGCGCCGCCCTGCATGTCGGTGAGCGCCTGGCGGACCCGCGAGGCGCCGATGACGATGCCCTTGTCCTCCTCGCGCTTGACGATCAGCGCCTTGACGAACTCGGTGCCGATGTCGAGGACGGTGTAGTGCGTGTTGAACTCGGCGCGCCGGCGCAGCAGGGAGAACTTGCGCTTGCTCACGCGGTCACCCCGCTTGCCAACCGCGCGACGGTGTCGCGGAGCAGCACGAGCGCGCTGTCGCGCTGCGCGGCGTCCCTGATGCCACCCCTGGCGAAGCCGGCCGGGCCGCCGCCCCGGCTGCCCATGACGTCGGCGGCCGCCTTGACCAGGTCGCCGGCGCGGATGCCCAGCGCCTGGGCGGCCGGACCGGCCTTGATGGCGAAGCTGTCGCGCCCCACCACGACGGCCACGCCCTCACCCCCGAGCTGCTCGGCGAAGAGCCTGTCCAGGACGTCAACGATCGCGTCGGCGCCGGCGTCGACCTCCAGAACCGCGTAGCGAACCGCGCCGAGGTCCTCGATGCGCGAGGGCACCGCCGCCAGCGCGTGGCCACCGCGACGCTTGGCGTCGTCGAGCTCGCGCGCCGCCCGGCGCAGCTGTTCCTGCAGGCCCGCGACCCGGTCGGGGACCTCGGCGGGTTTGGCCCGGAGCGCACGGGCGGTGGTGAGCAGCGCGTCGTCGTTCACCTGCCAGTGTCGCTGGGCGGCTTCGCCGGCCACCATCTCGATGCGGCGGATGCCCTGGCCGATGCTGCTCTCGGACACGATGATCGCCGCACCGACCTCCCCGGCGTGGTGGACGTGGGTGCCGCCACAGAGCTCGCGCGACCAGCCACCGAAGTCGACGACGCGCACGGCGTCGGTGTACTTCTCGTCGAGGAGCGCCACCGCCCCGCTGGCCTTGGCCTCCGGGAGGGACATCTCGTCGACGCGGCGCTCGAGGTCGGCGCGGACGTGGGCGTTGACCCGCGCCTCGATGTCGTGCAGCTCCACCTGGCTCACGGCGCGCGGGAACGAGAAATCGAAGGTGGTGTGCTCCGGACCCACGAAGGAGCCGCGCTGGACCACGGCGCTGCCGAGCACCTCACGCAGAGCCTGGTTGAGGAAGTGGGTGGCGCTGTGGTGCCGCGCCACCTGGGCCCGCCGGTCTGCGTCGACGACCGCGTGCACCGTCGTCCCGGTGGCCAGCGTCCCGTCCTCGACGCGCACCCTGTGGACCCGGGCTGTTCCCGCGTAGGTGGTGTCGAGAACGCGGGCCCGGCCGCCGTCGAAGATCAGGACGCCGGTGTCGCCCACCTGCCCGCCCGCCTCCGCGTAGAACGGGCTGCGGTCGAGGATGACGGCATCCTCGGCACCCTCAGGAAGGAGGTCGCGGGCGTCGGCGCCGCCGATCCTGAGGACGGTCGCGGGCGTTTCCAGGACGTCGTAGCCGACGAAGACGGTCTCCGGTAGCTGGGGGCCGCCCTCGAAGCCGACGAGCACCCGCGCGGCCTTGCTGCGGGCCCGCTGCTCGGCCATGGCCGCATCGAAGCCGGCGCGGTCGACGGCGATCCCCTGTTCTGATGCCATCTCCACGGTCAACTCGATGGGCAGGCCAAACGTGTCATGCAGCCGGAACGCCTCGTCGCCGGGGATGGTTCCGACGCCCGACTCGAGCAGGGCGGCCAGACGGTCGGCGCCGGCGTCCAGGGTGCGCGCAAACGACTCCTCCTCGGCCCTGATGGTGCTCTCCACCAGCTGCCGATTCTCGGCGATCTCCGGGTAGGCGTCGCCCATCGCCTCGACCACAACCGCCACGGCGGGCGCCATGCCCCCCTGCAACCCGATCCGCCGGCCGTGGATGGCCGCCCGGCGGATGACCCGGCGGAGAACGTACCCGCGACCGTCGGTGCCGGGGAGCACACCATCGGCGATCAGGAAGACGGCGGCGCGGACGTGGTCGGCGAGCACGTGGAGGCTGGCCGTCCGCGCGGGGGAGTCGACGGCGGCCGGGGCGCGCGCGGCGAAGTCGGCGACGATGCCGGCAAAGACGTCGGTCTCGTAGTCGCTGCGCACACCCTGGACGACGGAGGCGAGGCGCTCCAGGCTCATGCCGGTGTCGACGGTCTTCTTGGGCAGCGGGGCACGGTGACCGGCCTCGTCCTGGTCGAACTCCATGAAGACCAGGTTCCAGATCTCGACCCAGCGGTCGCCGCCGCACCCGTCATCGGGGCGGCAGCTTTCCCGTCCGCACGAGCACGGACCGCCCCAGTCCCAGAAGATCTCACTGTCATAGCCGCACGGACCCGTCAGGCCTGCCTGCCACCAGTTGTCGGTGAGGCGAGCGATGCGCTCGGGGGGGACGCCCACCTGGCGCCAGCACCGCTCCGACTCACTGTCGTCGGGGTAGATGCTCGGCCAGAGCCGATCGCCGGCGAGCCCGAAACCGTCGGTGAGCAGCTCCCAGGCGAGGTTGATGGCTCCCTCTTTGAAGTACTCGCCGATCGACCAGTTGCCGAGCATCTCGAAGAAGGTGTGGTGGGTGTCATCACCCACCTCGGAGATGTCGTCGCGCAAGCCCTGGCCGCGGAAGCACTTCTGGCAGGAGACCAGCAGCGGAGCCGGCGGCGCCATCTCCCCGGTGATGTACGGCTTGAGAGGGACCACGCCGGCCACGGTGAACAGCAGGGACGGATCGTCGTGGGTGATCAGCGATGCGCTCGCCAGACGATGGTGTCCGTGGTGTTCGAAGTAGCTGAGAAAACGTTCCCGGATCTCGTTTGTGCGCAAACGCCCGTCCAATTGTGTGCGGCCCGCGGGCGCGAGCCGATGACTGCGGGGAAATCGCGGCAAGTGTAACCGCTACCCGGCAAATCGCCCGATTCGAGGCGCTCAGACGGCGGCAGGGTCCCCCATCTCGCGCCTGAGGTGTTCCACGGCGGCGCGCTGGAGGCGCGAGACGTGCATCTGCGAGATACCGAGCCGCTTGGCCACCTCGGTCTGGGGCAGCTCTTCCACGAAGCGCAGTGCCATGATCTCTCGCTCCCGCGGGTTGAGGTGCGCCATCGCCTGTTCGAGGAGCGAGCGCATCTCGACGCGGTCGAGGTTGCTGTCCTCGGCGCCGAGCCGCTCGCCCAGGGTGGTGGCCTCCTCGGCGCGTCCTCCCGGCGCCGTCTCGAAGGAGACGGTGTGCTGGGCCGGCGACACCTCGAGGGCGGCGAGGACGTCCTCGGGCTCCAGCCCAATTCGTTCGCCGATCTCGGTCACGGTCGGGGCGCGGCCCAGCTCGCTGCTCAGCTGTTGCGACGCGGCGTTGACCCGGAGGAGGTTCTCCTGCAGGCGCCGGGGCACCCGCACCGCCCACGACCGATCGCGGAAGTAGCGGCGAATCTCGCCCATGATCGTGGGCGTGGCGAAGGTGCTGAACTCATTTTCGAGCGATGGGTCGAAGCGCTCGATGGCGTGGATCAGGCCAAGGAACCCAACCTGCTCGATGTCCTCCAGCGGCTCGCCGCGGTTGGCGAAGCGGCGGGCGATGAAGTGGACCAGGTCCGAGTTCAGCTCGACGAGGCGCTCGCGAACGGTGGGGTCGTGGTTGTCGCGGTACTCGCGGAGCAGCCGGCGCACGAGGTCGCGCCGCGGGCTCGGCGCCGGTTTGGCCATCGTCCGGGTCGCTCCGGTCCGCGCCGCCCCGTCCTCACGGGGCGTCCGGGTCACGAAGCCTTGTACTTCGTCAGCCGGACGCGCAGACCACCGGTGCGCTCGTCGACCCGGTAGCTGTGGTCGTCGACGAACAGCCCCATGAGCCGGAGGGCCAGGTCCGTGGCCGCGGCCACCTCCTGGCGCTCACGCTCCACCGCCGCCACCGCGGCACGCTGCTTGGCGGCGGCCGCCTGGGCCACCACCTCGCGTGCGCAGCTGCTCTGCACCTGCACCTCGAGGCGCTCGCCCTCGACGATGAAGGTCAGCCGGATCTGCCCCACCCCCACGCCGCCCACCCGCGCCGTGCACGCGAGGGCGTTCTCGCACGCCTGGGCGACTGCGATGGTGAGGTCGTGCACCGCCTCAACGTCGAAGCCCGCCACCACGGCAAAGGCCGAGGCCGCGCGCTTGGCGACGACGATGTAGGCGGGGTCGGCCGGCAGACGGAGCTCGGACGTGGTCCTTGTCATCCCGCTTGCGAAGTACCCCATATCAGCGCTCGTCAAACTGTTCAGCCTCCGGCGCCGAGCCCGCCAGCAGGCGGTCGGCGGCGGCCCGCCCCTCGGCGATCGCATCGTCGATCTCCGCACTGGCCTCTCGCGAGCGGCGCTGCTCGGCAACGCGCCAGTACACGATCGCGCCGGAGATGGCGGCGGCGGCGAGGAGCCCTCGACGACCGAATGGAAAGCGCAGCACGGATCTCCCTGACCGGGGATGAGGGGTGAGCCGCGATTATCGACGAGGAAGCCGGCGGGGGGCGGCGAGGATCAGCCCGGCGACCTCCACGATGGCGATCCCGCCGGCGTCGGCGACGGGGTGCACCGCCCCAACGGTGGGTCCGCCGTGGCCGCCAAGCGCCACCAGCTCGGCGGCGAGCAGGCCCAGGCCGGCGCAGACCAGTGCGATGAGGTAGTTGCCGCGACCGGGCGCCAGGAGGCGGGTCAGCTGAGCGCCGATGGCGACGATCAACGCGGCGAGGACGATGCCCGGGCTCACCCGCAGCAGCCTAGAGGAGATGACACCCCGGCCCGGCCACGCCGTCGAGGGGCTGAGCCCGATAACCAGGTGGGATCCCGCACGAAGCCTTCCCCCATCCACACGCGCGATGCGGAGGCCCGAGGTCCAGCGAACGGATATGAGGTTCCCGATGCGTTTGATGTTGGTCCAGCCGCATCTGTGGACGGCTGCGGCCGGCCGGGTGCCGTGGACGATCCTACCGCACGGTCGCCGGGCTCAACCCTCGCGATGCGGGGAGATCTCTGGGCGCGACCGCTCGGCCGGCGACGCCGGCCGCAGTTGCAGGCCGAGCTCGGCGAGCTGTTCCGGCTCGACCGGGGCGGGCGCACCGGTCATCGGTTCCTGGGCCTGCTGGTTCTTGGGGAAGGCGATGACGTCCCGGATGTTCTCCTCGCCGAGGCCCTCCATCACCAGCCTCTCGATGCCGGCGGCGAACCCGCCATGCGGGGGCACGCCGTACTCGAACGCCTCGAGCAGGAAGCCGAACTTGCGCCGCGCCGACTCGGCGTCGATGCCGATCGCTGCGAAGACGCGCTGCTGGATTGCGGGGTCGGTGATGCGGATGCTGCCGCTGCCGATCTCGCGACCGTTGAGGACGATGTCGTAGGCGCGCGATCGGATTCGCAGCGGGTCGGTCTCGAGCAGGTCCACGTCGTCGCGGTGGGCCATGGTGAAGGGATGATGCAGGGGCGTCAGCGCGCCGGTCTCCTCGTCGCGCTCGAACATGGGGAACTCGGTGACCCAGATCATCGCCATCTGCTCGGGGTCGGCCAGCGCCCGCTCGCGGGCGAGCTGGTTGCGCAGCGCGCCGAGGGCGGCGGCCACCACCGGGGGGCGGTCGGCCACCATCAGCACTGCGTCACCGACCGCGGCGCCGCTGATCTGCCCGATGGCATCCAGCTCGGCGGCGCTGAAGAACTTGGCGATGCCGCCCTCCCAGCCCTCGTCGCGGCGCCAGAGGTAGGCGAGGCCGCGGGCCTTGAAGGTGCGCACCACATCCATGAGGCGACCCTCGATCTCGCTCCGGGTGAGGTCGGCACCGCCGGGGACGGCGATCCCCTTGACGACCCCGCCCGCCGCGACGGCGTCGGCGAACACGCGGAACCCGCAGCTCCGCGCCACCTCGGTGAGGTCGCGTAGCTCCAGGCCGAAGCGCAGGTCCGGCTTGTCGACGCCGAATCGCTCCATCGCCTCGTGCCAGGTGAGCCGCGGGAACGGGGTGCTGATGCTGCCGCGGAACCCGCTGGCCGCCCACGCCGACGAGATCGCCCGCTCCAGGACGGTGAAGACGTCCTCCTCATCGACGAATGACATCTCGATGTCGAGCTGGGTGAACTCCGGCTGACGGTCGGCGCGCAGGTCCTCGTCGCGCATGCAGCGCGCGATCTGAAAGTAGCGGTCGAGCCCTGCGACCATGCAGAGCTGCTTGTAGAGCTGGGGGGACTGGGGCAACGCATAAAAGCTTCCGTGCTGGAGGCGGCTGGGCACCAGGTAGTCGCGTGCCCCCTCGGGTGTCGCCCGGATCATCATCGGCGTCTCGACCTCGGTGAAACCCATCTCCCCCATCGCACTGCGCAGCGCCGCGATGAAGCGCGCCCGGCTGCGCAGGTTGCGCTGCAGGCGGACGCGGCGAAGGTCCAGGTAGCGATGGCGCAGCCGCAGCGCCTCGTCCACCTCCGTGTCCTCGTTGACCGGGAACGGCGGGGTGCGGGCGATCGAGAGCACCTCGCAGTCGTCCGCGGCAAGCTCGACCTCGCCGGTGTCCAGGCGTGGGTTGACGTTCTGCGGCTCGCGACGGCGAAGCTGTCCATGCACGCGCAGGACGTATTCCAGGCGGACGCCATGGGAGGCCCGGTGCGCGTTCGGCGCCGTCTCGGGGTTGATGACCACCTGGAGGATGCCGGTGTGGTCGCGGAGGTCGAAAAAGATGAGCCCGCCGTGGTCGCGGCGCCGGTCGACCCACCCGTATACCGTGACCGTTGTCCCGGCGTCGGCGCCTCGCGGCACGCCGGCGCCGGTGCGCTCGACGCTCATCCGGCCGGCTCCTGCGCTGCCTTCAACAGTTCAGCGGAGACGGCGTCGAGAACCTCGCCGGCCGCGACGACGCGCTGTTTGCGAGCGTCGAGGTTGCGCAGCACCAACCCTTCGTCGAGCCCCACCAGCAGCGCCAGCATGGCGCCGAGTCGATTGGCGTCACGCAGCTTCTTCTCGAGCGCGCGGTCGGTGAGGTCGGTGATGACCGACGTGCGGTTGCGGAGCTGGCGTGCCAGGTCGCGAGCCTCCAGCGCTGAAGCGCCGCCGACCGTGCAGATGACCAGCTGGGCCGGCGGCTGCGGAGCGGGGCTGACGCCCTGGTCGGCCGCGAGCTTGAGCAGGCGCTCCACTCCGAGGGCGTAGCCGACCCCGGCTGTTGCCGCGAAGCCGATCTCCTGGGCGAGACCGTCATACCGGCCGCCGCCCCCGAGTGCATTCTGCGCGCCGTGCAGCGACGTGTGCCAGAACTCGAACGCGGTGTGTGCGTAGTAGTCGAGCCCACGAACCAGGCGCTGGTTGTGCGTGTACGGAATCTCCGCGGCGTCGAGGTGCTCGCGGACGGCGGCGAAGTACTCGCGGCTCTGCTGGCTGAGAGACTCGGTGAGCAGCGGCGCGCCGGCGACGTGGGCGGCGTCCCGCTTGCAGTCGAGGAGGCGCAGCGGGTTGATCTCCAGGCGGCGCCGGCAGTCCTCGTCCAGCTTGTCGCGCAGTGGTGTGTAGTACTCCACCAGCGCGGCGCGGTAGCGCTGTCTGTCGTCGGCATCGCCCAGGGAATTGATCTGCAGGTCGATGCCCTCGACTTTGAGCTCGGCCATGAACCGCCACGCCACCTCGATCACCTCGGCGTCGTAACAGGGATCCTGGTCGCCGATGACCTCGACGCCCACCTGGGCGAACTGTCGCTGCCGCCCCGCCTGGGGACGGTCGTAGCGAAACATCGGCATCGCGTAGTGAACGCGGACCGGGCGCCAGCGCTGCTCGAGGTGCGCCCCGAGCACGGCCCGGACCACCGGCGCGGTTCCCTCGGGACGCAGGGTCAGGGAGCGGCCGCCCCGGTCGGTGAACGTGTACATCTCCTTGTCGACGATGTCGGTCGCCTCCCCCACGCTGCGCGAGAACAGCTCGGTGGCCTCGAAGATCGGCGTGTCGATCAGCTGGTAGCCGTGGTGCTCCGCAACGGCGGCGTGCTTCTCGTGGAACCATTTCCAGGCGGGCACCTGGTCAGGCAGAAGGTCCCTGGTGCCACGAGGCGGCGCAATCGGGTTCACAGCCGCCCGAGTGTACCGGCGCCATCGCCACCAGCGACCCTCGGCCACCCGCTGCGGAAGGTAAGCACGCGGCGAAAGGGACGGGCGGCGTCGAGGCGGAAGCATCCGCAGCCGCGCGGAGACCCACTCGGCGACAGCCGAGGGGCTCCGCAGCGATCAGCGAGGACAGCGACCAGAGCGACGCCGCCGTCCCGGCTTCTCTGCTACACGGCCTCCCGGGCCACGGTGTGGACGTCGCGCACCCCCTCGAGCCGCTCCAGCAGCCGGCTGAGCTGGGTCAGGTTGGCGATCTCCACGATCGTGGAGATCACCGCGGTGCGGTCGTCGTAGACCTGCACGTCGGCGCCGGACAGGTTGATCTTCGACTCGGCGATGACCGCGGCGATGTCACGGAGCAGGCCGGTGCGATCCCACGCCTCGATCTTGATGTTGACCGGGTACACCTGCGAGGTGCCGCGCTCCCATTCCACCTCGACGATGCGGTCGGGGTCGGCCGCGTTGCGCACGTTGATGCAGTCGTCCCGGTGCACGGTGACACCCTTGCCGCGGGTGATATAGCCGCGGATGCTGTCGCCGGCGAGCGGTTTGCAGCACTGCGCTAGCGTGGTGAGCATGTCGCTCATGCCGTGCACCCGGACGTGGCCGTTGGCCACCGGGCTGGCGCTGGTCAGGGGAATGCCCAGGACCATCGTCTCGCCGGCCTGGTCGGGCGACTCGCGGTCGCTGTAACGGAGAACCGCGCCGCGGGCGCTGACGTCGCCATAGCCGAGGGCGGCGAGGAAGTCGTCGGTCGTCGAGTACTTGAAGTCCTCGGCGAGCTCGAGCAAACGCTCCTCCTTCAGCGAGCCCAGGGCCTGCTGGCGGAGCCGGCGGAACTCCTTGTCGAGCTGCTCGCGACCCTTCTGGATGTTCTCCTCGCGGCGCTCCTTCTTGAACCAGCTGCGGATCTTCTCGCGGGCGCTGCTGGTCTTGACGAAGTTCAGCCAGTCACGGCTGGGCGCGTGGGCGCCCTTGGTGGTGAGCACCTCGACGATGTCGCCATGCTGGAGGTGATAGTCGAGCGGCACCATGCGGCTGTTGACCTTGGCGCCGATGCAATGGTGACCGACGTCGGTGTGGACGCGGTAGGCGAAGTCCACCGGGGTGCTGCCCATCGGCAGCGAGCGCACGTCTCCCTTGGGGGTGAAGACGAACACCTCGTCCTGGAAGATGTCGACCTTGACGGTGTCGACGAAGGCCTCGGCGTCGAGCAGCTCCTTCTGCCAGTCCATGAGCAGGCGCAGCCAGCCGTAGCGCTCGTCGAAACGCGCCTGCTGAGCGCCCTCCTTGTAGTGCCAGTGGGCGGCGATCCCGTATTCGGCGGTGGTGTGCATCTCCTGGGTGCGGATTTGCACCTCCATGGGTTCGCCGGTGTGCGAGACCACGGTGGTGTGCAGCGACTGGTAGCCGTTGCCCTTGGGCATGGCGACGTAGTCCTTGAACCGCCCCGGGATCGGTTTCCACAGCGAGTGCACCGTGCCCAGAGCGCCATAGCAGTCCTTGATGCTGTCGACCAGGATGCGCAGGGCGATGAGGTCGTAGATCTCGTCGAATTCCTTGTGCGTCCGCTCCATCTTGTCGTAGATGCTGTAGATGTGCTTGGGCCGGCCTGAGATCTCGGCGGCGATGCCGAGTCGCTCGAACTCACGTTCGAGGATTTCGGTGACGTTGCGGATGAACGTGGCGCGCTCCTCGTCGGCCTTGCTGACCTTGGCCTCGACCGCGTGGTAGTTGTCGGGGTCGAGTTGCGCGAACGCCAGGTCCTCGAGCTCGCCCTTGATCTGCCAGATGCCGAGCCGGTGAGCGAGCGGCGCGTAGATGTCGAGCGTCTCGCGCGAGATCCGCTGCCGGCGCTCCTCGGTGTGCGCGCCGACGGTGCGCATGTTGTGGAGCCGGTCTCCGAGCTTGATGAGAACCACACGGATGTCTTCGGCCATGGCCACGAGCATCTTGCGGATGTTCTCGGCCTGCGCCTGTTCACGCGTGTGGACGTGGATCTTGCCGAGCTTGGTGACCCCGTCGACCAGCTTGGCCACGTGGGCGCCGAATTCCTCGCGCAGCTGCTCGCGAGTGACGTCGGTGTCCTCGACGGTGTCATGAAGCAGGGCGGCGACCAGGGTGTCGGCGTCCAGGCCGAGGTCGGCGAGGATGCCCGCCACCGCCACGGGATGGCTGACGTACGGCTCACCGCTGAGGCGCGACTGCCCCTGGTGGGCGCGCTCCGCCAGCGCGTAGGCGCGACTGAGCACCCCGCGCTCCTCCTCGCGGAGATAGGTGGTCTTGGCGAGGAGTTCGTCGATCGCCATCTCCCTGACCATGGTACCCGTGGAGTGGCGAATTCGAACTCAGTGCACCGGCAGATCAGGCCGCCGCGACGGCCTCGATGACACGGTAGGGCGGGTCAACCTCTGTCGACGCATCGATGCGCAGGCCGGCTGACTCCAGCAATACCGCCCACTCGTCTTCGGTGCGGTCACCGCCGCCGTAGACCACCAGCGCTGTCAGGTCGGCGATCGCGGACCCGGCGCTGACGTTGTCGTCGGGTATGACCATCTCGACGATGACCACCCGGCTCGCGGGTGACATGGCCTGGCGGCACCGCTGAAGGAGGCGTGAGGCGTCCGGGTCATCGAAACACCGAAGCACGGTGCTCAGGACGTACGCGTCAGCGCCCGCGGGCATGGAATCGAAGGCGTCACCCCCGACGATGTCGACGCGGTCGGCCACCCCGTAGCCGGCGAGGCGCGCTGGTGCTCCCGCCACCACCGCGGGCAGGTCGAGCAGGATGCCGTGGGCGGAAGGATTGGCGCGCAAGACGGCGGCGAGGAAGGTGCCCTCCCCTCCCCCGACGTCAACGATGGTGCGGTAACGCCCGAAGTCGTGGCCGGCGACCACTGCATTGAACCCGTCTATCGTCGACTCCATGGCCGCGCTGTAGGCGGCCAGCTGTGCTGGGTCGTGTTCCAGAGTCGCATGAAAGGTGTCGGCCGCTCGCGGCGCACCGCGGACGATGTCGCTGAGCCGGCCCCACTGCTCATACGCGGCGGGCAGCAGCGTCCACCCCAGCACCATGGCGCGGTACCCCGGGTCGCGCAGTCGTGCGGCGATCGGCGTGTCCACGATCGCGCCGTCCTGGCTCGTATCCAACATCCCGTCGGCAACCAGCGCGCGGCACAGTCGCGCGAGCAGACGGAAATCGGTGCCGGTGAGGCTTGCCAGCACCTCGACCGGAACCGGAGACGGCGCGATGTGGCGAGGAATATCGAGCTCCGCTATCGCGCGCAGCAGCTGGGACTGCCGGTAGCCGGCTACCAACCCGGCGAGGTCAGAGTCCGGCCGGCCCATGGTCAGTAGGCGCGGGCGATCAGCGCGACAAACTCCGCCGGCTGCCCGCAGACCAGGCACGGCCGACCGTCGCCGCTGCGGTCGGCGCGGAGGATGCGCACCGTGGCCGCGTGCACCGCCGCCTTGACGCCGGCTTCGCAGTC
>DATBCJ010000194.1:0-3799 GCA_036270565.1 Candidatus Dormiibacterota bacterium | reverse complement strand
TTGCGCGCCGGCGACAACGGCCTCGCACGACGCGACCGCGAGAACCCCACAGCCGACCCCCTGAGGTGGTGCGGCGGCCCGACCTGCCCCGGCGGCTCCTTGCCGAGTTCGTCGGCAGCGCGTTCCTTGCCGCCGTGGTGGTCGGGTCGGGCATCGCCGCTCAACAACTCAGCCCCGGCCAGGTCGGGCTCGAACTCCTCGAGAACGCGGCGGCGACAGCCGCCGGGCTGTTCGCCGTCATCCTCATGGTTGGCACCGTCAGCGGTGGTCACCTCAACCCTGTGGTCAGCATCGTCGACGCCGCCTTCGGGGGCATCGGCTGGCGCGACGCCGCCGCCTACGTGCCAGCGCAGGTCGCGGGGTGCATCGGCGGCGCCATCGCGGCCAACGCCATGTTCGGTCTGGCCGTGGTGAGCATCTCGCACAAGGACCGGATCAGCGGTCCGCATGGTCTCGCCGAGGTCATCGCGGTGGTCGGTCTGCTCCTGCTCATCTTCGCCCTGGCGCGGTCCCATCGGGCCAACCTGACCCCGGCCGCGGTCGGCGCGTACATCGGCGCCGCCTACTTCTTCACCAGCTCCACGAGCTTTGCCAACCCGGCGATCACGGTCGGCCGCATGTTCAGCGACACGTTCGCGGGCATCGCGCCGGCGTCGGTGCCCGGATACGTCGGCGCGCAGGCGGTGGGGGGCGCCGTCGCCTTTGGGCTGATCCGACTCCTCTACCCCGGCGTGCGCTCGGCCGCGGCGGACGTCGTCGTGCCCGCACAGCGCGCCGCGTCCACCGACTGAGGAGATCACATGCGTGTTGTGGCCATTGGTGGCAGTGACGCAGGCATCAGCGCAGCGCTGCGCGTTCGTGAGTTGGACTCGGGCGCGGAGGTCATGGTGGTGGTCGCCGACGCCTACCCCAACTTCTCCATCTGCGGCATCCCCTACCACGTGTCCGGCGACGTGCCCGACTGGCACCGCCTTGCCCACCGTACGATTGCGGACCTCGAAGCGACGGGGATGCAACTGCTCCTCGACACCGTGGTCGAACGAGTCGACGCTGATGCCCACCAGCTTCACGCGCGCGGCAACACCGGGCAGATGCATCGAATCCCGTACGACGCTCTGGTGATTGGCACCGGGGCGGTGCCGGTCCGCCCCCCAATCGATGGGTTGGAAGAGCTGGGCCCGGCGGAGGGCGTTCACGTGCTCCACTCCATGGACGACACGTTCGCGGTCATGAGGTCGCTGACCACGAACGCGCCGCGCAGAGCGGTGATCATCGGCGCCGGCTACATCGGGCTGGAGATGGCCGAGGCGCTGGTGTCGCGCGGACTCGCCGTGACCCAGGTGGAGCAGCTTCCCGAGGTGCTGCCGACGGTTGATCCCGAGTTGGGACGGCTCGTCGCGGCCGAGTTGCGCGCACGCGGCGTCGAGGTCATCACCGGTACCGCGGTGAAACGCATCAGTCGAGGTCGGACGTCAGGGGCGCCAGCCCTGGTCGTGGAAGGCGGCTCGCCGAACGGCGCAACCATCTCGCGTGAGGCGGACGTTGTGCTCGTCTTCGCCGGCGTCCGCCCCGACGCGGCCCTCGCCGCCGATGCGGGGGTGAGGCTCGGCGTCAGGGGCGCGATCGAGGTGGACCGGCAGATGCGCACCAACCTGGAAGACGTCTTCGCTGCGGGCGACTGCGTTGTGACCCATCACCGCCTCGCCGGCGTCACCTACATCCCGCTGGGCACGACCGCGCACAAACAGGGCCGTGTCGCCGGCGAGAACGCGTTGGGCGGCCAGCGCGAGTTCGCCGGCAGCCTCGGCACCCAGGTGGTGAAGGTGTTCGACATGGCGGTGGCACGCACCGGGCTCCGCGACCACGAGGCCCTGAGCTCGGGGTACGACCCGGTGACCGTGGCTGCTGAGGCCGACGACCACAAGGCGTATTACCCGGGGTCGCACCGCATCGTGATGCGCTGGACCGGCGACCGCCGGACGGGCCGCCTGCTCGGCGTGCAACTGTTCGGCCATCGTCACGCCGAGGTGGCCAAGCGCATCGACATCGCGGCCGCGGCCATCTTCAACGAGATGACCGTCGAGGCGCTGAGCGACCTTGATCTGTCGTACACGCCGCCGCTGGGGAGCCCCTGGGATGCGATGCAGATCGGCGCCCAGACCTGGGTTCGCGCCACCCGTTCGGCGTAGATCCTGCACGTAGGGCCGCGGAGAGGCCCATGATCACAAGGGTGGGGGACGTGTACGACGGGGTCTTCGGTCGCGAGGCGGAACTGGCGGCGGTGGAGGCCCTGCTCGCCGCGGCGCCGAAGGGGTTCGCGCTGCTCAGCATCGAGGGCGACCCGGGCATCGGCAAGACGACCGTGTGGCGAGAAGCGCTGCGCCGGGCGAGGGCCGCAGGCTTCCGGGTGCTCAGCACGCGCCCCACTCAATCGGAGGCGTCGCTCTCGCTGGCCGGCCTGACGGATCTCTTCGGCCACGCGGACGACGCGCTCACCGCCAGGCTGGCGGCACCGCAGCAGGAGGCGTTCCGCGCCGCCCTCCTGCAGACGTCGGCGCCGAGCCGCGGCATCGACGAGCGGGCGCTGTGCGCCGCGGTCCTGTCCACGCTGCGCCTGCTGGCCGAGACGAGCCCGCTGCTGGTCGCCGTCGACGACGCGCAGTGGCTCGACACCCCGTCGGCGCGTGCTCTCGCGTTTGCGGTGCGACGCCTCGACACCGAGCAGGTGGCTGTGCTCGCGACAGTGCGGACCACACCGACGCGCGCGCCCACGTTCGACCACGTCGCCGAGCCGGCGCGACGGCGGGTGCTGCGGCTCGGCCCCCTCAGCGTCGCGGCATTGCACGAGGCGATCAAGCTGCGCACGGGACGGTCGCTGCCGCGTCCGGTGATCGTGCAGCTGGCCAACGCCAGTGGTGGCAACCCGTTCCACGCGATCGAGATCGCGGCCGAGCTCGGCGATCAACCGCTCGACACGGGTCGCCTGCCGGTGCCGGCGAGCCTCACCGACCTCATCGCGTCGCGGCTGAGGCGGCTGCCGGGACCCACGCGCGACGCCGTGCTCGCGGCCGCGCTTCTGTCGCGGCCCACCACCGAGGTGGTCGATGGTGGCGCGCTGGAGCCGGCGCAGCGAGCGGGGATCGTTCTGATCGACGGCGCGCACATCAGGTTCACCCATCCGCTCTTCGCATCCGCCATCGAGCGCCATGCCGGGGGCGCTGAACGGCGCCGGGTGCACCACGCCCTTGCCGAGCTTCTTGCCGATCCTGAGGAGCGGGCGCGCCACGCGGCCCTGGGCGCGGAGCGTCCCGACGAGCTGATCGCCGGCACGCTGGAGTCGGCGGCGACGATGGCGAGGTCGCGCGGTGCTCCGGCCGCGTCCGCGGAATTGCTCGAGCTTTCGATCGCGCTGACGCCGCCGAGGGACGACAGCGGACGCGCCACGCGCCGTGTCGCCGCCGCGGCGTCCTGGTTCGACGCCGGCGACCTGACCCGCGCCCAAACCATGCTCGAAGAGGCCTGCGCCACCGAAGCGCTCGCGCCACCGCGACGAGCGCAGGCACTGGGCCTGCTCGGACAGCTGCATTCGCGGCGCAGCTCGTTCGCCCAGGCGCTCGCTGTCGGGCAGCAGGGACTGGAGGCGGCCGCCGGTGATCCAGCGCTCAGGGCCGAGCTCGAGATGGATGTCGCCTTCTACTCCGCAAGCGTGGGAGACGTGCCGAGCGCGGTCGTGCACGCGCATCTCGCTGTTGAGGCTGCCGAGCAGGCCGGCGTCCCCGCCCTGCTTGCCGACACACTC
>DATBCJ010000193.1:0-6171 GCA_036270565.1 Candidatus Dormiibacterota bacterium | reverse complement strand
CGCTGGATGATCTCGCCGCGGCTCTTGCCCACCATCTCCTCGATGCGGGCGGGGTGGATGCGCCCGTCGGCGAACAGCCTCTCCAGGGTGACCCTGGCCACCTCGCGGCGCACCGGGTCGAAGCCACTGAGCACCACCGATTCCGGTGTCTCGTCGACGATGACGTCGACCCCGGTGGCGGCCTCGAGCGCGCGGATGTTGCGGCCCTCGCGACCGATGATCCTGCCCTTGAGGTCGTCGCTGGGCAGGTGCATCACGGTCACCGACGATTCCCCGGTCTGGTCGGAGGCGTGGCGCTGCATGGCGGCGATGAGGATCTCCCGGCTGCGCTCGCCCGCCTCCTCGCGAACCCGCCGATCGGCATCGCGGATCCGCTCCGCCACCTCGGCGTCCAGCTCCGCCTCGACGCCGGCGATCAGCTCGGCCCGCGCCTCCGCCTGGGAAAGGCCGGCCACCCTCTCGAGCTCGCGGCCGACCAGGGCCCGCTCGCTCTCGGTGGTCTGGCGGACCTCCTCGAGCTCCTCTTCGCGACGCGTGAGGCGCTGCTCGCTCTGCTCGAGCTCGCGGAGGCGGCGCTCGTGCGCCTCCTCGCGCTGGCTGTTGCGCTGCTCCAGCCGGGCCACCTCGGCACGGCGCTCGCGGACCTCCGCCTCCGCCTCGCCGCGGATCCGGAACGCCTCCTCGCGCGCCGTGACCAGGGCCTGCTGGGCCTCGTGGTCGGCGGCCTGAGCGCGCTCGTGCAGCTCGGTGTCGGCGGTGGCCTGTCCCGTGCGGGCGTCGCCGGCGACGCGGCGGGCGTACACAAACGCGGCCACGGCGAAGACCACGGCGATGCCCAGCCCGATCAGGGCGACGATCTCGATTGTGATTGGGGTTCCTCGGGGTCGCGGTGCTTGGGGTGCAGAACACCCAGCGGCGGCGGCTCATCGGTCGCGACGGTGCCGGCCCGAACCGGGCGCGATATCGTCGTCCGCGGCCGGTGCGGCCGGCGGGGATGAGACGTGCTGGCATTGTAGTGGCGAACACGGTCGCGTGAAAGTGCATCCGCCCGCACTCGACTACCCTAGGAGCGAGTGAGCCCCCAGACCCTGCTGCCCCCGCCCAGCGATGGCGGAGTCGAGGATTTCGACGGCGACTTCGAGGTCCCATCCGCCGAGGAGCAGGCCAAGGCCGCCGCGGTCGACCGCGTGGTGCAGAGCCGGCCCGGCGCGGTCGGAGCGCTTCTGGCTGGGACAACCCTGCTGCGGATCGCAGCGTCCGGTGCCGCGATCGCCGTCGGCTTCGACCTCGTCGACATGTTTGGCGGCCGCCCCAACGGGCTGGTGGTCGGCTTCATCGGCGCCAGCCAGGCGGTGCCGGAGATGGTCCTCGCCCCCATCCTGGCCCGGTTCGCCGACCGCTACGGCCGCCGCTTCTTCCTGGTCGGGGGCCCGCTGTTCAGCCTCCTCGGCGCGGTCATGCTCAGCTTCGCCACCCGCCCCGAGTCGATCGTGGTCGCGAGGCTGGTCGAGGGTGTCGGGGCCGCCTGCTTCATCCCCACGGCGCTGGGCACGATCGCCGCGGCCACCAGCCGGAGCCGGCAGCTGCGCGCCCGAGCCAGCGGCGCCTTCGAGGGGGCCAACCTGGCCGGGTACGCGGGCGGCTTCGTGGTCGGTCCCTTCGCCTACCACTGGCTGCAGCACGGGGCCTTCCTGGTCCTGGCCGCCCTCTACCTCTGCGCGTCCCTGGTGTGTGCCGCGCTCGTCCCCCACGTGCCGCCGCTGCCGGTGAGCCCCATCAGCCGCGTTCTCGGGGCCATCGTCGGGCCGGGTCCGATCCGCAGCTTTCTGCCGGCGTGGATGGCCGCCTTCGCGCTCCTCGGCGCCTACGCCGCCCACCTCCCGGCCCTGCTCCGCCGTGCACCGGTCCCGGGCCAGTCGCTCCTCCACCACTTCGACGAGCGGCTCATCTCGGTCATCCTGGTCTGCTGGATCGCGCTCCTCCTGATCGGGATCGTCCTCTGGACGCCCTGGGTCACCAGGTTGGGGGCGGTGAAGACCATGCGACGAGCCGCGCCCGGGGCCTGGCTGATCGCGGCCGCGCTGCTTGCGCTGAACCACAGCCCGCTGGACTGGGCACCCCTCTACCTCCCCCTGGTAATCCTCGGTGTCCTGGTGCTGGCCGGCTTCGGCCCCGCCGCCGTCACCTACCTCGCCGAGTGTTCGGAGATGTTCGTCGCGGACCGCTCGGCACTGATGGCGTTCTACACCGTCGCCCTGGCCGGCGGTGGGGCCATCGGCTCGGTGATCGGCGGCGCCGCGGTCCGGCTCGACTACGCCGACGGGCTGATCATCTTCGGGCTGATCCTGAGCGTCTTCGCCTTCGCGGCCCTGACGCCGGCGATGCGCTACGAACGGGCGATGCTGAGCAGGCAGGCGCCCGAGGCACCGCCCGTCTGAGCGCCACCAGGCGCATGCCCGCGGCGCGGGTCAGATCTCCCGCTCGAGCTCGCGCAGCACCCACCCGACCGTGTCCGAGTCGAACCCGCGCCGCTGCAGCGCGCCACCGACGCGCTGCCGCCGCTTGTGGGCGTCGACGTCGTGAGCCGTCCGCTGGGCGAAGTGGCGACCGAGCTGCAGCGCGGCGGCGCGCTCGGCGTCGACGTCCACGTCGGCAAGCGTTGCGGTGATGGCCTCCGAGCCGACGCCGCGGGCTCGGAGCTCGGCGCCCACCTGGATGCGTCCGTGGCCGGTGCGCTGCCGCCGCGCCGCGATCGCGCTCGCCAGCGCGGCGTCGTCAACGTAGCCGCGGGCCACCATCGCCGCCGTCGCCGCCTGCGCGGCCTCGGCGCTGAAACCTCGCCGCTGCAACCGCTGCTGCAGCGCGGACGCCGACTGCGCCGCGGCGGCGAGGATCCGCACCGCCACCTCCTCCGCCGCAGCGGCGGAGTCCGGGTCGATGGGCGGCGCCGGCGCCTGGTGGCGACCGGCGCTGCCCGGGCTGTTCACGCCGCCGGGCCGACCGGGATCGCCGGGGCGACGCCGTTGCTGTCGGGGGCATCGAGCGGCGTGACGTCCGGCAAGGACTGCACCTTCACCTTGCCGGCGATCTCTTCGAGCAGGTCGGCGTTCTGACGCAGGAAGTCGCGAACGTTCTCCCGGCCCTGGCCGAGGCGCATGTCGCCATACGAGAACCACGCACCGCTCTTGTCGACCACCTTGGTGTCGATGGCGATGTCGAGCACGCTGCCGGCGTAGGAGATGCCCTCGTTGTAGAGGATGTCGAACTCGGCCACCCGGAACGGCGCGGCGATCTTGTTCTTGACAACCTTGACCTTGACCCGGTTGCCCACAACGTCCAGTCCCTGCTTGATGGAGTCGATCTTGCGGATGTCCATGCGCACCGACGCGTAGAACTTAAGGGCGCGCCCGCCGGTGGTGGTCTCGGGATTGCCGAACATCACCCCGATCTTCTCGCGCAGCTGGTTGATGAAGATGACACAGGTGTTGGAGCGCGAGATGGCGGCGGTGAGCTTGCGCATCGCCTGCGACATCAGCCGTGCCTGCAGGCCGACATGGCTGTCACCCATCTCGCCGTCGATCTCAGCCTTGGGAACCAGCGCCGCCACGGAGTCGATGACCACCACGTCGACGGCGCCGCTGCGCACCAGCACCTCGACGATCTCGAGCGCCTGTTCGCCGGTGTCGGGCTGCGAGATCAGCAGCTCATCGGTGTTGACGCCGATGCGGCCGGCGTACTGGGGGTCGAGCGCGTGCTCGGCGTCGATGAAGGCGGCCACGCCGCCGAGCTTCTGAGCCTCGGCGATGATGTGCAGGGTGAGGGTGGTCTTGCCCGAGGACTCCGGCCCGTAGATCTCGATGACCCGGCCGCGCGGCACTCCGCCCACGCCCAGGGCGATGTCGAGGGTGAGCGCGCCGGTGGGGATGGCTTCAACGCGCTGGGTGCGTGCCTCGCCGAGGCGCATGATCGCTCCCTTGCCGTGGGCGCGCTCGATCTGCCCCAGCGCCGTCGTGAGTGCCCGATCCCGCTCTGTCGTCACCGCCTCACTCCCCTTGGCGACGGCTGCTCGCCGCCCGTTGACCTCGATGATGGGCTCGATGGTACGACTTTCTGGTGTTGTTGTCAAAGCAGAAACTCCATGGACGGTGGAATGAGGTGGACGCTGGTCGGAGAGGTCGCCGGGCGGCGGAAGAATGCCTATCGAACGGATGTTTGCCCAACTGTAGCGGCTGGCGGTTGGGATGACAACGGCAGCATGGACCTCGGCGGCGACAACAGGCTATCGCGTACCCCATGTTCATCCCAGGCCGGCCAGCAATTCCAGCGCCGCCTGCACCGCGGCCGCGCGGTTCTCCTCCCTGCCGCGGTCGCGGTCCAGGCGCACGACGCGTTCCACCCCGGGTGCCTGCAGCGCCACGAACACCAGCCCGGCCGGCTTGCCCCCCTCCTCGGGACCGGGTCCGGCGACACCGGTGATGGCCACCCCCACATCGGCGTCGAGCCGCTCGCGCACCCCGCGCGCCATGCCCGTCGCCACCTCCTCGCTGACCGCGCCGTGTTGCCGGAGCGAATCCGCGCTCACGCCGAGCAGCGTGGTCTTGACCGCGTTGTCGTACGCGATCACACCGCCGACCACGTAGGTCGACGACCCCGGCACCGCTGTCAGCGCAGCGCCGAGCAGGCCGCCGGTGCAGGATTCGGCGACCGCCACGCGCCACCGCCTGGCTCGCAACACCTCACCGGCGCGCGCGCTGTCCGGGAAGATCCGCGCGAGGTGGGGCTCGAGCTCGCCGGCCGCCATCAGATCACGAATCGACGGTAGCGCCAGAGGTAGTCGAGCCCGCTCAACACCGTCGCGGTGACCGCGATGCCGACCACGACCAGCGCCGGCACGTGCAGCACCGGGTAGGGCTGCTCGAGGATCAGCAGGCCGATCATGAGGTTCTGGCTCAGGGTCTTGGACTTTCCCCACGGTGTGGACGCCATCACCACGCCCTGGTTGGCGGCGACGAACCGCAGCCCGGTGATGAGGAACTCGCGGCCGAAGACGACCACGACGATCCACGCCGGGATCACCGCCTGGCCGACGAGGATGACCAACACCGTGATCACCAGGATCTTGTCGGCGAGCGGGTCGAGAAACTTGCCGAGCTCGCTGACCAGGTGGCGGCGGCGCGCGATCTGGCCATCGAGCGTGTCGGTCGCGGCCGCGGTGGCGTAGACCGCGGCGCTCACCTGGTCGTGGTAGGCGAAGTTGGCGCTCAGCGAGAAGCCGATGACCGGGACCAGGAGCAGTCGGAAGATGGTGAGCTGGTTGGGCAGGGTGAGGTGACGCGTCACCGGTAGTTGGTGAACTGCAGGGGCACGTCGAGATCTGCCCCACGCAGCGAGGCGATCACCGCCTGGAGCGTGTCCTTGTCCTTGGCGCTCACCCGCAGCTGGTCACCCTGGATGCGAACCTGCACCTTGGGCTGCTCAGCGCGGATCTGCTTCTGCAACTTCTTGGCCAGCTCGTCGCTGATGCCGCGACGCAGCTTGATCACCTGGCGCAGGTTTCCCTTGGCCGCGTTCTCGGGCTTCTGGGGGTCGAGGATCTTGAGGTCGAGACTGCGCTTGTGCAGCTTGGTCTTGAGGACGTCCGTCATGGCGCGGAGCTGCATCTCTCCCTCGGTGGTCAGGGTGAGCTGCTCCTTCTCGAGCTCGATCTCCGCGGTCAGGTTCTTGAAGTCGTAGCGCGCGCCGATCTCGCGGCGCGCCTGGTCGATGGCGTTGACCAGCTCCTGGTGGTCGTAGTCGCTGACGACGTCGAACGAGAACTCCTGGGCCATCTGCTGGCAGAGGATACCGGTCGCGGCGGCGCTGCTACTCGGGGACCGTTGCGGTCAAGGCGGCCTCCTCCGCTGGCGGAGTGACCACGGGGCGCTGTGCCGCCGAGAGGAATTCCAGCAACGGCGCCACCAGGTCGGGCCGGATCTGCGACCGCGCCTCCGGCCCGTCGGCCTTGACCATCAGGACCCCGGCGTTGAGCAGCCGGTCGAGCTGGTGGCGGACCTCGAACGGCTCGGTCCCGGTCAGCTCCGCCAGCTCGTCGACGGTACGGGGCTGGTCGAGGAGATGGCGCACCAGCCGCAGACGGTTGGGGTCGGCGAGCGCACGGAGCAGGTCGGCGGT
>DATBCJ010000192.1:0-6357 GCA_036270565.1 Candidatus Dormiibacterota bacterium | reverse complement strand
GTGATCGCGGTCGAGGCGATCGCGGCACGCGGGCCACATCCCCTGGATCCGAACCTGGTGACGCGCACCACCTACTGCACGCCCCAGATCGCCTCGCTGGGCCTCAGCGAGGCCGAGGCCAGGGCGGCCGGGCATGACGTGGCGGTGGGGCTTTTTCCCTTTCGCGGCAACGCGCGGGCGGTGGTGTGGGGAGAAACCGGCGGGTTCACCAAGGTAGTGGCCGACTCCAACACGAACGCGGTTCTCGGCGTGCACATCATCGGGCACGAGGTCACCGAGCTGATCTATGCGCCGGCGCTCGGCGCGCTGCTGGAGTCCACCCCCTTCGAGATGTCGCGGGCGGTGGCGCCACATCCGACTCTGAGCGAGGCGCTCGCCGAGGCCGCGCTGGCGGTCTCCGGCGAGGCTCTGCACATCTAGAGGAGAACAACCAACGTGGCAGTCGCCAGATCAGACGCGGTCAACAAGGAAGGCCTGGACGCGCAGACGCTGCGCACCATGTACCGGCACATGCTCCGTTCACGCGTGCTTGACGAGCGCATGTGGGTGCTCAACCGCCAGGGCCGCGCGCCCTTCTGGATCAGCGCGATGGGTCACGAGGCGATCCAGGTGGCGGTGGGGATGAACATGGAGCCGGGGCGCGACTGGCTGGCGCCGTACTACCGTGACCTGGCGCTCACGATGGTGCTGGGCATGACCCCGCGCGATCACCTGCTCTCCGTGCTCGCCAAGGCAGAAGACCCCAACAGCGGTGGGCGTCAGATGCCCGCCCACTACGGCTCGCGGGCGCACAACATCATCAGCACGGGATCGCCGGTGACCACGCAACTCCTTCACGCCGCGGGCATCGCGCTGGCTTTCCGGATGCGCGGCGAGGATGCGGTGTGCGTCACCGCGTTCGGCGAGGGAAGTACCAGCGGTGGCGACTTCCACGAGGCCCTCAACTTCGCCGCCACCCACAAGCTCGCCGTGGTGTTCGTGGTCGAGAACAACGGCTACGCGATCAGCGTGCCGGTCGAGAAGCAGATGGCGACACCGCACGTCTCGGACCGTGCCCAGGCGTACGGCATCCCCGGTGTCAGCATCGACGGCAACGACGCCATCGCGTGCTACCGCGCTGCTCGCGAGGCGGTGGAGCGCGCACGCAGCGGCGCCGGTCCCACCCTCCTCGAGGCCAAGGTGCACCGGCTCACCTCGCACAGCTCCGACGACGACCAGCGCCGTTACCGCACGGCAGAGGACCTCGAAGCCGAGCGCAAGCAGGACTGCATGCCCCGGTTCCGCGCGCTGCTCGAGGATCTCGGGGTGCTGACGCCGGCCGATGCCGACGCGATGCGTGCCGAGCTGGTCGCCGAGCTCGACGAGGCGACGGCGTACGCGGAGGCGGCCGCCGACCCGTTGCCGCAGACCGCGATGCTGCACGTGTACGCGGAGGATTCCTGATGCCCACCAAGACATATCTCGAGGCGATCCGCGAGGGCATGCGTGACGAGATGCGTCGCGACGAGCGGGTGATGATCCTCGGCGAGGACGTCGGCGCCAAGGGCGGCGTCTTCGGCGCCACCGAAGGGCTGCAGAAGGAATTCGGTGAGATGCGGGTGATGGACTCGCCGCTGGCGGAGTCGTGCATCGTCGGCGTCTGCATCGGTGCCGCGATGAACGGGATGCGTCCCATCGCCGAGATCCAGTTCCAGGATTTCATCATGCCGGCGGTCGACCAGATCGTCAGCGAGGCGGCCAAGATGCGCTACCGCAGCAACAACGACTGGGGTGTGCCCATGGTGGTGCGTGCCCCGTTCGGCGGGGGCATCCACGGCGCGCTCTACCATTCGCAGTCGATCGAGGCGATGTTCTGCGCTGTGCCCGGGCTCAAGGTGGTGGTGCCCAGCACACCCTACGACGCCAAGGGGCTCCTGGTCAGCGCCATGCGCGACCCCGACCCGGTGATGTTCTTCGAGCACAAGCGGGCCTACCGCTCGGTGAAGGGCGAGGTGCCCGACGACGAGTACACGGTGCCGCTGGGAACCGCCGCGGTGGTACGGGAGGGTGGCGACATCGCCATCTTCACCTACGGGATGATGGTGCACGTCGCGCTGGAGGTGGCGGAGCGCCTCGCCAAGGACGGGTTCGAGTGCGAGGTGGTGGACCTGCGCTCGCTTCGTCCGCTCGACCGCGCCGCGATCATCGCCACGGCGCGCAAATGCGGCAAGGTGATGGTGGCGCAGGAGCCCAACCTCTCCGTTTCGGTGTCCTCCGAGGTCGCCGCCATCGTCGCCGAGGACTGCTTCGAGCACCTCGACGCGCCGGTCATGCGCATCGGCGGCCCCGAGATCCCGGCGATGCCGTTCGCGCATGCGCTGGAGGACTTCTACCTGGTCACACCCGACAAGCTCGAGGCTGCGCTGCGCACGCTCGCGGCATACTGAGGACGTAGCACCATGGCCATGACCGTCACCATGCCGCAGCTCGGCGAGAGCGTCACCGAGGGAACCATCGCCCGCTGGCTGAAGCAGCCTGGTGAGCTGGTGGCCAAGTACGAGTCGATCGCCGAGGTGGTCACCGACAAGGTCAACGCGGAGATCCCCTCGCCCGCCGAGGGCAGCATGGGCGAACACATCGCCAAAGAGGGCCAGGTGGTGGCGGTCGGGGAGCCGATCTGCACCATCGAGACGGTCGAGCAGGGCCAGGCGAACTCCGCGTGGCACCAGGGCGACGGCGAGCAGCAGGCGCCGGCCGAGGCCGGAGCGGAGGCGGCGCAGCCGGTGCCGGCCGGAGCGGAGCAGCAGGCACAGTTAGAGCAGGGGGCTGCGCAACCTGCGACGCAGACGCAGCAACCGGCGGCGCTGGAACTCGCCGCGCAACAACCCGCCGCGCAGGCAGAGCACCAGCCAGCCCTAGCGCAGTCCCAGGCGCCACCGGAGGCGCCGCCGGCAGCCGCGCCACCTGTCGAGCAACCGGCGCCATCCACTCCAGCCCAGGCTGTCCCACCCGCGGAGGCAGCGCAGGCGGCGTCACCGCAACCTGCTGCACCCGCGCCCCAGCCGCGCTCAGGCAGCGGCAACGGCAACGGCAGCGCCAGCGGCGACTACCACCTCACCCCCGCGGTGCGGATGCTGGTGCGCGAGCACGAGGTCGACCTCTCGCAGGTGCAGGGCAGCGGGCTGGGCGGCCGCATCTCCAAGAAGGACGTCCTGGACTACGTGCAGCAACGTGACGCCGGTGGCGGGGTGGCGCGGCCGGCCCCGCAAGCGGAGCAGGCGCCCGCCGTCGCACCGGAGCCGGCGGCCGTCGCCGAGTCACAGGCGGCGCCGAGCGCGCCCGCGCAGGCAGCAACGCCTGCGCCGGTACCGGCCGCTGCTCCAGCGTCTGCACCCGCCGAGCGACCGCAAGCGCAGCCCCAGGCCGGTGGCGCCGATGAGGTGACCCCGCTGACGCCGACCCGTCGGGCGATCGCCGAGCACATGGTTCGCAGCAAGCGCACCTCTCCGCACGCGTGGCTGTCGATGGAGGTCGACATGTCGCGGGTGGCCGGGCTGCGTGCCTCGCGTCGCGCTGAGTTCGAGCAGCACTACGGCGCCAAGCTCACCTACCTGCCGTTCGTGGCGCGCGCGGTGTGCGAGGCCCTGCGCCAGTACCCGACCCTCAACTCGTCGTTCACCGATGACGGGATCATCCTCCGCCACGACATCCATCTCGGCATCGCGGTGGCTCTCGAGGACAACCTGATCGTGCCTGTGGTGCGCAACGCCGATCGGCTCAGCATCGCCGGGCTGGCAACGACGATGCAGGACCTCGGCGACCGGGCGCGCGCCAACAAGCTCAAGCTCGACGAGATCCAGGGCGGGACGTTCACGCTGAACAACACCGGTGCGCTCGGAACCGTGCACACCGTGGCGATCATCAACCAGCCCCAGGCGGCGATCCTGGCCATGGATGCCGTCATCAAGCGAGCCGTCGTTGTCGACGACGCCATCGCGATTCGACCGATGATGAACCTCGGCTTGAGCTTCGACCACCGCATCAACGACGGGCTCTCGGCGACGCGTTTCACCAAGCGGGTCAAGGAGATTCTGGAAGGCATCGACGTCAACTCGGCCTTGCTGTAGGAGGACCTGATTTGGCCAAGTACATGTTGCTGTACCACGCTCCGGAATCGGCCCGGGAGATGATGGCCAACATCACTCCCGAGCAGGCGAAGGCCGGCATGGAGCTGTGGGGAGCGTGGATGGAGAAGAACAAGGGCTCGATCACCGATCTGGGGGCACCACTGGCGGGCAGCAAGAGCGTGCGGCGCGATTCCGTCGCCGATGCCGACAACAGCACGGTGTCGGGGTACACCCTCCTCGAGGCGGCGTCCCCGGACGCCGTGGTCAAGATCGTGCAGGACCATCCTCACTTCCAGACTCCGGGCGACGCGTCGATCGAGGTTTTCGAGGTCCTCGCGATTCCAGGCATGTGATCGCGCCGTGATCGCATGGGCGCGATGGGTTCGGTGGCGACTCAACCCGTACCGCCAGATCGACCGTTTGGTGGCGCGCGAGCGCGGCGTCGGAAGCGCTGAGCAGGCGCCGCTCCGGCTCCCACACGCGCGCTACACGGTGTACAGCAGCTACGACCCTGACGAAGCGGTGGAATCGTTCGCGATCGTTGACCAGCGCGGGCGGCGCTGGCCCGACTGGGCGGAGATTCCCGCGCCGGTTGGCCACGTGATCGCGCCAGTGGTGCAGGAGGAGCTGCCCGTCGGGCTCTATCACGTCGAGGTGACCACGACGACACCGACATGCTCTTGGGACGTGCAGATTGTGCTCAACTCGATGTTGGCGCTGCGCTCGGCGCCGGCTGCTTGGCAGTCGTCAGCACAGGTTCCGGAGCCGATCACGATTCGCCGTGGCGAGGCAACGCAGTTGCGCATCACCCAGACCGGTCGGTATGACGTCGCGTGGACCATCGGGGAGGCTTCAGCCAGGCCGGTGATTCACCCGTACTCCCTGACCCTGCGCGCAGCGGACGGGCACGTCCTTGAGATGGGCGCCGCGAGCGCGACGCGCGGCCATCGGGTGAACCCAGTCTTTCTTGGCGCCGGGGAATGGACGGTTGAGATGATCACCAACGAGCCGTGGGCGCTGGTGATCAGCCCCGTTGTGGGGCCAACAGGTGGCGGGGCTCGCGGGTTCTAGCCTCCGCCGGATCAGTCGGGGAGCATATGCGGGTGTCGCCAGTCGGTGGGCGGGATGAACGTTTCCTTGATCGCTCGTGGCGACGCCCAGCGCAGCAGGTTGAACGCCGACCCCGCCTTGTCGTTGGTGCCGCTGCGGCGGCTGCCGCCGAACGGCTGCTGGCCGACAACCGCCCCGGTCGGCTTGTCGTTGATGTAAAAGTTGCCCGCGGCGTTGCGCAGCACGTGTGTCGCCGTGTCGATGGCGCCGCGGTCGGTCGCGAACACCGCGCCTGTCAAGCCGTAGGGCGAGGTGGCGTCCACCGTGCGCAGCAGCGTCTCCCAGTCGCCGTCGTCGTACGGATGGACGGTGAGGATGGGGCCGAACAGCTCGCGCTCCATGAGGTCGTGGTGCGGGTCGGCGGTCTCGAAGATGGTGGGACGCACGAACCAGCCCTCGCTGTCGTCGCATTCGCCGCCCGCGACCAGGGAGATCGACGCGTCGTCTCGTGCCGCTGCGATCGCGGCCTCGTGGATGCGGAACGCGGGTTCGTCGATGACCGCGCCCATGAAATTGCGGAAGTCGGTTGGGTCACCCATGGGCAGCGATTCGGCCGCCGAGGCGAGCGGACCGCGCAGCTCGTCCCACATGGCGCGCGGCACGTAGGCGCGCGACGCGGCCGAGCACTTCTGTCCCTGGTATTCGAAGGCACCGCGGACCAACCCCACCAGCAGCGCATCCAGCGACGCCGATTCGTGGGCCACCACGAAGTCCTTGCCGCCGGTCTCACCGACCAGACGCGGATAGGTGCGGTAGCCGTCGAGGTTGTTGCTGACCACCGACCAGATGTGCTGGAAGGTGCTGGTCGAGCCGGTGAAATGGATCCCGGCGAGGTCGGGATGGGGGAGGGCTGCTGCCCCGACGCCCCCGCTGTGGCCGGTGACCATGTTGATGACGCCGTTGGGGAGTCCCGCCTCCTCGAGGACGCGCATCAGCAACGACGCGGCCAGCTGCTGTGTTGTCGCCGGCTTCCAGACCACGGTGTTGCCCATCAGCGCCGGGGCGGTGGGCAGGTTGCCGGCGATCGAGGTGAAGTTGAAGGGCGTGATCGCCAGCACGAAGCCCTCGAGCGGACGCAGCTCGAGGCGGTTCCACACACCAGGTGGGGAGATCGGCTGCTCAGCGTCGAGATGCGCCGCGT
>DATBCJ010000191.1:0-11418 GCA_036270565.1 Candidatus Dormiibacterota bacterium | reverse complement strand
CGGCCGCGCGCCTCAGTCCGGGATGGTGTTGGCGATGCGCGCGATGCTGCTCGCCCACAGCGGGTCGGTGGCGTAGTCGACGTTCATCCCGCGCAGGGTGGGCCCGTGGTAGAAGGCGCCGCTTGGCGACAGGTAGTTGGTGGCCACCTTCTGGGCCACGTACTGGATGCAGGCGTCGAAGCTGGCGAAGGTGACCGCGTCGACGTAGGGGTTGGCGTCGTTGGCCCCGTAGCCGAAGAGGTTGTGCTTGTTCACCGCAATGGCGCTGGTTCCCCACGCCGACTCGAGGATGGCGTGGGCCGTGAAGTAGCGCGCGCTGACGTGGAAGGTGCGCTCGGCGTTGATGAAGCTGCCACCAAGTCCCGCGAGCGCGGTGCCGCTGAGGAAGGAGTCGAGCTTGGCGGCGGTCTCGCCCGACGGCTTGGTCAGATCGGTGTCGATGGTGAAGACTGGTCCCGACACCGGGCTGAACACGGTCCCGTTGCTCCGCGCCGCCGCCGCCGCTGCCGCGGCGCGACGTGCCGCCGCCGCCGCTGCGGCTGCCTGGGCCGCGGCGGCACGGGCGGCCGCCTGCTGGGCGGCGGTGAGCTGGTTCTGGGCGGTGCCGACCTGCTGCGTGGCGGCGATCGCCGCGGTCTGGAGCTGCTGCTCCTCCACGGCGACGACCGCCTCGGCGGTGGCAGCCTGCTGGCTCGCCACCTGGGCCTGCTGGCGGGCTGCGGTGGAGTCGGCCAGCGCCTGCTTGGCAGCCGCCTCGGCGCCGGCGATCCGGGTGAGCAGGGTCTTGCCCGCCTGGTTGACCCGGTCGAGCTCCGCGACCCGTTGAATGGCGTCGCCGAGGTTGCCCGACGCGATGACGTAGGCCATCGCCCCCTCGGACCCACCCGATTTGTAGATGCTGCGCACGTACGCGGCGAGGTTGGACTTGTCGTCACGAACCTGCTGGTCGAGTGCGATCACGCGGGCGCCGTCGCTGGCCACGGTGATGTCGAGGGACGCCACTCGCGCCTGCACGGCCGCCAGCTGTTGCTGCGCCCCGGCCAGCTGCTGCTCAGCGGCTCCGAAGGCGGTGCCGGCCTGCTGCGCCCTCGCCTGAGCCTGGGCGAGGTTCTGCTGCGCCTGGGACACGCTCGGGGTGCTGTCCGCTCGCGCCGGCAGAGCGATGCCGCTCAGCGCCGCGCAGATGGCCCCGGCGATGAGCGCGCGACGACGAACCGTGAGGTGCACGCGCCGAACACTGCCAGTCCATCAGATCGAACCCGCCCGATGTCACCGCGCCGTCATCGGACCGTTTCTCGGCGGTTGAATCCGCCGTCGCCGGCGGCTCCGGTCAGCGCGCCTAGGAGGCTTCGCGCTCCAGCAGGGTGTCGCGCACCGAGGCGTCGAACGTCAGCTGCTCGGAATGGCGCGGCCCGCAGTCCGGGCACTGGATGTGGCCGCCGATGGGCTCGCCGTTGGCGTCGAAGTACACGACGGCGAGGCGCTCGGCGCGGCAGCGGGGGCACGTATCCAGGTTCGACATCGTGGTCTCCGCTTGAGCGTCCTGCAGGTCGCATCATCATGGCAGAGGTGACCGCGACGCGCGAGTCCACGGTGCGGCTGTGACAGCGGTCGCCGCTCGGCTACGGTGCCGTCGATGCTCCCGATCGAGCCCACCGCCGCGCAGCGCCGCCTGCTGGAGCGCCACCTCGACGAGCTGCAGACGTGGAACCGCCGCCTCAACCTGACCGCGGTGCCACGCGACCGGGCGTGGGTGAAGCACGTCGAGGAGTCGCTCGCCCTGCTCGAGGCGGCGGCGCCTGCCGCCGGGTCGCTGATCGCCGACCTGGGGTCCGGGGGCGGCATCCCCGGGGTGGTGGTCGCGGTGATGCGGCCCGACGTTGCGGTGACGCTGATCGAGTCCGACCAGCGCAAGGCGGGCTTCCTGGTCCACGTCGCCGGCCTGCTGGAGCTCGACAACCTCACCGTCGCTGCGCGCCGCGCCGAGGCGCTGGGTCGAGATCCCGAGCACCGCGAGCGCTACGACGGGGTTGTCTCGCGTGCCGCCGCCCCCGCGGCGCTGCTGGTCGAGCTGGCGATGCCGCTGCTCCGCCCCGGCGCCTCGCTGTGGGCGCTGGTGTCGGACGCGCCGGCGTCGGCGCGGGCGGCCACCGCCGCGGGCGCCTCGGCCACCGCGCCGGCAGCGGGCATCCTCGCCGTCGCCAAGCGCTAGGTGCTGAAGCGCGCGCGCAGCGCCGACTCGACGACGGTGCGTTCGTCCCAGGGGACGCTGCCGGCGGCGGTGACGATCGAGCTCTCGTGGCCCTTGCCGGCGAGCAGCACCGTGTCGCCCGGCCGCGCGCCGCCGACCGCGAACGCAACCGCCTCCCCGCGATCGGGGATGACGTGCAGGCTGTCGCCGGGTCGGGCGCCGGCGCTGCGCGCCCCGGCGGCGATCTGCTCGCAGATGGCGACGCGGTCCTCCCCCCGGGGGTCCTCGTCGGTCACCACCACAACGTCGGCAAGGCGTCCGGCCACCGCGCCCATGGCGGCGCGCTTCTCGACGTCCCGCTCCCCCGCGGAGCCGAAGACCACCCACAGGCGTCCGCTGGTTGCGGCGCGAAGCTCGGTGAGCACGTTCTCCAGCGACGCGGCGGTGTGGGCGTAGTCGATGACCACCCCGAACGGCTGGCCGGCGTGGACGTGCTCCATGCGTCCGTGCACCCGCTCCAGGCCGGCGATGCCGGCGACGGCGGCGTCGAAGGGCGCGCCACTGCTGCACGCGGCGGCGAGCGCCGCCAGCGCGTTGGCCGCGTTGAAGCGCCCCGCAAGCTGGAGGTGCAGCTGCGCCTCGCCCCACGGCGTGCGCGCCCGCAGCCGCACTCCCTGCGCGTTCGCGGCAACGTCCTCTGCGACCAGGTCAGCCGGAGCGCCGCTGGCGCTGTAGGTGAGAACCGTGGCCACCGGGATCTTCAGCAGACGTGGGTAGGCGAAGTCGTCGTCGCGATCGAGCACGGCGACGCCGTCACTGCGCTCGCCGACCAGCGACAGCAATCGCGCCTTGGCCGCGAGGTAGCCCTCGCGGCTGCCGTGGACGTCGAGGTGCTCAGAGGTGATCCGCGTGTACACCGCCACCCGGTAGGCGACGTCGTCGACGCGGTGCATCTCGAGCGCGTGCGATGACGTCTCGACCACCACGTGCGAGCATCCGCTGTCGCGGAGGGTGGCGAGCCGGCGCTGCGTCTCGACCGCCTCCATGGTGGTCAGGCGGGTGGTGTTGGCGGTGACGTGGTCACCGTCGCGAAAGTCGACCGTCGAGATCAGCCCGGCGTGGAGCCCGGCGGCGCGCCACGCCGCCCAGATCATCGTCGCGGTTGTGGTCTTGCCGTCGGTGCCCGTGACCCCGGCGACGGTCATCGTCCGCGACGGGTGCTGGTGCCAGCCCGCCGCCAGCGCGCTGAGCGCGACCCGCGAGTTGTTGACAAGGATGACCGGGACGCCCGGCGGCAGGGCGGGGGATGGCGGGTGCTCGGCGATCACCGCCGCCGCTCCCGCGGCGACCGCCGCGGCGGCGTGGCTGTGGCCGTCATGCCGCCGCCCCGCAATCGCGACGAACAGCGACCCTGGGGCGACGTCGCGCGAGTCGGAAGCGATCCCGGCGATGCTGACAGCCGCGGCGGCCGGGGCACCGCCGGCAGCAGGCAACCCGGCCGCGGCGAGCAGGTCGGCGAGGGCAATCACGGTTGCCGCAGTCTAGGCCGGGGTAAAAGACGACTGGAATAGTCGGGTATTGGGTACCATCGCCTCATGCCAAGCTCCCGCGACCTGCTCGACGACGCCCGCCGGGTGATCCCCGAGGTGACCGCCCAGCAGGTGGCCGCCGACAAAGGTTCGCGGACGATCATCGACGTGCGCGAGCGCGACGAGTTCGAGCAGGGACACATTCCCGATGCCCTGCACCTCAGCAAGGGCTTCATCGAGGTCCAGGTCGAGGACCGCGTGCCCGGCAAGGACACCCCGATCACCCTCTACTGCGCCGGCGGCACGCGCTCGCTGCTTGCGGCCCGCGCGCTCCACGAGCTCGGCTACACCGACGTCCGCTCCATGAGCGGCGGGTTCAACGGCTGGAAGCAGGCGGGCTTCGGTTTCGACGTCCCCCGGGTTCTCACCGCCGACCAGAAGCGCCGCTACAGCCGCCACCTGCTCATCCCCGAGGTCGGTGAGGAGGGCCAGCAGAAGCTGCTCGAGGCCAAGGTTCTGCTGATCGGGGCAGGCGGTCTGGGCTCGCCCGCGGCGCTGTACCTGGCTGCGGCGGGTGTCGGCACCATCGGCCTGGTCGATTTCGACGTCGTCGACGACTCCAACCTGCAGCGCCAGGTGATCCACACCCGCGACCGCATCGGCATGAAGAAGACCGAGTCGGCGCGCATCGCCATCGAGGCGCTCAACGCGGACGTCACGGTCGTGCAGCACGACGAGATGCTCAACGGCGCCAATGCGCAGCAGCTCTTCGAGCAGTACGACATCATCGTCAACGGCTGCGACAACTTCCCCACCCGCTACCTCGCCAACGACGTCGCGCTGTTCGCTCGCAAGCCGCTGGTCGATGGGGGCATCTTCCGCTTCGAGGGCCAGGTGACGACGGTGATCCCGTTTGCGTCGCCCTGCTATCGCTGCCGCTACCCGGCGCCACCGCCGCCCGAGGAGGCGCCGTCCTGCGCCGAGGCCGGCGTGCTCGGGGTTCTGCCCGGCATCGTCGGCATCCTCCAGGCAACCGAGGTGGTCAAGCTGATCATCGGCATCGGCGAGACGTTGGCCGGGCGGCTGCTGTTCATCGACGCGCTCGACATGCATTTCCGCGAGTACCGGGTGCCGCGCGACCCCAATTGCCCTGTGTGCGGCGAGAACCCGACGATCACCGAGCCGATCGACTACGAGGGTTTCTGCATGATGCCCGCAGGTGTCGCCACCGAGGCGGTTCCCGTCGGCGTCTGACCTCGGGCGTTGGCGCGCCGCCGAATATGATCGGCGGCCATGGGTGACATCGAGCTCGTCAACGTCGACCGCGCCGACCTCGACGCGTTCGTCGCCACCATGCGCCGTCTCTTCGGCCAGCCGGTCAGGCCCGGGCACGTGCACGTCAAGGACATGCTGGCGCGCTCGACGCTGGCCCGCATCGACGGCGTTGACGTCGGCACCGCGGCGACCCTCGACCTGCAGCTGACCGTGCCCGGCGGCGCCCGCGTGAGGATGGACGGCGTCACCGTGGTCGTGGTCTCCCCGGTGGCACGGCGTCGCGGTGTGCTGCGCGCCCTCATGGAGCGTCTGCTCGCCGACGCCCGCGAGCGCGGCATCCCGTTGCTCGGCCTCGGCGCCACCGAGAGCTCGATCTACCGCCGCTTCGGCTACGGCGTGGCCAGCTATGCCGGCAACCTCGAGATCGAGACCGCCCATGCGGCGTTTCGAACGCCCATCGCGGATGGCGGACGGCTGAGCAGCGTCCCGCCGGACGAGGCGCTGCCCATCTGGCTGGACGTGGAGGCGCGCCAGGTGGACAGGGTGGGGGCGATCACCCGGCCCCAGCCGGTGTGGCGCCGGCTGCTGACCACTCCCGACGACGACGCCGCAAGCCAGGGCATCGTGCAGGTGGTGGTGCACGAGGACGCCCAAGGAGTTGCTGACGGTTTCGTCAATTACAGGCAGGAGATGCGCTGGCGGGACGAGCTGGCCGACGGTGTCGTCCACGTGCTGCAGTTCTGCGCGCTGAACCGCGTCGCCCACCTGGCGCTCTGGCAGCACCTGCTCGGGCTCGACCTCTGTGAGCACCTCGAGATGGAGCGGTACTGGCTCGACGACCCCATCCAGCACCTGCTCGTCGATCCCCGCCGCCTGCGAGTGGTGCCGCGCGACGACCTCCACCTCCGCGTGGTGGACGTGGTCGCGATGCTGCAGGCACGCCGGTACGCGCGCGAGGACGCGCTGGTGCTCGAGGTGCGCGACGATGCCAGCCCCGACATTGCCGGCCGCTACCGCGTCGAGGGCGGCCTGGATGGCGCTGTGGCAGCACGCACCGAGGCGCCGCCCGACATCGTTCTCGACGCGCCCTCGCTGGGCTCGTTGATGCTCGGCGACGTCAGCGCCGCAGCGCTCTTCGCCGCCGGCCTGGTCGAGGAGGTGACCCCGGGAGCGGTGCGCCGCGCCAGCGCGATGTTCGCGTGGCAGCCGCGGCCGCTGCTCACCTACATGTTCTGAGCGGCGCTCTCACCGCGCCCCGACGCGCTGGGGCGTTCCCAGAGCCGATCGTGACCTGGCCGCGTCGTCGGCGCGCGGGGCTGCGCTCCGCGCCAGGAGCAGGAGGCTGGCGATCACCGCCACGACGATGAACAGCGCAGCGCGCAGGCCGACGGCACCGGCCGTGAACCCGATGGCGGGCGGCCCGGCCAGGAAGCCCAACCAGCCGATGGTCGAGACCGTGGCAACGCCGACGCTTGTGGACACCCCCGGCGTCGACCCGGCGGCGCGGAACAACAGAGGCACGACCACACCAAGCCCCGCCCCCATCGCGGCGAAGCCGGCGAGCCCCACCGGCGCCGAGCCCGCGAGGAGCCCAGCCGTGAGGCCCAGCGCAGCCACGAGGCCGCCGGCGCGTGCCAGCGCAACAGGTCCGAGCCGGCGAGCCAGGCGGTCGCCGAGCGTGCGGCTCGTCGCCATGGCGAGCGAGAAGGCCGCGTACCCGAGCCCGGCCACCCAGGCGGTGGCGTGCGCGGACTGGGACAGGTATGGCCCGCTCCAGTCGGCGGCGGACCCCTCGGCGAGCAACGAGCAGAACGCGGCCGCGCCGAGGATGAGCAGAAGCCGGGGCGGCCGCAGCGTGGTCCGCGCCGGCGCAGCCTCGTTCGTGGTCGGGGCGAGCAGCTTCCGTCCCAGCACCGCTGCCGCGACCGCGACAGCAACGGCGAGCGCACCCAGGTGCGCACGTGGTGTGACGCCGAGTCCCGCGGCGAGCGCCCCGCAGGCCGCACCCACCAGGCCGCCCAGGCTGAAGGCGGCGTGAAACGACGAGAGGATGGTGCGGCCGTACACCCGCTCGAGCGCGATGCCCTGGGCGTTGACGGCGACATTGATCGCGCCGAAGCCGGCGCCGAATCCGAGCAGCGCGAGGGCCAGTCCGGTCAAACCGGCCGCGGTCGAGGCGGCGACAAGCGAGAGGCCCTCCACCAGGAGCGAGGCGATGACGACGCGACGGCTGCCCACGCGTTCGCAGAGCCGACCCGCGAGGGGCATCGCGACCAGGGCACCCAGGGACGACGCGAACAACCCCAGCCCCAGCTGGGTGTTGGTCAGGCCTGCCTGCTGCTGCACGGCCGGGATCCGCGACGCCCACGAGCCGAGCAGGAGGCCGTCGGCGAAGAAGAAGAGGGCGATGACGAAGCGCGTGGCGCGCATCAGGCCAACACCACCTCGACGCCGCGCGCGCGGTACGAGTCCAGGTCCGCGGAGGGCGATGCACGCTCCGTGACGAGGTGCGTGAGCTCGTCCAGTGGACCGACGACGAACGGTCCGGCGGAGCCGAGCTTGTCTGCGGACGACACCGCCACGACCTCAGCCGCGTTGGCGATCATCGCCCGCTTGACATACGACTCCTCGAGGTCGCTGACGGTGATGCCGACGTCGGGATGCAGGCTGCAGATGCCCAGCACCAGGACGTCTGCGCGGACGGAGCGCAGAGCCTCGACGGTCGCCGCCCCGACCGTGGCGCGGGCTGCCCGGTCGAGCCGACCGCCGAGAACGAAGACCTCGACCGTGGGGTGTTCCGCAAGGGCCACGGCGATCGGCGGGCTGTTGGTGACGACGGTGGCGCGCAGGTCGGAGGGAAGGTGGCGGGCCACCTCGAGGGTGGTCGTCCCGGCGTCGAGGAGGATCACCTGGCCGGAGTGCAGAAGGCGGCACGTGGCCCGGGCGATCGCCGCCTTGGCGGCGGGTGCCTGCTCTCGCCGAGCCGCGTACGGACGAGCGCCAATCGCGGGGGGCAGAGCGCCGCCGTGGACGCGCCGCAGCAGGCCGGCCTCGGCGAGCTCCTGGAGGTCGCGGCGCACGGTGTCCGGCGACACCCCGAGCCCGGAGCACATCTCCACGGCCACCACCTTCCCCTCGCGGCGGAGGTGCTCCAGGATCACCTGGCGGCGTTCGGCGCTCAGCATGCCGACTATTCAAGCAGGCTGGCGCATAAAAACGCAATAACCTGCAGATTACCGCAGGGCGGGGCGATCGATCAGGCGGCGACGGTCCGGTCGAGGAACTGGCCGAGCGCCGAGGTATACGCCTGGGGCTGCTCCAGGTTGGCGAGGTGGGCGGCGCCCTCGAACTCGTGCAGCTCCGCGCCGTGGATGGCGGCCGCCATCGCGCGTGACTCCTCGATGGGGACGATGACGTCGGCGGTTCCGCAGACCACCAGCGTCGGCACACCGATGTCGCGCAGCATCGCGGTGCTGTCGGGCCGGCCGGCGATGGCCTCGATGGCGGCGATGACCCCGGCGTCGCTGCACATCCTGATGCGGCCGCGGACGGGGTCGGCGATGTGCGCCTCCTGCTGGCAGCCGGCGCACAGCAACCGCTTTGTCATCGGCTCGACGATGGCCTCCACGCCACCCGCGCGCACCTCGTCGATCATCGTCATCCGCGCCGCCCGCGCGGCGTCGTCATCGGCGGCGGCGCGCGTGTTGCTCAGCACCAGCGCGCGCACCCTCTCCCGCGCCGCCCGCAGAAGCGCGAACTCCATGTAGCCTCCCATGGAGACGCCACACACCGCGAAGTCGGCGACACCGAGACGGTCCAACTCCTCGAGAAGGACGGCTGCGTAGCCGTCGATGGTCACCGCGCCGGGTGGCGGCGGGGACGACCCGCATCCCCAGAAATCCGGCCGCAGGCAGCGATACCGCCCGCTCAGCGCCGCCACCTGTGCGTCCCACATCGAGGCTTCGAGTGGAAACGCGTGGAGCAGCAGGAGCGCCGGGCCTTCGCCGGTGTCGTGGAAGACGGGTGCGGTCACGCTCGCGTCAGCCCGGTGCTGACGCCGGCTCAACCACCGGGAAGTCGTCGAGGGTGGCCGGCTCGATGGTGGTGCGCGCGTGCCTCTCCACGTCGCGCAGCTTGAGGATCTCGCTCGGCGTGATCAGGGTGATCGCCACCCCGGTGCGTCCCGCTCGGGCGGTGCGGCCGACGCGGTGCAGGTACTCGTCGGGCGTGGTTGGGACGTCGTAGTTGATCACGTGCGAGATGTCATCGATGTCGAGGCCGCGAGCGGCGACGTTGGTGGCGATCAGGTGCTTGACGTGGGTGGCGACGAACGCGTTCATGGCCGCGTTGCGCTCCTTCTGGGTGAGGTCGCCGTGGAGCAGACCGACGCTCTGGCCGCGGCGCTCGAGCTGCGCCTGGAGCAGGTCGGCGGTGCGCTTGGTCTCGACGAAGATCAGCGACATCACCACGTCGGGCTGGTCGAGGATGCGCATCATCACGTCAACCTTGTCGGCCCAGGTGGTCTGCACGTAGAGCTGGCGGACGCCGGCGACGATCTCGGGGCGGGTGCTGATCGCGACGGTGACCGGGTCGCGCATGTGGCGCATCGCCAGACGCCTGACCCACTCGGGCATGGTGGCGCTGAACAGCATCGTCTGACGGTCGGTGGGGCACTGGCGCAGGATCTTCTCGACGTCGGGGGCGAAGCCCATGTCGAGCATCCGGTCGGCCTCGTCCAGCACCGCGAAGCGCACCCGCTCCAGGCTGAGCGAGCGACGCTGGATGTGGTCGGCGAGGCGACCCGGCGTGGCCACGACGATGTGGGCGCCGGCACGCAGCGCGTCGAGCTGGCGTGCCATCGAGTCGCCCCCGTAGACGGCCACCGACTTGATCCCGTGACGGGCGGCCAGCGCGGTGATCTCCTCCTCCACCTGGACGGCGAGCTCGCGGGTGGGGCAGAGGATCAGAGCCTGGACCGAGCCCCTGCGGGGGTCGAGCTGCTCGATGATGGGAATGCCGAATGCCGCGGTCTTGCCACTGCCGGTGTGGGCCTGTCCGATGACGTCGCGACCCTCCAGCGCAAGGGGAATCGCGCCCGCCTGGATGGGCGTGGCGACGGTGAAACCCATCTCGCCGACCGTGGTGAGCATGGCGGCACTGAGCCCCAGCCGGTCGAAGGGAGCGGACTGTTGAACCGGTTCTGTCGCGGCCTCGTCGCCCACGCCTGCTGAGGCGGGGCGGGGCCTTGCGACCTGCGGTCTGTGCGACCGCGCACGAAAAGATGAACGCAAGACATCGTCAAGTGTAGCCGAGGATCGTTATCCGCCGACGCGTGACAGCGGCCCCTAAGATCGAGCGGATGGCCGACGTCCTCTGCACGCTGCCCCTGCCGTCGCCCTTCGCGGAGCTGGTGGGACCACGGGCCTCGGTCGGCGTCATCGGGCGGATCCTGCCCACCACCGAGCTCGCCGCCCGACTTCGGCAGAGCCAGGTCGACGTGCTCTGCCCGCAGCTTCGTGATCCCGTCACCGCCGAGCTGCTCGACGCCGGGTTGCCACGCCTGCGCTGCGTGGCGCTCTATGCGGTGGGTTACAACAACGTCGACGTGCCGGCCGCAACCGCTCGTGGCGTGGTCGTGACCAACACGCCGGGGGTGCTCACCAACGCCACCGCGGACTGCGCGGTGGGACTGATGCTGGCCGCCGCCCGCCGGCTGTGTGAAGGCGACCGGGCGATGCGCGCCGGGGAGTTCACGGGTTGGGCCCCCGACTACATGCTCGGGCTCGAGCTCGACGGCTCCCTGCTCGGTGTCGTGGGGTTCGGGCGCATCGGCCAGGCGGTGGCGCGTCGCGCGCTCGCATTCGGGATGCGGGTGGCGTATGCCACCGACGTCGAGGTCACCATCGAGGACGATCTGCGCGGCCGGGTCACGGAGATGCCGCTCGGCGACCTGCTCGCGTCTGCTGACGTGGTCTCGCTGCACGTGCCGCTCACCGAGACGACGCACCACCTCATCAACGAGACCTCGCTGCAGGCGATGAAGTCGACCGCGGTGCTGGTCAACACCTCGCGCGGGCCGGTGATCGATGAGCCGGCGTTGGTACGCGCGCTGCGCGAGGGATGGATCGCCGCGGCCGGGCTCGACGTGTACGAGCGCGAGCCCCTCCTGGCGCCGGGGCTGAGTGACTGCGCCAACGCCGTGCTGTCGCCACACCTCGGCAGCGCCACCACCAAGACGCGCGCCGCCATGGCCGAGCTGACCGCCGTGAACACAACCGCCGCGCTCGACGGTCGGGTCCCGCCCAACTGCGTCAACCCGGAGGCGTGGCAGGCCGGGCCGCCGCCGGCTGTGCCGTGAGCGCGCCCGAACGCGGCCCCGTCGTCGCCCCGGCCGGGGGCGCGCCCCCGCCGGTCACCGAGGAG
>DATBCJ010000190.1:0-2538 GCA_036270565.1 Candidatus Dormiibacterota bacterium | reverse complement strand
GAGGACACCATGGAGTCGATCCTCGGGCTGGCCAAGACCGAGGGCATGCTCTTCAAGTACGGCAGCGGCACCGGCACCAACCTCTCCCCGCTGCGCAGCTCCAATGAGCAGCTCGGCGGCGGCGGCACGGCCAGCGGCCCGGTGTCCTTCATGAAGGGCTTCGACGCCTTCGCCGGGGTCATCAAGAGCGGCGGCACCACCCGGCGCGCCGCCAAGATGGTGATCCTCAACGTCGACCATCCCGACGTCGAGGAGTTCATCACCTGCAAGGTCAACGAGGAGCGCAAGGCCTGGGCGCTCATCGAGGCCGGGTACGACTCGTCATTCACCGGCGAGGCGTACGCGTCGGTGTTCTTCCAGAACAGCAACAACTCGGTGCGGGTCACCGACGAGTTCATGCGCGCCGTCGCCGAGGATCGCGACTGGCACCTGCACGCTGTCACCGATCCGAACCGTGTGGTCAAGACGATGAAGGCGCGCGAGGTGATGCGGTTGATGGCCGAGTCGGCGTGGCAGTGCGGCGATCCCGGCATCCAGTACGACACCACCATCAACGACTGGCACACCTCGGCCAACAGCGGTCGGATCAACGCCAGCAACCCGTGCAGCGAGTACATGTACCTCGACGACTCGGCGTGCAACCTGGCGTCGCTGAACCTGATGAAGTTCCTCAACGACGACGGCGGCATCGACGTCGAGGGCTACCGCCACGCAGTGCACGTCACCATCACCGCCCAGGAGATCCTAGTCGGCAACGCCTCCTATCCGACCGAGAGAATTGCCAAGAACAGCGAGGACTTCCGTCCCCTCGGCCTCGGCTACGCCAACCTCGGTGCGCTGCTGATGGCGCGCGGTGTTCCCTACGATTCCCCGCAGGGACGTGACCTGGCGGCGTGCGTGACCGCGATCATGACCGGCGAGGCGTACGCGCAATCGGCGCGGATGGCGCGCGAGGTCGGTCCCTTCAACGGCTACACGGCCAACCGCCAGCCGATGCTCCGGGTCATCGCCAAGCACCGCGAGGCGGCGTACAACATCCCCAGCGAGAGCGTCGAGGCCGACCTGGTCACGGCGGCGCGGCACGCGTGGGATGAGGCGCACGAGCTCGGCGCCAAGCACGGCTACCGCAACGGTCAGACCACAGTCCTCGCGCCCACCGGCACCATCGGCTTCATGATGGACTGCGACACCACCGGGGTCGAGCCCGACATCGCACTGGTCAAGTACAAGAAGCTGGTCGGCGGGGGGATGCTCAAGATCGTCAACCAGACGGTGCCCCTGGCGTTGCAGCGGCTCGGCTATGGCGACACCGCGGTTGCCGACATCTGCGCGCACATCGACAACAACGACACCATCGAGGGTGCGCCGTCGCTCCGCCACGAGGACCTCGCCGTCTTCGACTGCGCCTTCACCCCGCAGAACGGCAGCCGCTCGATCGCCTGGCAGGGACACGTGCGGATGATGTCGGCGGTGCAGCCCTTCCTGTCCGGTGCGATCAGCAAGACGGTGAACATGCCCAACGAGGCCACCGTCGATGACATCGAGCAGGCCTACATCGACGGCTGGAAGCTCGGCCTCAAGGCGCTGGCCATCTACCGCGACGGCAGCAAGCGCAGCCAGCCGATGGCGACGTCGATGGACAAGACCACGGGCCGCACCGTGCAGATCGTCGAGCGCCCGCTGCGCAAGCGCCTGCCCGCCGAGCGCAACGCGCTCACCCACCGTTTCGAGGTGGGCGGGCACGAGGGATACATCACTGTCGGCCTGTACGCGGACGGCCAGCCCGGCGAGATCTTCCTGAAGATGGCCAAGGAGGGTTCGACGGTCAGCGGGTTGATGGACGCGTTCGCCACCGCGGTGTCGCTGGCGCTGCAGTACGGCGTGCCGCTCCAGGCGCTCGTCGACAAGCTGTCGCACACCCGCTTCGACCCGCAGGGGTTCACCAAGAACCCCGAGGTGCCCATCGCCAAGTCGCTGATGGACTACATCTTCCGCTGGATGGCGTCGCGCTTCATGCCGCAGGAGGATCGCGATCGCCTCGGCATCATCCGCCGCGACGGCGAGGAGGGCGCGCCGGCCACGCCCACACCGCCGATCGCCGGCATCGCCGCCGTACCGAGCGCGGCGTCGGCGACAACGGGTGTCAGCGGATTTGCGGCGGTCCGAGCGATGACCCCGGTTGCGGTGGCCGAGGGTCTGCCGGGTGCGTTCGTCAACCAGGGCGACGCCCCGTCCTGCAGCGAATGCGGCAGCCTCATGGTCCGCAGCGGCGCCTGCTACAAGTGCCACAACTGCGGAGCGACGTCGGGCTGCTCCTGATCCCCTGGATACTCCTCCCCCTGACGGAGCCCGGCCGCGACACGCGCGGTCGGGCTCTCGTTCTCCCGGGGGGTGACGCGGTGGCGCGGCGCGGCTAACCGCGCAGCAGCAACGCGAAGTTCAGTAGCGGGGCAGAGAGGCTCACCGCCGCAGCGAGGCAGAGCGCGACGGCGACCCGGCGCCCGCGCAGGTAGCCGACGGCGAGCAGGGCGAGCCACA
>DATBCJ010000189.1:0-3162 GCA_036270565.1 Candidatus Dormiibacterota bacterium | reverse complement strand
GCTGAGCTCGCGGAGACGGTGGCCGGACGCGCCGGGATCCATCCGCTCTCGCTCGACGTCGCCACCCCCGGTGCTGCCACGCGCGTCGCCGCGGCCGCCTCCGAGCAGGGTGCGCTGGCGGTGTGGGTCAACAACGCGGCGACGCTCGAGCCCCGCCCCTTCCACCAGATCACCGATGAGGAGTGGCGCCGCGTTCTTGCCGTCAACCTCGATGCGGTCTTCGCCTGCTGCCGGGAGGCAACACTGCGGATGCGTGAAACCGGGGGTGGTGTGATCGTCAACATCGCGTCCCTGTCCGGCGTTGCCGGCGTCGAGAAGTTCCCCGGGCTTGCCTCGTACAACGTCTCCAAGGCCGGCGTGATCGCGCTCACCGAAGCGGTGGCGCTCGAGGGACGCGAGCACGGTGTGCGCTGCGTCTGCCTCAGCCCCGGCGCGGTGGACACGCAGCTGCTGCGCCGCGCGGCACCGCACCTGCGCGCCGGGATGACCCCTGACGACGTCGCCTCAATCGTCGAGTTCCTGGTCAGCGACGCGGGCGCGCCGCTCTCCGGCACCAACATCCCCATCTATAGCAACCGCTGACCGGCCGCGCCGCCACGTCGTGGGCACCCCGACCGGGGCCGGGTGCGATAGTGGAGGCATGGCCGAGCCGCACGCGCTGCCGATCCGCCCTCCGGGTGGCCACCAGGTGGCCCGCCGCGACCCGGCCACCCAGGATCCGATCGCGCCCATCATCGAGCGGCTGATCCGAGAGCTCGGTGAGGACACCGAGCGCGAGGGCCTGCTGCACACCCCCGAGCGGGTGGCGCGCAGTCTTCGCTTCCTGCTCAGCGGCTACGAGCTCGACATCGCCGACGTGATCAACGGCGCGGTCTTCGCGGAGCCGTACCAGGAGATGGTGCTGGTCCGCGACATCGAGGTGTACTCGCTCTGCGAGCACCACCTGCTGCCCTTCTACGGCCGCGCCCACGTCGCCTACCTGCCCCGCGGACGGATCGTCGGGCTCAGCAAGCTGCCTCGCATCGTCGAGGTCTTCGCCCGCCGCCTCCAGGTCCAGGAGCGGCTGACCACCCAGATCGCCACGGCCCTGGACGAGGCGCTCGACCCCTACGGCACCGCCGTGGTCATCGAGGCGTCACACCTCTGCATGATGATGCGCGGCGTCGAGAAGCAGAACAGCCGCACCGTGACCTCCGCTCTGACCGGCGCCTTCCAGGACGACCCCAAGACCCGCGCCGAGTTCCTCGACCTCCTGGGACGCACCTGAGCAGGCTCAGCGCACCCCGACCACGGCGACGTCGAGGACCATGAGCAGGCCACCGGCAACGAAGAGGGCGAAGCCGAGCGCCAGGTGCACCCAGCGGATGGGCGGATCGCGCCGCCGCCTCGCCCTGCTGACAACCGTCACCCCGGCGAGGCCCAGCCCGGCAGCGATGAGGATGGTCGCGGGCACCCCGAGCAGGCTGCTGACCAGGTCGCGCACCGCCGCAGTCTAGGGAGCTCAGGTTCGAGCCGCCCTCGGCGGGTGGCCGCCGCCCTGCACCTACCATGGGCTCGATGTCCGCCATCGCCCTCAGCACAGCATCTCGCGAAACCCTCGCCGCGCTCGTCCAGGCCCACGGCGCGCCGTCGTTTCGGGTTGCGCAGCTGAGCCGCGCCGCCTGGCAGCCGTACGTGGCGGGGCTCGATGACATACGCCAGCTCCCGGCCGCGCTGCGCTCAGCGCTGGGCGGCGACCTCCAGTTCTCCACGGTGACGGTCGCTGCCGAGAGCGAGGCTGACGCGGGGTTGACCGTCAAGCTGCTGTGCCGGCTCGACGATGGCCAGACCGTCGAGACGGTGGCCATGGAGACACCGGCACGGCAGCGCTCACGCCGGCGCGCGACCGTCTGCGTCAGCACCCAGGTGGGTTGCGCCGTGGGCTGCCCGTTCTGCGCCACCGGGCGCATGGGCCTGCGCCGGTCGTGTACCCCGGCCGAGGTGGTCGACCAGGTGCGCGCGGCCGCCGCCGCCCTGCATCGCCGCGGGCTGGGACCGGTCACCCACGTCGTCTACATGGGTATGGGCGAGCCGCTGGCCGCGTACGACGCGACGGTGGCCTCGATCCGGGTGCTCACCGGCGAGGCGGGGATCAGCGCGCGGCGGATCACGGTGTCAACGAGCGGGGTGGTCCCCGCCATCCACCGGCTCGCCGGCGAGGGCATCGCCTGCACCCTGGCCATCTCGCTCCACGCCGCGACCGACGAGGTGCGGGATCGGCTGGTGCCGCTCAACCGCACCCATCCCATCGCCAGCCTGGTGGACTCCGGGATCACCTACGCCGAGCGCACCGGGCGGCGCCTCAGCTTCGAGTGGTGCCTGATCGGCGGCGTCAACGACTCAGCTGAACAGGCCCGCGGCCTGGCGGAGCTGGCGCGCCGCGCCCACGCCCACGTCAACGTGATCCCGATGAACCACATCGACGGCAGCCCTTGGGGACCGCCCCAGCGCCGGGCCGAGCTGGCCTTCCTGGCCGAGCTCGAGGGCACGGCGGTCACGGTGCGCGACACCAGGGGCGGCGACACCGACGCCGCGTGCGGCCAGCTGCGCGCCGAGCTCGAAGAGCGTCGCATGCTGCGCCCGGACGGTACCCTCTCGCCGCCGCTTCGCGCGTCGGCCGTCTGAGCGCCGCGAAGACCCGCAGATGCGCCACGACGACCCCGCCTGTATGGACCTGGCCCTGGCGGCCGCGGCTGTCGCCGACCACGCCACCAGTCCCAACCCGATGGTCGGCGCGGTGGTCGCCCACGATGGCGAGGTTCTCGCCACGGCCCACCACGCGCGAGCCGGCGAGCCCCACGCGGAGGTCCTGGCGCTGGGCGCTGCCGGCGAGTCGGCTCGGGGGGCCGACCTCTTCATCACTCTCGAGCCCTGCACGGTGCAGGGTCGCACCCCGCCCTGCGTCGACGCGGTGATCGCCGCAGCCCCTCGCCGCGTGGTGGTGGCGATGCTCGACCCCAATCCAGACGTCGCCGGCCGCGGTGTCGCCGCCCTGGAGGCGGCCGGGATCACGGTCGAGGTCGGACTGCGCGGCCAGGAGGCGGAGCACCTCAACCGCTTCTACCTCACCCACATGCGCACCGGGTTGCCGTTCGTGACCGCGAAGTTCGCCGCCTCCCTGGA
>DATBCJ010000188.1:0-10431 GCA_036270565.1 Candidatus Dormiibacterota bacterium | reverse complement strand
GTCGAAATCGCGGCGCTCAGGCGTAACCCCGCGGCGCAAGGGTCGCTGACGCCGACGGCACGGAGGCGTCTGCCCTTGCCGCTATCCTCAGCCGGTGGCAGAGCACGTCCGCGTCCGTAAGGTGTCGACCCGCGACGGCCGTCCGGTGATGCTCGACGACGGTCACGTCGTGGAGGGCGACGAACTGCAGTCGCCCACCCCCGGGATGCCTTACAGCGTGCGCCGCAGCGTCGCCGAACACGATGAGGCTCCCGAAGTGTTCATCACGTCGCCGATCCGCGCCATCATCATCGATGGCGGCGGTGCCATCACGCTGCTCACCGACAACTCGCGCTACGCGGTGGAGGTGATAGGACGGTGATCACGGCCACGGTTGATCCGGGTTTCGCCTACGCTTACGCCCCGCGTTTGAAGTCCGAGTTGGTGGCGCAGAGATGTCCGAACACGTAGCCGACACTGAGCCGTACATCCTCGCCGAGGAGGTTGCCGAACGGCTTGGGCTGCCGCTGTCGGTGCTGCTGCGCAGGGTCGAGGCGGGCGACGTGCCCTCGCAGCGCGTCGAGCGCGACGACGGCATGCACTACGCGCTGCGACTCAGCGACCTCGGCATCGAGACCGGCGACGCTGACGACGAGGATCCCGGAAGCGAGACGGATGACCCCGAGGATGAGCCTGACGGGATCTCTGTCTTCGATGAGGCCGGGTCCCACGGCGTCGAGCAGGCGATCGCGTCGGCATTCAACCCGGGGGTGCAGCCGGCCGGCGAGGAGGCCATCGACATCGACGCGTCGGCCTGGCAGCAGACCGCAGCGATCGCCGACGAGGCGGTCCCGGCGCCGGACGGCGCCACCTGGTCGGTGCACGAGGCGGCTCCCGCCTGGTCGACCCGCCCGCTGGAGCCGCAGGAGCCGCCGGTGTGGATCAGGACAGAGGCGCGCGCGGCCTCCGTCGAGGAGGTGCCGGCGCCGCCGCCAGAGGCGCCCCAAGACGTGGCGCCGTCGGGCCAGTCCGAGGAGACGGAGGTGGTGGGCACCGGCCATGTGGCGGCCGAGCCTGCCGACGCCCCCACCTCCACCCCGGAGTTCCGCGAGCGCCGCCGCGCCCCCGAGCATGGCCTCATCGACGGCGCGCCGGGTGGCCCCCGCACCGACGTGGCCGCGATGTCGCTCGACGCCCGCGACCTGGTCGCCGGGCTGCTCGACCGCTGGGAGCGCACCCTCGAACAGCGCATCTACACCGAGCAGCGACAGCGGTTCCAGGCCGAGCTCACCGCCCGGCAGACCATGGTCAAGCAACTGCAGATGGAGCTGCAGACCGCGCGCGCAGAGCACGCCGCCGCCCAGGCGGAGAAGGACCGCGTGCTCGCCGCCAAGGAACGCGAGCTGGCCGAGCGGGAACGGGACCTCGCCGACACCAGGCGACAGGCCGAGGAGGCCGGCCGCGCGGCCGCGGCCGCCCCCCGCCGGCGCCGCTGGTTCGGGACGCGCGGCAACGACTGAGTCCCCAACGGCCGGTTCCCGGCGCGCAGCGCCGTCCCCGGGCGGGGTCCGCTACAGCAGCGCCACCGGCCGCTGGGTGCTCACCGCCACCATCCTCGGCTCGGGCGTGGCCTTCCTCGACGGCATGGTGGTCAACATCGCGCTGCCGGCGATCTCCCGCGACCTGCACAGCGGCCTCGCCGACCTGCAGTGGATCTCCGACGCCTACCTCCTGACCCTCGGGGCGCTGATCGTGCTCGGCGGGTCGCTCGGCGATCGCTTCGGCCGTCGCCTCATCTTCGTCTTCGGCCTGGCGTCGTTCACCGCGGCGTCGGTGATCTGCGGGCTCGCGCCCAACACCATCGTCCTGATCGCCGCCCGCGCGGTGCAGGGCATCGGCGGCGCGCTGTTGGTCCCGGGGAGCCTGGCGATCATCTCGGCGTCCTTCGCCCCCGAGGATCGCGCCCGCGCCGTGGGGCTGTGGTCGGGGATGAGCGGGGTGACCACCGCCGCCGCTCCCTTCGTCGGCGGCTGGCTGATCGACTCGGTGTCATGGCGGGCCATCTTCTTCATCAACGTGCCCGTCGCGGCCATCGCGATCGCGGTGGCGCTGCGGCACGTGCCCGAAACCCGCGACGAGGCGGCGAGCAAGCACATCGACGTCTCCGGGGCGGTGACCATCTCGCTGGGGCTCGCCGGCGTCGTCTACGCGCTCATCGACGGGCCGGGGAACGGCTGGTCGGCGTCGACGATCGTCGCGGGCGTGGCCGGCGCGGTGCTGCTCGCGCTCTTCCCGTTCATCGAGAGGCGCGGACGGGACCCGATGATCCCGCTCGGCATCTTCCGGTCGCGCCAGTTCACCGGCGCCAACCTCACCACGTTCGCCGTGTACGCCGCGCTCTCGGTGACGGGCTTCCTGCTCATCCTCCACCTGCAGCAGGACCTGCGCTACTCGGCGCTGCAGGCGGGACTTGCGTTTCTGCCCGCCTCGGTCCTGCTCATCCTGCTCTCGTCCCGGGCGGGTGCGCTGGCGCAGCGCATCGGCCCGCGCCTGCCGATGACCGCCGGGCCGATCATCGCCGCGGCCGGTTTGCTGCTGCTGGCGGGCGTTCGCCTTCACGACAGCTACTGGACCGCCATCCTCCCCGGGGTGCTGGTGTTCGGCGCCGGGTTGACGCTGACCGTGGCACCGCTGACCGCCGCGGTGATGGCTGCCGTGGACGTGCGACACCTCGGCGTGGGGTCGGCGATCAACAACGCGACCGCGCGCATCGGCGGCCTGCTGGCCGTGGCCGTGGTGCCCGCCCTCGCCGGCCTGGCCTCGGCGTCGTCCCACCTTGCCGGCGTCTCGCTGAACGACGGGTTCACCTCAGCGATGCGGATCGGCGCCGGGATGCTCGTGGCCGGTGGGTTGATCGCCGCGCTGACCATTCGCCGCGTCGCGCCGGTCGACCAGGCCCCGCGCACGCAGCAGCCTGAGAGCGCAGCTCAGATTGCTGCAGCGACGCGGTCAGGGGACGGTGACCAGGGGCAGCGCAAGGTCGAGGTTGGTGAAGCTGAGGCTTGACGGCTCGTTGTCGGGACGCCAGACGGGCTGATCGTCCTGGGTGAGCTCGAGCTTGAGCTGGTCGCCGGCCTGGAACTGCCAGGCCTGCGGCCACAACTCGAACGCGAGGTGGGCGCTCCCGCTGGGCGCCGACTGCTCGATGCGATAGACGGTGCGCGTGATCAGGGTCTGGGTGCCGCTGCCGGCGACCTCCCACAGCCGCGCAGCCACCTCGGCGCTGAGCCCGGTGACGGCCACGTCGACGTTGACGATCGGAGCCCCGACCAGCGTGGCGCCGGGGGCCGCGAACGTGTACACGGCCTGGTTGGGGTCGCTCTGCGAGGCCGCCATGCTGCGGCAGCCGCTGTTCGCGATGGGGTCGGTGTTGGCCCCTTCGACGCTTGGTGCGCTGCTGCTCGCCGACGTCTGCGCGGGCGCGCTGTGGAGGTGGAGAACCGAGTTGGCGATGGCGCCGTAGCTGGCGGCCGTGTACGTCACATGGGTCTGGCCGGCGACGCACGCGGTGGTCGTGACCGTCACGGCCGGGTTGGCCGGGGTGGCGCCGCCCATCACCGAGCGGAGCCACGCGTTGCTGGCGTTGTGCGCCTGCTGCCAGATGGCCGGGGGATTGTAAGCGTAGGAGTGCCCGACATCGCCGAGGAAGACGGTGACCGGCCAGTGCGGGTCAACCGCCTTCAGCCGGTTGACCATGTCGAGCGCCTGGAAGCCGTCGAACAGGGGGTCTGTCTCGCCCTGGACGGCGAAGACCGGTACCTCGTGCGTCCCGGTGGGCACGGGCATGGCGAAGGGTGAGCGGAAGGCGCCGGCAACCTGGGTCAGCGCCGCGGTCGCCTCGGGGTTGGCGGCGTAGGGTTCGCCGGCGTTGATGCCCGCGTTCCAGGTGGTCAGGTCGGCGCTGGGGTCCTGGCCGGGGACCGAGTACTGGGCGGTGGCGGCGCCGTCGGCGAACAGCCCCGCGACGTAGCTCTGCTTGTCGACGCCGATCGGGTTTTCGTGGTTGCCGTCGGCAGGTCCGCCGGAGGCGCCGTCGGCGGCACGGCCGTTCTGCACAAGCGCGTCAGCGAGGTCGGTCCACGGGTACATCGGCACAGCGGCGACGAGGTGCATGGGCCGGCCGTGCGGCGAGGTCCACGGCACCAGGATGGGGGCCGCCGGGTCGGTCGAGGCGCTGCTGACAACCTGGTCCTGGGCCAGCGCGAGGTCCCAGCTCTGGCCGCCGCCATACGACCCGCCGCTGGCGACGATCCGCCGCGGGTCGGCCACCCCGGCGTCGACGAGCAGACCGGCCAGGTACTGGCTGTCGTGCGTCTCCCAGCGACGGTCGGCCAGGTGTGTCCAGCTCGCCTCCCCGGTGGTGTCCGCGCAGGCGGGGTCGGCGGTGTAGATGTAAGCCTTGGCGGCGTCCTTGCCGCACGAGGTGTGAAAACCGCGCGCCGTGTAGTTGAGGACGACGTAGCCCTGCGCTGCGAACCAGGCGTTGTTCCAGTGGTACGAGTCGGTGTTGTTGCCGCCCAGCGTCGTCGACTCCCACGTCGTCTTGTCCTGTCCCCAGCCGTGCAGGAAGATGAACAGGGGGCGCGGCCGATTGGTCGGCGCCGTGGGGATGGTGACGTCGGTGTCCAGCGGCGTGCCGTCGAAGCTGCGGACCCGCCCGGTGCAGACGACGAAAGGCGTGCCCCCGGGCGGGCTGATCGTCGGACCTGCCGTCAGACCACCCGGACACCCCGAGGGCCCCGGGTGGGCCAGCGTGCTCACCGGCGGCGCCGTCGCCGCTGGGCCCGTCGCTGCTGCCGGCGGGGCCAGCAAGGTCGACGGCAGCACGCCGATGGCGGCGGCGGCGAGAACGAGCAGGCGGCGCGGAGACCTCATCCTCCAGTACAACGTCGTGGGTTCCTGAAAACCCTCCGCCGCTCGGGCGCGGCGGGAGCGGCCTACCATCAGCGAATGGCCCGCGACGCTGTCGCCGAGATCAAGGCACGCCTCGACATCGTCGACGTGGTGGGCGGGTACGTCACCCTGCTCCGAGCCGGGCGCGGGCACCGCGCTCTCTGTCCGTTCCACTCGGAGAAGACACCCTCGTTCAACGTCAGCCAGGACCGCCAGGCGTGGTATTGCTTCGGCTGCCAGGAGGGTGGCGACATGTTCACCTTCGTCGAGAAGGTCGAGCACACCGACTTCCGAGGAGCGCTCGAGATGCTCGCCGAGAAGGCGGGTGTCGAGCTCGAGGCGGAGGCCCAGAGCCCGGCGCGCCGTGGCGCCGCCCAGCGTCGCAGGAGAACGCTCGAGCTCAACGCTCGCGCTGCCGCGTTCTTCGAGCACGTGCTCTGGTCGAGCCCGGCGGGTGCCGCCGGCCGCTCACTGCTCGCCGACCGCTCGATCGATGAGGGGGACGCTCGCCGCTTCGGCGTCGGCTTCGCGCCCGCCGGTGGGGCCGGAGAGGACGCGCTCTCTCGCTACCTGGGCGAGCGGGCCGCGGCGAAACCGGAGGAGATCGTCGACGCGGGGATGGCCCACCACGCGCGCGGTGGACGCCTGCGCGATCGTTTCCGCCATCGCCTGGTGATCCCGATCCGCGACGAGCGCGGCGAGGTGATCGCCTTCGGGGCACGGGCGCTGGGCGACGAGGTCCCCAAGTACCTCAACTCGCCCGAGACATCCGTGTACCACAAGGGGAGCGCGCTCTTCGGCATCGACCTCGCCCGCTCGGCGATGCGCGACCGGCGCGTGGCGGTGATCGTCGAGGGCTATTTCGACGTCATGGCGGCGCACCTCGCCGGCGTCGCCAACACCGTCGCCAGCAGCGGCACCGCGCTGACGCGCGAGCAGGCCAAGCTGCTGTCCCGGCACGCCGACAGCGTGGTGCTCTGCTTCGACGCCGACGACGCGGGGCTGGCGGCGGCGTCGCGCGCGGTGGACGTGGTCGCGGCCGAAGGCCTGCCGGCGCGCATCGGCGTCCTCCCCGAGGGGTGCAAGGACCCCGACGAGCTGGTCCGTCGCGACCCCGGCGCGTTCGCCAGGGTCGTCGACGAGGCTCCTCCCGAGTGGCAGGTGCTGCTCGACCGCGCCCTGCACGGCGACGAGGGCGGCAGCATCGACGCACGCCGGGCCGCCTCCGAACGGACGGTCGGGCTTCTCGCCCGCATCCCGGAGGCCACGGCGCGCGAGCTCTACATCCAGCAGGCGGCCCGCCGCCTTGGGCTGACCGCGGCCACGCTGGCGTCAGACGTCGCCGCCGCGCTGAGGAGCGCGTCGAGCGGTCGACCGCTGCGGGTGTCCGTGGCTCCGCCGGTCGCAGTGGATCAGCATCCCGCCGACAACGGTCCGCCGCCACCACCGCCCACCGCCTGGGACGGCTACCTGGCGCGGCTGTGCGTCCACCGTCCTGAGATCGCGGGGCGGCTCACCGCCGAATTCGGCCTCGACGTCACGGCCATGCAGAGCCCGCTGGCCCGACGGATGGTCGAGGTGGCGGCGGCAACCGCTGCCGGTGAGCCGTTTCCGCTCACCTCGCTGGCCCCCGCCGAACGCGACTTCGCGGCCGAACTGCTGGTCCGGACGGTTCCCGAGCTGCTCCCCGAGAGCCGCGTGACAGACCTCGACACAGCCATCGCCGACTGCGTGCGGCTGGTGGGTGAGGCCCAGCGCATCACCGAGATCTCGGACGTCAGCCGGCGCATGGCCGCTGCCAAGGACCGCGGCGACAGCGCGGAGGTCGGGGAGCTGGCGGCGCGCCTGCGCCAGCTGGCGACCGCGTCGCCCCGGCTGCGCCGGAGCGCCGGCACCGGCTGAGGCGCCGCGGGTGTAGCGATCCGCCCCATGTTTGCGTTGGACAGGGGTGAGGAATCTTGAATTCGCAGTGGGATATCAGTTCAGCGTGGAGATGAGCCGGTGACGGTTGTCGTTCCTGTCGACACGCTCGCCGCGGCTGCCGAAACCCTCGTCATCCGCGGCAAGGAGCAGGGCTTCCTGACGCCCGACGACGTCCTGGCGGCCTTCCCGGAGATCGACGCAGAGCCCGATCACCTGGAGCGCATCTTTGCCGTCTTCCGCGACATGGGCATCGACGTCAGCGACGGGGAGCGCGACTTCGACACCGTCGACGAGATCGACGAGGCCACCGTCGCGGTCGCCGAGGCCGCCGATGCAGCGTCCCTGGACGACCCCGTTCGCATGTACCTGCGCGAGATCGGCCGCGTCGCCCTGCTCAAGGCTGAGCAGGAGGTGCACTACGCGAAGCTCATCGAACAGGGCGACATGGCTGCCAAGAACGCACTCACCGAAGCCAACCTGCGCCTGGTGGTGTCGATCGCCAAGAAATACATGGGCCGCGGCATGACCTTTCTCGACCTGATCCAGGAAGGCAACCTCGGGCTCATCCGCGCCGTCGAGAAGTTCGACTACCACCGCGGCTACAAGTTCTCGACCTACGCCACCTGGTGGATCCGGCAGGCGATCACGCGTGCCATCGCCGATCAGTCGCGCACCATCCGCGTGCCCGTGCACATGGTCGAGACCATCAACAAGCTGGTTCGCGTTTCGAGACGGATGTTGCAGGAGCTCGGCCGCGAGCCCACCGACGAGGAGATCGGCGAGGAGATGGGGGTCACGCCGGAGCGGGTGCGCGAGATCAGGAAGATCTCCCAGGACCCCGTCTCGCTGGAGACACCCGTGGGCGAGGAGGACGACGCCGCCCTCGGCGACTTCGTCGAGGACAAGGAGGCCACCGCGCCGTCCGACGCCGCCTCGCTGACCATGCTGCACTCCCAGATGGAGGACGTCCTCGACACGCTGTCGCCGCGCGAGCGGCGCGTTCTGCAGCTGCGCTTCGGCCTCGCCGATGGGCACCAGCGCACCCTTGAGGAGGTCGGCAAACGATTCGGGGTCACGCGCGAGCGGATCCGCCAGATCGAGGCCAAGGCGCTGCGCAAACTGCGTCATCCATCGCGCAGCACCAAGCTCCGCGACTACCTCGAGTAGCTGCGAAGGGGAGCAGGTGGACGCGCTGCGCTGACGGTCCTTCAGATCGCGCGGCGGTTCATACGAACGTCCGCTCCCTATACTTCGGCCTACCGATCACTCACCCAATCGAGATCCACTCACTCAATCCGGGTTAGCTCAGCGGTAGAGCAGGCGGCTGTTAACCGCAAGGTCACTGGTTCGAATCCAGTACCCGGAGCCATCAGCACCTTCGAATGGGAGACGACATGGCCGACGACGCAGCACACATCGCAGCAGAGCCACACAGTCACAACGAAGACGCCGATACGGACGCCACAGCCGACGCACCGGAGGACCTGGTCGGCACGCCAAGTCGCGAGCTGGTGGCGGTTGGCGCCGCCGAGCCGGGGGCTTCAGCCAACCAAAGTCGCGGCGCGACGTCGCCGTGGAGCGCGCCACCCTCCGACATCGTCGACGACGCTCCGCGGTGGTCTTTCCCCGGCGTCGCCGCCGAACCATCACCCCTGCGGGCGGCCGACGGCAGCCAGTCCGAGCTGCCGTTCGCAGCGGCAGCTCCAGCCCTGGCCCCCCCACGACCGAAGCCGCTGTTCGGCCCGGTCGGCCGCACTCGCTCCACAGTCCTGGTTCCGCTCGCGTCAGCGCTGACACTCGGGGTCTACGCGCTGGTGTGGCATCACGACATCAACCGCGAGCTCGAGGAGTTCGACCCCAAGCTCCACTCGCGTCCGCGTCGCAGCATGGTGGCCCTGATGATCCCGTGGCTGACCGGGCTGCTGCTCACTCTCGCCGGGGCCGCGCTCATCCTGGTCTCACGATTCCACGTTCACCTGCCATTCGATACCCACGTCACCACCACGCAGGCGTGGTACATGCTCGCCGGGCTGGTCGCGGTGCCCTACCTGGTTCTGCTGATCCCGTTCAGCGTCGTGGCGGTGGTCATGACCCTCGAGCGCCTGCGTTCGGTCGAGGAGCACGTCGGCGCCACCACCGACCGCCAGGTTCGCCCGGTGGGCACGTCGTTGCTGCTGGTCATCCCTCTGGTCGGCGGGCTCGCCCTGCTCGCGCTCGAGCAGCGCCGGCTCAACGCGATCTGGGAGACCGTCACCCCGTCAGGACACCTGAAAAGCTGAGCAACCTTCCGCCGCCGCCACCACCGCCTCCTCCGGCGGCCGGCCCTCCCGACCACGACCCGGCGGGGCCGGCCGCGGCGGAGCGACGGCCCCGGCGGCGGCGGAGCGCGCTGCAGACACCGTCGTTCGTCGACCGCATGGACGAGGCTGACGACGCGGTTGGCCGCGTCGCCATCTTCAGCATCGAGCCGGCGGCCGGCCCGCCCGAGGCGCCGCCCTCCGTAGAGCGCCATACCGTGCACATCTTCTCGTGGATGGGCACGTTGGCGGACGATCCGCTCAGCGCGGTGCTCCTGGGCGTTGGCCTTGTGCTGCTGCTCATCCTGGGGCTCCGTCTGACCCACTGACCGGGTGATGTCCCTCGCCGATACACATTGTAGTGTGTACACTCGTATGTATGAGGAACGGAGCCGCGGTGATCACGGAAGGCCGGCTCGGTTGCCGCTCCGACGCCGAGCTGATCGCTCGCGTCCTCGGCGGGTCCAGCCAGACCGCGACGCTGGTCGCGTGCGCGGTCAGGGTTGCGCGTGTTCCGGTATGGGAGCGCCGCATCCTCGGGGCCGGCGGCCTCATGCGCGACCATGGCGTCCCGGCTGAGCGAGCCCTGCGCCTGGCGGCGCTCTGGGAGCTGGCCGACCGCTGGGTCGCGGACGAGCGCCCATCGGTGACGTCGCCACGCGAGGCCGTGCTGTTGCTCGGCGGCTTGCGCGAGTCCGCCCGCGAGCAGGTCTGGGTGCTGATGCTCGACGCGCGGCACCGACCCATCGGCCGCGAAACCGTGGCGGTTGGCGGCGTCAACAGCTCACGGCTCACCCCGCGTGACGTGCTCGCGCCGGTCCTCCTGGCCGGCGCCGCGTCGTTCGTCGTCGCTCACAACCACCCCTCGGGCGACCCCTCGCCGTCGCGCGCGGACCGTGTGGTCACCGAGGCGCTGCGCAGCGCTGCGGCGCTGATCGGCGTGCCGATGCTCGACCACATCGTGGTGTCGGCCCGCGCCCACCACTCCTTCCGCGAGGTGGAGGGGTGGGACGCGGCCAGCGCCGCCTGAGGGATCAGGAGAACGCGTCTTCGCCGGTGATCATCTTGCCCAGGATGAGTGTGTGCACCTCCTCGGTGCCCTCGTAGGTGAGCACCGATTCGAGGTTGTTCATGTGCCGGATCACCGGGTACTCGAGCGTGATCCCGTTGGCCCCGAGGATGCTGCGCGCGTCGCGCGCAATGTCGATCGCCGCGCGCACGTTGGCGCGCTTGGCGAGCGACACCTGCACGGTGTGCAGCCGGCCGGAATCCTTGAGCG
>DATBCJ010000187.1:0-27403 GCA_036270565.1 Candidatus Dormiibacterota bacterium | reverse complement strand
AGAGCGCGGACGCTGAGGGCTTCGACCCGGCCGGGCCGTCGCCGCTGCCCATGCGACTCGACGAGGTTGTGCCGCGGGGCCAGGACTTCGCGACCGTCGGGCACCTGTATCGTTCCATCGCATCAGGGCTGGCGCGGCTCGCAGACAAGCTGGGCGAGAATCGGCTGTTCATCGGCCCGGCGTTTCATCAGTCCGGCGAGACCACCTTCGGCTGGCCCGACCTCGGGCCGATCACCAACCTGGAGGGCGCCAACCGGGCCATCGAGCGCATCGTCGAGCAAGGTGAGGGCGCCACCGGGGACTGGGCAACCGCCCACTACGGCCGCTTCCTCCAGATGCTCGACGAGTACACGGCGATGCGCGAACAGGATCCCGGATTCGAGCCGGCCCACCCCGTCGTGGCCGCCGGGATGAGAGCCGCGGAGGGGATCGAACCCGACGTCTACATCACCGACCCCACCACGGGCGGGTGCTCCGACCTCTTCAACGCCGTGTACGAGCTGGTGCTGCAGATGATCGCCCGCTACTTCGCCTTCGGCCACGAGACGCCCGAGCAGCGTGAGGTGCTGGCCCATGCTGCGGTTGACCTCATGTTCTCGGCCATCAAGCCGCTCGGCCTCCTGCTCGCAGGACTGCCGGTGGGATTCGATCACCCCGGTGCCACGGCTGGAGCGAACTTCCAGCTCCCCTACCGGGCCAGCTTCCTGCTTCCTCACCGCCGCTCGGCATGGTTCCGCTTCTCGGAGCGCCTCGACGAGCTGGCGACATTCGCCGCGGACCTCGATCCGCCCCAGGGACGGGACGTGGTGGTGGCGGTGTCAGGCGCGCTGGGCGAGACCGCCGCAGACCTGATGGCCCACGTCGAGGCGGTCTGACCACACCGGCGCCCCCTAGGGAGCGGCGATCACCGCGAATCCCGCGTGCCTCACCAGCGCGGATGGCACCGATCCCGCGATGTGGTGGATCCGGTGCCCGGGGGACCCGACCACGATGACGACCTGGGGGTGGTCCCGGCGATTCGCAGCCTCTTGCGCAGCCGTGATCAACTCGCGCGCGACCGCACCGTACCGGTACTCGAACGACCACTTTTGCCCGCTGCCCAATTGTGCAGCGGCCTCCCCCCTCAACCAGTCTGATTCCTCGTCAAAGAGCTGCCAATCGAGTTCGGGCGCAGTGGGGACGACGCCCGCAGAGAGGTCGTAGTGCGCGACGAACACGACCCTGATCTCCCCCTTGCGCGTGGAGAGAAGGCGAGACGCCGCAGCCAGGGCGTGCCGGGCGGGCTCGGAGCCATCAAAACCGACCAGCGCGACCAGCGGGTGCACTGGATCGAAGCGTCCCCAGGCCGGTGTCGGCGAACCGGAGCCAGTGGTTATGACAGGTTCCCTGTTGGTGGTTCGAGGTTCGTTGTTGGCGATGGTTGGCATCGATCAACCTCCCAGGCTTCTGCGCTCTGGCGGATACTCCCTTTTGATGATGTTCAGTGTACGGGATGATCTGGCGTAAATCAAGGTCAAGCCGTCGGATGATCACTGTCACTGATGATCCTGACGCCAGCAGATCCACTAGGCTATGGAGATGCCGGCGAAAACCGAGGTGCAGGCCGGTCGGGCCGAGCTGACGCCGCGGCCGGGCTTCCTGCTTCAGCGGGCCGGCAGGTGGTTCGTCCGAGCCCTCGAGCGTGACCTTGTGCCATTCGACGTCGCTCCACGGCACGCCTACGTCCTCACCGCCTTCTCGCCTGGCCAGGCCCGACTCCAACAGGACATCGCCAGCGAGCTTGGCCTGGACCGCACCACGACCAGCACCGTGCTTGATCAGCTGGAGAGTCGCGACCTGGTCACACGACGGCGCGACCCCGCCGACCGCCGGCGCTCACTCGTGGAGCTGACCGATGCCGGCGTCGAGCTCCTCTCGCACTTCAACGCCACCCTCGCGCGACTTGAAGGCGAGTTCTTCGCGTCACTCACTCCCGCTGAACGCGCCACGTTGGGCAACTTTCTTATGCGCAATTGAGCCGTCGGGGAGATGATGCTCACGCTCACCGGAGCTGTGTCCATCGCTCACCCTGAGACTGCCGGAGCGTCCGCCGGCATTCCCGCGGTGCGACGTGCTCGCTCGGCGGCCGGCCGGGCCGGGCATCCGGCGAGATGGTCGTTGACCAAGCCGACAGCTTGCATGAAGGCGTACGCAGTTGTCGGGCCAACGAAGCCAAAGCCGCGCTGCTTCAGATCGCGAGCCAGGGCTTCGCTCTCGGGGGTCTTCGCCGGTACGTCACCCCATGTGGCGGGTGCCTGCCGTGACGACTCCGGGGCATGTGCACGAACCAGCGTCCACAACGACGTACCGTTCTTGCGAAGGCTGACGACCGCCTGAGCGTTGGCGATTGTCGCCTCGATCTTTGCGCGGTTTCGAATGATGCTTGCATCGGCGAGCAGCCGCGTGACGTCCCGGACCCCGAACGCCTGAAGTGTTTCCGCCTCAAAGCCGGCGAACGCAGCCTTGAACCCTGCTCGCCGGGCCAGAATCGTGCGCCACGACAACCCGGATTGGAACGCCTCCAGCGTCAACAGCTCGAAGAGGCCGCGCTCATCGGTTGTGGGAAATCCCCACTCCTCGTCGTGGTAGTGCTCCATGAGCGGATCGCCATCGCCGAAACACCGCTGGCTCAACATCGCCTCCCCTGTGCCCTATGCACTATGCGCAGGACGCCGGACCAGGAGGTGGAAAGCCGCCCGTCTCGGCACTGGCCGGCAGCCGGTCGCTCAGACGCTGCGACGATAGCCGTCCCCAGGACCGGGTGGGCTATGCGCGCTCCGGAACGACTGGTAACCGAACGTCACGGGGCCTGTTGCAGCGTCTGAAACTCATCGTCCGTTAGGGCGATGTCCAGCGCGCCGAGATTCTCTTGCACATGCTCAAGGGAAAGCGTCCCGGGTATCGGCAGCATCATCGGGGAGCGTCGCAGCAGCCACGCGAGCGTGATCTGCGCGGGCGTTGCCCCGTGCCGCTGGGCGATGCGCTCCAGGGCTGGGTGCCCGTCGCGCAGGGGGAAATACGGCACGAACACGATCCTGTGCTCGGTGCAGTAGTCGACGACATCGTCAGATGCGCGCACGGCGAGGTTGTAGTGGTTCTGCACCGCGGTGATCGGCAGCACCGCCTGTGCGCGCAGTACATGGTCGATGGTGACAGCGGAGATGCCGACGTTCCTGATCTTCCCGGCGTCGCGGTACTCAGCCATGACGCTGAGGCTCTCCTCCAGGGTGGCGTGCGCATCGACACGATGCAGGTAGTACAGCTCGATACTGTCGGTGCGCAGTCGCCGCAGGCTCGCCTCGATCTCGGCGCGGAGCACCTCGGGACGTCCGTCGCTGTACCCGCCCTTGGTCGCCACCACCCATCCATCGGACGCGGACAGCGCTTCGCCGATGACCGATTCACTCTCCCCGCCGGTGTAGGTGTGCGCCGTGTCGATCATGCCGATCCCGGCCGCGACGGCATCGCGCAGAAACGCGATGTTGCGAGGCGTGTTGGTCAGCCGATTGGTGCCGAGGCCGATGCGGGCCAGGTCAACGTCGCCCACTCGAAGCATCCGCGTCGTCACGGCCGCCGTCACGAGTGCACCTCAGGGATCGCCCGTTGCACGGCGCGCCGGGCTGCGTTGCGCCGCCGGAAGTACAGGCGGTTGATGTCGATAAAGGTGCGCTCGTCGTGCGGCACGTCGTCCTCGGCGAAGATCGCTGTGACCGGGCAGCGTTCCACGCACGCCCCGCAGTCGATGCACTTCCGGGCGTTGATGAAAGCCATCCGGTCCCGGCCGTCCTCGAACTCGATGCAGTCGACCGGGCAGGCCTCCAGGCATGATTTGTCCAGGATGTCGATGCATCCCGAGGTGATCGTGTAGGTCACCGGCGTCCCTCCGCCCTGAGCAGCGGCGCTCAGCTGCCGCGCGAAGGGGCCTCCAGCGCGCTGTTCATGACCTCGGCGATCTCAGCCTCGCGCTCGGGCTTGAAGATCATCAGGGTTGGGTCCCAGGGCGGGCTGGTCAGGTCGGTGAGCCACACGTCGTGGCCCTTCTTGGCGCCGAAGTTGTGCAGCACGTTGATGGGGATGTTGACAACGTCCCCTGGGTGGAGCTCCAGCATGGTGCCGTCCATCCAGACCACGGCGATACCCTTGATGATGCACGTGTAGTGGTTGGTGTCCGGGTGGATGTGGATCCCGGTCCGGTTGCCGCCCGACACGTTGGCGTAGACCACGTCGATGTGGTCGGTGCGCTCCAGCAGCCAGGTCTTCCAGAGGGTGCCCCCCGTCTGCGGATCCTTGTTGGTGGGCGCTAACCCGGTGCCGCCGATCAGCTCGTCCAGCTTCCAGACCTTTGGTACGAATGCCACGATCCTCTCCTCCACTGCCGTCCCACCCAATTTCCGCGGTGCCGCGGGTGGGGGCCGGCACTGCGCCGGCCCCGCTCATCCCTAGACCGCGGCTGCTGCCGGTGTCCGGACCTCGCGCTCGCTCGAGGCCTTCGCGTTGGCGGCGGTGAACCGCGGGTAGAGCCGCAGCGCGTTGCCGGCGAGCATCGCGTGGCGCTCGTCAGCGGGCACCTCGGCGAACTGGGCGTTGATCGTCTTCCACGAGTACGGCCAGTCCGAGGTGATGTGCGGATAGTCGTTCGACCACAGCATCCGGTCCACCCCGATGCGATGCCGGTTGCTGATGCCGTAGGTGTCGGTGATGAAGGTGTAGAAGAAGTGGTCGGCCATGTATTCGCTCGGCAGCTTGGCGAGCGGGCGATCCTTCAGCGTCGCCTTCCGATGGCGCATGTAGTTGTCGTCGGCGATCTCCGCGAAGTATGGCGTCCACCCGGCGTCGACCTCGGTCATCACGAACTTGAGGCCCGGGTGACGGTCGAGCACACCGGAGAAGATCAGTTCCAGGATGCGGCCGGGAGCGTCGAAGAAGTGCACGGTTCCCGGCAGCTTGCGAGCGTCGAGCTGATATGGCATCTTGTCGTTGAGGGCTATGTGGATCGCGATTGGAAAGCCCGAGTCCTCGATCGCCTGCCAGAGCGGCTCGTCCTCGTCCGAGATGGTGGTGTTGCCGTGCGGGTAGCACGAGAGGTTCACCGCGATGATGCCGGGCATCTCAGAGACGCGCTCGACCTCCTTGACGGCGGCGGCAACGCCCTGGTTGGGCAGCCCGGCGACGCCGCCGAGCCGCTCGGGAGCGTAGGCGCTGTACTCGGAGAGCCAGTCGTTGTATGCGCGAACCATTGCGTTGTGCAGCTCGACGTCGGTGTTGGCGACGACCGCCTGCCAGGGACGGTTGGGGAAGAGCACCTCGGCGTCGACCTCGTCCTCGTCGAGCTCATCCAGTCGAGTGGCCGGGTCCCATCCACCGGCACGCATCTCTTCGATGAACATCCAGTCCCGCATGTCCTCCGGCTTGTTGCCGGCGCACACCGTGAAGCCGAAGGCGATCGGCCGCGGCACGCCTTCCATCACCCACGCATCACCGTTGGGCTGACGTTCGATCCGCGGCACCCTGTCGCGAAAGCGCTGGTCAACCCGGCTGGTCCAGAGATCGCCGGGTTCGGTCACATGGCTGTCGGCTGAGATGAGCTTGTAGTTGCGGCTCCCATTGGCGGACCTCATTCGGCTGGACTCCTTTTCGGGGAAGTTGCGTTGACCGTCGGGCAATGACTATAACCTATATATATATACGAATCAACGCCCTGGCGCAAGGTGGCCGGGCCCAGGAGGTCACGTGGACGATGGAATTGGCCGGCCGGCGATCTCGATAGCCCTCTCGCACGTGGAGACACTTGTTGGACCGCACTGTGAACGCCTGCTCGAGCTGGCCCGCGCGGTGGAACGCTCGGGTGCGGAGCAGATCGCGCTGAGCGAGCACGTCACTCTCGCTCGCGTGATCACCGGCCACCCGGGCAAGGGCCCGGGCGTGTTTCCCTTTCCGGGCAGCGAGCAGTACCCCGAACCGATGGTGACTCTGGCGGCGATCGCGGCCGTGACCTCACGCATCCGTCTCAGCACCAACATCCTGATCGCCCCGCTTCGACCCGCAGTCCTGCTGGCGAAGTCGGCGTCAACCCTTGACTGCCTGTCCGGCGGGCGCCTGGACCTCGGTGTGGGCACCGGCTGGCATGTCGACGAATACGCGGCGATCGGGGTGCCGATGACCCAGCTTGCGTCCCGCCTCGACGACACCCTGCGCGCCTGCAGGGCCTTGTGGAGCAGCCAGCCGGCGTCCTTCTCGTCGGCGACGGTGTCGTTCAGCGAAATGTACTGCTGCCCCAGTCCGGTGCAGGCGGAGATTCCCATCTGGATCGGCGGTGGTGTGAACCGCGGTGTGGCTCGCCGGGTCGCCGAGCTCGGCGCAGGCTGGACACCGATGGGGGGCAACGACCTCGAGGAGGTGCGAACCGCCCGCTCGATGATCACGAGTGCGTGCCAGGACGCCGGCCGCGACCCTTCGACTGTCGGAATCCGCGTGTCTGTGGCGCCGAGCACCGTGGGCAGCGCGCAGGATCGCATCACGGGGATCGTCGACCGGATGGCGGAGCTGGCCGCGGCGGGTGCCACCGTGGTGCAGCTGCCCTTGCCACAACTGGTTTCTGGGGTTGACGATGCGACCGAGGTCATCGCCTCGCTCATCGAGGCCGCCGACGCACGCATGGGTCCCGTCAGTGCGTCGGCGCGGTGACGCGCCATCGGTTGACGCTCGCTCAGACTATGGTCCACCCGCCGTCGACGAGGATGCTCTGGCCGGTGACGTAGCTGGAGGCATCGCTGGCCAGGAAGAGCAGAACGCCGTCGAGCTCGGAGTCACGGCCGCCTCGTCTCATCGGCACGGTGCGCTCGATGTAGCGCAGACCCTTCTCGTCGTTGAAGAGCCCGGTCGTCATCTCAGTCGGGAACCATCCGGGCGCGATCGCGTTGACACGGATTCCCTCACGCGCCCACTGCGCCGCCAGTTCGCGGGTCAGGCTAACCACCGCGCCCTTGCTGGCCGCGTAGGCTGCCTGGGGGATGCGGCCAACCCCGACGAAGCCAACCGCCGATGCGACGTTGACGATGCTCCCTCCGCCCGGTTGTCCGAGCATCACGCGACCGGCGGCACGGCAGCACGAGAAGACACCGACGACGTTCACGTCGAGAACGCGCCGAAACACCTCGTCCGTCTCCTCAAGCGCCGGCGCCACGTTGGTGGTGCCGGCGTTGTTCACCAGGATGTCGACGGCGCCAAACCGTCTGACGCTGGTGTCGATGAGATTGCGCACCGCGGCGTCATCGGCGACGTCCGTTGGCACCGCCAGGCAGCGATCCGCACCGAACTCGTCGGCGAGATCGCTGATCCGGTCCGCGCGTCGGGCGGCCACGACCACCCGTGCGCCGGCCTCGAGCAGGACGCGGGCGAAGCGCGCACCCAGGCCGCTCGACGCACCGGTGACGATGGCGACGCGGCCGTCGACGTTGAAGGTATCGGTCATGACTCCCTCGGGCGCGTTGACAGTGCCCCACTGACAGTCTCATATTATTGCAAGTTTTGTGGTGTTGCTGGCGGCGTCAGCGGCATCGTTCTCTGAGGTGAGTGCCTTGACCTCGGGCGTCGGCGGCGATCGGCTGCGGCTCTTCTGCATGAGCATCACGCCGTTCGCCGCGGACGGGTCCATCGACGAGGAGGGGCTGCGCACCCATCTGCGCCGCCTGGTCGCCTCGGACACCGGCATCTACCTCGGCAGCGGCGGTGCCGGCGAAGGCCACGTCCTCACCGTCGATGAGCTCCGGCTCGTCTATCGAATCGGTGTCGACGAGGCGAAGGGACGCGTCCCGCTGTACGCGAATCCCCGGGAGTCGCGAAGCGCTGCGGCGATGTACGAGGTGGCCAGGGCGGCGGTGGACGCTGGTGTCGACGTGGTGCAGATCTACCAGGTCGACGCGGGTCACGGCATGATCCCCACCCTACGCGAGCAGGAGGCGTACTTCAACGCGCTGCTCGAGAAGATCAACCACCCCGTCGCCATCTCCATCCACGCCTACGCAGGGTATGCCGCGCCGGTCGGCCTGATGAGCTTGCTCTGCGAGCGCTTCCCCCAGATCGAGGCGGTCAACGTGATGGGGCCGCCCAACTCGTACTTTCTCGCGCTGCGCGATGCCCTCCCGGGTTCCGTGCGCATGTACACCGGTGTGACCAACCTTGTCCAGCTACTCGCGCTCGGCGCCGCCGGTGCCCTTCTCGCGGAGAACAACATCATCCCGGAGACCTGCAACGCCATCCTCCGCGCGTGGGAGTCGCGTGACCTCGAGGCGCTCGGCACCGCCATGTCGACGGTGCAGCGGTTCACCACCGCGGTCTCTCCGTGGGCGCCCTCGACCGCCCGGTGGGCCAAGACCGCGATGAAGGTGCTCGGTCTGCCCGCCGGCAACGGCGTGCTGCGGGCGCCATACCTGCTCCCCACCGAGGAGGACCAGAAGCGCATGGCAGCCGACATCCGGGCACTTCACATCCCTGAGCTGCAGCGGGTCGCCTGAGGGACCGCCAGCCGCCCGTCGGCGCAGCATGGCTACAGACGGCGCCCTATGGCGTGCCCCTCGTGGAGCGCGTGCTCGACCCCCCGGGGCGCGACGCAGTCGCCGACCCGGTGCACGTCGCGGCGGCGGGCTGACAGCGTGGCGAAGAGCGCGTCGTCGACGTCGTTGCCGATGGACACCACGACCGCATCAATGTCGTCGATGGTGTGGACACGACCGGTGCGCAGGTCGCGGAGCGATGCGGAGCGCGGCGACACCTCGTCGACGATGGTCGACTCGTAGAACTCGACGCGAGCACCCTGGCAGGCGGCGACAAGGCTCGGCCGGTCGTTCTGGTCGATCCCGCCCGCGAACTGCGCGGCGTGGCTGACCGCGGACAGCCGACCTCCCCTGGCGACGAGGTATTCCAGGGCGTCCGCGCTCTGGTGGTACCCGGTTGCGTCGATGAGCAGGACGTGCGCTCTGCCGTCGACGCGTCCCTCGAGGACGTCCCACACCGTGAAGAGCGCCACGTCGCGGTGCACGGGGATCCGGTCGAGATGCGGTTGCGGCGGGTACCAGCCCCGCGCCCTCGGCGTTGACCCAGTGGCGATGACGATGGCGTCGGGCTGTGCATCGAACAGCTCGTCCGCAGTCACCGCGTGACCCAGGTGGACGGTCACGTTGAGGCGTTCGAGCTGGCGTTGACGCCACGACGCCACCTCGAGGAACTCCCGTCGCCGTGGGACAGCGGCGATGAGGCGCAACTGACCGCCGAGGCTGTCGCCGCGCTCGTACAGCGTGACCGAATGGCCGCGCTCGGCCGCAATCACGGCCGCCTCGAGCCCCGCAGGCCCACCGCCGACCACGGTCACCGAGAGCGGCGCGCTCGACGCCACCAGCGTGCCGATCCCCCAGTCGCGCTCTACGCCCACCGCCGGATTCTGCGAGCACGTCATCGGCTGACCCGCGATGTTCCGCACCAGGCAGCCTTGGCCCGCGCCGACGCAAACCCTGATGTCGGCGACCCGTCCTTCCCTGGCCTTGGTCGGCAGCTCCGGGTCGGCGATGCTGGCGCGGGTCATGCCCACCATGTCGACCTGCCCCGCCGCAAGCGCCTCCTCGGCCTGCTCAGGGCGGATGACACGCCCGATCCCGAACACGGGTACCGAGGTGACCGCCGCGCGGATGGCGGCCGCCCACGCAAGCATGCTGCCGACCGGCGACCCGATCGTCCCGATGCCGGGCCACCCGCTCACGTTGAGGAAGTCCACGGTGCCGTCGGCCTCGAGCACGGTGGCGATCTCCACGCCCTCATCGAGGGTCTGACCGCCGGGCATGGTCCAGGCGCCATTCATACGCACTCCGACGACGAAACCGTCCCCGCAGGCGGCCCGCACGGCGCCGAGGATCTCGAGCACGAGGCGCAGCCGGTTAGCCAGGGAGCCGCCGTACCGGTCGGTTCGATGGTTGATCGCCGGGGTCAGCCACTCCCCGAGGAGGTGCGGGTGCGCGGCATGGATCTCGACACCGTCGCAGCCGGAACGCTGGACGTTGAGCGCCGACTTGACGAAACCGGCGGTCAGGGCGCTGATGTCGTCGAGGTCCATCGCCTTGCACATCTCTCCGCGCGACGCCGACGACGCTGATGCCAGTGGGCTCGGCCCCCAGGCAGGTTCCCAGCTGTCCGGGCCGCTGTTCATCTTCTCGCGACCGTTCTGGTTGAGCTGGACGAACACGCGAGACCCGTGCTTGTGGCACTCGCGTGCGAGCTCCTCGAACACCGGCACGGCGTGCTCCGAGTGGGCGGCCGGCCGGTCGACGCCGGACTGGGGGTGCACCTGGGTCTGGCCGACGATGATCAACCCGAAGCCGCCCCTGGCTCGGTCCGCGTGGTAGCGCACCGCGCGTTCGCTCAGCACTCCCCACGCGTGGTAACCATCGGGGTCGTACTTGACGAGCTGCGAGTTGTGCGCCGAGACGAACAGCCGGTTGGGTACGGTGACGCTGCCGATCTGCAGCGGTGAGAACACCCGCTCAAACGGCATCCCCAGCTCCTGGGCCGGTCAGCCAGGCGCGACGGTCACGACAGCCCGTACAGCCGCGCCGCGTTGTCGTGAAGCATCATCCGCTGCTCCGCGTCAGGGACGCCCACCATCTGTTCGTCGATGACCGCCTGTGAGTCCGGCCACGTGCTGTCACCGTGCGGGAAGTCGGACGACCACATCAGCCGGTCCACACCGATGATGTCGCGCGCCGCGATGGCCGCCTTGTCGCGCATGAAGGTGTACATGATGTTCTTGTGCCAGTAGTGGCTCGGCGCCTCTCGGTTGAGGTGCCCGTTGCCCTGCAGGTTGCGCGCCCGCGCCTTGATCTCGACGTAGTCCATCCGCTCGATGATGTTGGCCGCCCAGCCGGCGTCGTTCTCCACAGAGACAACCTGGAGAGTCGGGTAGCGGTCAAAAACGCCCGCATAGATGAGGCCGATGAGGGTGCGCTGCACCAGGGTGTACTGCAGGAAGGTCTCGGTGGGGGTGAGCTTGACAGCCACCCGACGTTCGGTCGCGGTGTGGAGGCTGACGGGCAGGCCGAGCGCGGCCGCGCGCTCCCAGAACGGCAGGTAGTATTCGTGGTCGTAGGGCCGATCGCCAGCGGGATGGAAGGCGATCATGACGCCAACGTGGCCGAGTTCCTTGCACCGCTCCATCTCCCGCAGCGCGGAGGGCATGTCCTCCAGGGCGATGATGCCGACGGCGTGGAACCACTGGGAGTGGTTGCGACAGAACTCCGCCGCCCACGTGTTGTAGGCGCGAATGCAGGCATCCTGCAGCTCGGGGTCGGAGATGGTGAAGAAGCGCATGGCGATGGTGGGGTACAGCACCTCGGTCGCGATCCCGTCGACCTTCAGCTCGACGATCCGCGCTTCGGGATCCCAGCCGCTCGCCGGCACATCCGAGTAGCGTCCGTTCAGCTGCACATCGCCGCCCTTGTAGCGAACACCGTGGATGACCCCGACCGGGAACATGTCGGCGCCGTCGCAGACGATCACGTCGGTGTCCTCGCGGCTGACCACGTGGGGGGCGTGACCGCGGAACCTGGGCTCCACGAGGCGGTCCCACAGATCGACGGGCTCGGTGAAGTGCGAGTCTGCCGAGATGACGGGGTAGCCCCGTTGAGTGCTGGTCGGCTTGCCGATCACAGCTTGGTCGGTCACATATGCCTCCTGGTTGTGCGCGCGGCGCCGCTCAGTTGCTGTAGAGGTCGGGATCCGAGACCCGAAGACGCCGAAGGTGCGCCTTCCACATCTGCGGGAGGAAGTATTCCTCATGCGCGTTGCGCATCTTCGCGCTCACTTCGTCGTTCATCGGCTCGCCGTCCACGGCCTCGGCGTCGATGTGGTAGCGCGCCGCCTTCTCGAGCATCATCGCCTTGATGGTGGTGTTCTCAAGGCTGTCGCCGACGACCACGGCACCGTGGTTCTGCATCAGCGACACGTGCTTGTCCTTGCCGAGCGATTCGACGATGGCGTTGTCCTCCGGCTCGGCGCCGCAGTAGCCCTGGTCGCGGTAGAACAGGGCGGAGGACACGTGGTACATGCCGATGGTGCGCTTGGTGGTGCCAACCGCGCAGACGTGACGAGAATGCGTGTGGATCACAGAGTTGACATCAGGACGCGCCCGGTAGATCGCGGCATGGAACGAGATGGCGGGTGACGGCACCCAGTCGCCCTCGAGAAGCTGCAGGTCGAGGGTTGTCTTGATCACGTGCGCGGGCACCGTCTCGTCGAAATACGAGAAGGGGGTCACGTACATCGCCTCCTCCCCCTCCGAGCGCACGCTCACATGGCCTGCGGTCTGGCTGTCACATCCCTCGCGGTAGAGCATCCGGCGCGCTGCCGAGATCTTGAACCGGATGTCGTCTGACTCCATGCGGACTCCCCCGCGGCTCTCGAGCCGGGTTATGTCAATGATTTCATAATTTTAGTGGATCCACGGAGGGTCGGCAAGCGCCACACCCTCAGCTCGCCGAGCCGTCCTCGGCCACCCCGGCGGCGGCCTTCGCCTCACCGGCGAAGTGGGTTTCGAAGTTCTGGTTGCGGAAGATCACGATGACGTGGACACCGTCCGGACCGGCGATCAGTGGACCGTAGCCGCGGCCGCCGTGGACGACCCTGACCGTGCCCTTCTCGTGCCAGGTCCCTGTGACCTCCTGCGTGCCGGAGAGGATGATCTCCGCGTAGTCCGACGAGTGATGGTGCGGCTCGAGGCGACAGCCGGGCGGGAAGAAGGTGTTGAACACCACCGGCGATTCGGGGTCGTCGGGGTCGCCGAGGATGAACTTGCTTGACGTGATCCCCATGCCGAGGTCGTTCCAGCCGAGTTGGTCCCAGGTGGTGTCGAGCTCGAATGGGCGGCTGCCCGGCGGATTGTTAGGCATGACAAGTGCTCCTCATGACGCGTGGACGGCGGCCCTCTCCAGCCCTTCGATGCGAGCGATGCCGAGCGTTTCGAGCGTTGTCGCCACCTCCTCCCGCTCGGCGCCGCCGAGGAGGAGACGCGGGCGCCGGGGAATCCCGCCTGGGAGGCCGAGGATGTCAAGCGCGGTCTTGGCACCCGTGATATGGGTGAAACGCATGGCCAGCCCGAGGAGATGCATGATCGTCGAGTACGCGGACGCTGCCGCCTCGAGGTTGCCGCCCTCCCAGTGTGTGATGAGCGACACGCATAGCTTGGGAGCGATGTTCCCCTCGGAGCTCAGGTAGCCGGTGCCACCCAGCGCCATGGTCGAGAGCGCATGCATGGGGCCGCCGCAGTGGATCTCCACGCGGTCTCCCACCGCGTCGATGACGCGCAGCAGATACCCGTGGTCGGGCGTGGTGACGTTGACCCCGATGACGTTGTACTGATCGACCAGCGACGCGATCAGCGGAATCGGGATCCAGTAGCCCACTGACTGGTGCGTGGAGATGACCGCTGGGATTGTGATGCTCTCCAGCACGTCGCGGTAGTACGCCTCCATCTCGGCGTTGGTCGGCATGGTTCCGTGACCCGCGTCCAGGGAGTACACCTGGAGGGCATCCACTCCCGACTCCTGCGCGACGGCGGCAATCCGCACCATCTGCTTGGCGGTGCGCGGCTCCACGCCCATGGCACGAACCGGCACGCGTCCCTTCAGCTCCTCGACGCCGATCTGCAGGATGCGCCGGGTCTCGTCCTCACTGAGGCTGTACCCCTCACCGCTGCCGGATCCGGCGAGATAGACACCGATACCCGCCTCGCGAAGGCGCGCGAGGTGGGCACGCAGCGCCGCCTCGTCGAGGCTCTCGTCCTCTTTGAACGGGGTGAGGCTGATGACGAACGTGCTCTTCACGGTGAACCCTCAACATGAACGGGTGCGGCATCCTCGGCCGGGCGGACTGGGGCGGGGGGGCGAGCCGCCTGGCCGGTGGCCCTGGCCCGGCGTTGGCCACTCAGGTAGGTGGCCAGGAGGTCGCCGACGTGGTCCGCGAACTCGCTCTTGGGCACGTCGTCGAGCACGCGCCCGCGGTCGAACACCACGACACGGTCGGCGACGTCAAGCACCTGCTGCGGCTGGGGTTCGACGACGATGAGAGCCATGCCGCTGCTCTTGAGGCCGGCGATGATCTCGTAGATTCGCTCGATGACGATCGGCGCCAGCCCAAGCGAGGGTTCGTCGAGCATCAGCAGCGTCGGGCTCCGCATCAGGACGCGCGCGATCGCGAGCATCTGCTGCTCGCCCCCGCTGAGCGTCCCCGCGCGCTGCTGGCGGCGCTCCGCCAGTGCCGGAAACGCCTCGTACATCTCGCCGAGCGTCGCCTCGTACTGCTTGCGGTTGCGCCGGTAGACGATGTGACCGCCGAGGCGTAGGTTCTCGGCGACGGTCAGGTTCCAGAACAGGGCGCGCCCCTCCTGGACGTGTCCGATGCCCTTGGCAACGATGCGGTGCGGTGACGTTCCTGCGATGTTCTGCGCCTGCCAGCGGACCGCGCCCCGCGACGGCTTCACGATGCCGCAGATTGTCTTGAGGAACGTCGACTTTCCGGCACCGTTGGGTCCGATCACAGCGATGACCTCACCGGGCGCGCACCTGAGGCTGACGTCGTTGAGGACGTTCTGCTGTCCGTACCCGGCCCGCACGGCCTCGACGACGAGCGTGTTGTCGATCATGCCGGCGCCACCGCGCGACGCCGCAGCGCGATGCCATGCAGGCGGTGGCCGAGCAGCCGCACGGCGTACGGGACGACGAGCGCGAGGAAGATGAGACCGTAGGTGATCAGGTCGGCGTACTGACTGGTGATGTAGTAGGAGATGAATGTCTGGCTGAGGCCGATGGCGATCCCGGCCGGCACCACCGCCCACATACGCCCGAGGCCACCCACGAGCGCGGTGAGGATGCCCTGGATGGAGAGCGCAGTGCCCGATGACGTGGTGATCGACGACAGCGGTGACACCAGGATGCCGGCGATGGCGGCGAGCACGCCACCGACGATGAATGAGATCGACGTGATGGTGCGGTAGTTGATCCCCTGGAGCATGACACCCATCGGGTCGGCGAACACCGCGCGCATCTGCAGACCGACCGCCGTGCGGTACAGGATGAACCAGACGATGGCGAAGAGCAGCGCCGCGCCGACGATCACAGTGATCGCGTCTATACCCACCGTCAGGCCGCCGATCTGGACGGTTCCTGACCCGAACAGCGCCTTGACGGCGAGCTCGTCGGTGCCCCAGATGCGGTTGGCCACCTCGGTGAGCACGATGCCGGCGGCAACGGTGCCGAGCAGCGCCGCCTGGGTGTTCCCGTGGGTGAAGCCCTGACGCATGATCGGCGTGATCACGAGGCGCTCGATGGCCACGCCGAGCACGGCACCGACCGCGATGCCGGCCAGCAACGCGAAACCCACCCAGAGGCCGTTGTCAGAGGCGCTTGCGAAGACGAAGGCGCCGAGCATGTAGATCTGGCCCTGCGCGAAGTTGATGACCCGCAGCGTCGAGTAGGCGAGGTTGTAGCCGATGCCGACGAGCGCGTATGCCGACCCGATGACCAGGGCCGAGACGATGAGATGCAGATTAGTCAGCATGGCGGTGTTCCCCAACAGCTGGCGCGCGGTTCATGCGGTGACTCCCTCGGCGACGCGGTGTGACTGACCCAGGTACGCCTCGCGCACCGCCGGCGACGCCAGGATGGTGTCCTTCGAGCCTTCGGCGATCGACACACCGTGGTGCATCACGATGATCTCGTCACAGTGCTCGAGGACGAAGGGCACGTTGTGCTCGACCAGCAGGATGCCGATGCCCTGCCGGCGCACCCGGTTGAGGAGCAGACCGAGCCGGTCGACCTCGTTGGGGTTGAGCCCGGCGGCGGGCTCGTCGAGCAGTAGGAAGGTCGGCCGCGTGGCCAGCGCGCGGGCCACCTGCACCAGCTTCTGATCACCGTAAGGGAGGTCGCGGACGCGCGTCGAGCTCCGTCCGCTGATGCCCACCGAGCTCAGCAGGTCGGATGCAAACTGTCGTGCCTCCGCTTCAACGCGGCGCGCGCGTGGCAGGTCGAGCACGGCGCTGAGCATGCCGTAGTGGGTCTGCCTGTGGGCGCCCACCGCGACGCTCTGGAGCGCGGTGAACTCCCCCACCACCTGCGTCTCCTGGAATGTCCGGGCGATACCGAACGACGCGCGCGCTGACACGCTCACGTCGGTGATGTCACGATCCCCGAGCAGCACCCGCCCCGATACGGGCCTGACAAAGCCACTGACGACGTTGAAGAGTGTCGACTTCCCCGCGCCGTTGGGACCGACGAGCCCCTTGAACTCCCCCGGCGTCAGCGTGAGCGAGAGGTTCTGCACGGCCGGGAGACTCCCGAAGCGCACGCTCACCGAGTCGCAGCGCAGCACCTCGCCGGAGTGCACGTTCGGGGTGAACGTGAATGCTGCTTCGTAGGACGAATCGGCAGGTGCAGGCTCATCGGTGACGGCGCCATGGCCTCGACGGCCGACCAGCCCCCACAGATCGGACGCGCTGTTCACACCGAAGCGGTACGCGGCGGCCAGGACCGAGCCGGCGATGCCCTTCGGGAAGAAGCGCAGGACGAAGAGGAGGATGAAGGCGTAGATCAGGGCGGCGTTCTGGCCGACTCCGACGAGCTGCTGAGGCACCTCGACGACCAGCAAGGCGCCCAGGATGGCGCCGATCATCACAGTCGCGCCACCGACAACCGAACCGACGAGGATGGTCAACATGGCGGTGAGATCGAAGGAGTCCGGCGAGATGAAGGCGAAGATCGGCCCGAAGAACGCGCCTGAGACGCCTGCGATGCTCGAGCTCAGCACGAACACGATGACCTTCTGGCGCCGTGGGCTGATGCCCAGGCTCTCGGCCATCATCTCGTTCTGCCCGACCAAACGCCAGGCCCGTCCGAAGCGCCCGCGCACCAAGTTCTGACATAGCCAGAGCGCGGCAACGGTGATCACCACCACCACGATCAGGTAGGTCTGGATGGTGTCGACGGGCAGTGGGATGCCGCTGAGGCCGTTGACCCCGCCGGTGTACCCCTGGGCGAGGTTGAGCATCTTCGGCAGTGTCAGCGGGAGCACGAAGCTGGCGATTGCCAGCGTGAAGCCGCGCAGACCGACAAGCATGCCCGCGAACAGGAAGGACAGCACAGCGCAGCCCGCCACCGCGAGGACGATCGTCGGCACGAAGCTCCAACCGTACACGGCGGTGAGCACGCCGGAGATGTACGCGCCCACACCCCAGAAGAAGCTGTGCGAGAACACCATCTGGCCCGTGACGCCGTAGATGAGGTTGAACCCGAGGAGCATGATCGCGGTCACCGCGACCCACGCCAAGGTCTGCGCGGTCACGTTGCTCGGCTGGAGCAGTTCGATGACGAGAACGAGGAGGCCGGCGAGGCCGACGTAGAGCCCCAGCCTTCCCAGCGCGCCGTGCCGGACCCGGTCCAACAACGACAGCGGCGGGACCAGGGTACGCCTGCCGACGGCAGCGGACGCTCTGTCCGCCGCCGTCCCGCTCGGCGTCACGACGGTGTGAAGGCGCCGATGGTACCGTCAGCCTTCAGCTGGACGAACGAGTACGCGCCGTCCACTCCGAAGGCGTCGTGTTGCGAGCCCGCACCGGGGGCAAAGCTGAACGTGTACCCGGGCGGCCCGCCGACCGGCTTGACGTTCTTGAGCCCGGAGAGCGCTTGGTTCAGCGCCGACCGGCTGGCCGTGGCACCCGGCTGCTTCAGCGCCTGGATCAGGGTGTTGGCCGCGTCGTAACCCTGCACCTGTCCGTAGCTCAGCGGCTCGGAGAACTGGGCCTCGACCTTGGTGCCAAGCGCGATGACCTCGGGCTTGTTGAAGTCGACAAGGGTCACACTCACGGCGCCTGCGGTCACCGCGGGACCGGCGACCTTTGTCACACCGGGGATGACGAAGGTGGAACCGATCCACACCGTGCTCTTGAGAGCGCCTTGGCGCTGTGCCTCCTTCATCGGCGCAACGTTCTCAGCGGCAGTGGCACCGGTATCGAAAACCACCTGCGGGTTGTAGTCGATCAGCTGCTGCGCCTGCGCAGTCAGGTCGGGCGCACCCTCGGGGTAGTAGATGACCTTGGGCTGGAAGCCGGCCTTGGCCGCGATCGCAGCCGCTGTGCCCGAGGTCGCCGCGGCGAACACCGGGCTGTCACCCGCCCACAGCGCAATGCGCGAGACGCTCTTGTACTGCGGCAGGTCCAGGATCTTGAGCAGCACGTCGTTGACCTTGGTCACGTTGATGGTCACCGCGTACCGGTTCGCCCCGGCGTACGAGAGGCCGGTCCAGTCAAAGGTCACCGTCGGCATGCCCGCCCTGTCCGACACCGGCAGGGCCGCCTTGTTGTCGGCACCGAAGTTGAGGCCCAGCATGGCCAGGATCGACGAGTTACCCACCAGCTGGTTCTGGATCGAGACAGCAGATGCCGCCTTGCCCTGGTTGTCGGAGACGAGGAGCTGTATCTGCCGTCCGTTGATCCCGCCCGCGGCGTTGGCCTCGGCGATGGCGAGCTGCACCCCATGCAGTGTCGGCACCCCGAACGCGGCCGATGGACCGCTGAGCTCACCGTTGTAACCAATCTGGATCGGGTCGGAGTTGCCGGCGGCCGCGCTGCCGCTTGTCGAGGGGGACGAACCGCATGCGGCTGCCAAGAGCACCGCCGCGATACATAGTCCACCTTTGAGTACCCGGAACGAATGTACGCTGGGCGCCATCAATGCTCCTTATGAATCCTGCAAAAATTCGCACGCGGTGTCCGTTGACAACGCCGACCACAACGGACGCTGCCGCGACCGGCGGCTGTCCGCGAGACTCCTGCATCGTCGCTTTTGCTACTCGCTGGTTGACGCCTCCTAGAGACCCGAGTTTAGTCTTGAATTGCAATCAATACAAGCTATGTTCGCATGGCGCGCAATTGGTAGCAGAGCGAGGGACCGTTGTCAAGGTCAGCGATCCCTACCCGTCGACCGTGAGCATCAGAGCCGAGCCGTCCATCAGCGCGCCCGAGGTGACCACGCATGTGTCGTGGCGCGACACCTGGCGGGCGCCCGCCCGACCCTGCACCTGGAGCGCCGCCTCGACGACGGTGTTCATGCCGTGCAGGTAACCCTCGGACAGCAACCCGCCATTCGTGTTGGTGGGCAGCGGCCCTGACGGCCCCGTGCCCCCGCTGCGAACAAATTCGCCGGCCTCGCCCCGTCCACAGAGACCGAGGCCTTCGAGTCCGATGAGAACCGTGCTGGAAAAACAGTCGTACAGCTGGGCCAGCTGGACGTCCTCGGGCCCCAGCCCGGCCCGCCCGTAGAGGTCGTTTCGCAGCCAGCTCGTGTAGTTGCGCGTGTAGTCGTCCCAGAGGAGGTGGTCGCCTATGTCCAGGCCCGAGCGGGGGCCGGCGCGGTACGCCCCGGACGCGATCACAGCGGGCGGACGGCGCAGGTGCCGCGCCCGGTCGAGGGCGGAGATCACCACCGCGCATGCCCCGTCCACCTCGATTGTGCAGTCGTCCACCCGGAACGGCTCGACAACGAACGGGGCGGCCATGTAGGCGTCAAGGTCGAGCGGGCGCCGCCGCACCGCGCGCTCGTTGAGCTCGGCATACCGGCGCTGCGCGACCGCGACGGCCCCGAGGTCCTGGGGACCTCCGCCGGTCTCGTAGAGGAAGCGCTGTCCCCACATGGCCACGTACATCATGTACGCGTCATAGCTGACGGGGTAGCGGTACTGCGCACCCATGCCGGCGAACTGCATGGTGCCGACCCGGCTGCCGCTGCGACCGTTCATCGCTCGAAACACCACGACGTGCCGCACCAGCCCCGCCTCGATCGCGGCGGCGGCGAGGGTGACCAGGTAGCAGGGCGCTTGGCCGCCGAGATCCACGTCGAGGAGGAGGCCCTGCTCGCCGAGGCCGAGCACGGTGGCCACCGCCTGGCAGGGCACCGAGTCATGCATCACCATGAAGCTGGCGACGCCGTCGACATCGGCGACGCTCAGCCCGGCGTCGGCGATCGCGCCGCGGCACGCCTCCGCCGCGAGGTCGAGGACACTGCGTCCCGATGACCGGGTCAGCTCGGTCATCGCCACCCCGGTGATCGCCGCCACGGGTGCTCGCCTCACGCGGTGGCCTCCGAGCCGACAGCGTCACCGCCATCGACGTCGAAGCGCAGCTCGGTCCACCCCTGGTGGTCGACGAAGGCCGGGCGGACCGCGTCAGCGATCCTGACCCTCTCGGCGCCGCCGGCCACGCGCCCGACCATGCGCGGACCGGCGTCGAGCTGTACCACGGCGACGACGTATGGCACCTGGCCGAGCGTCGCCTCGGTCAGGGCCCGATGCACGCGAACGAACGAGTACACCTGGCCGAGGCCCGATACCTGCACCACCAGCGCGGGCAGGGCCGACCCGCAGTACGGGCAACCGGGCATCCACGGGAAGCGAATGCGCTCGCACGACGGGCATCGCTGCAGAACGATCCGGTGTTCGCGCAGCGCCGCCCAGTACGCCGCGCTCTCCGGGTCCGGGGTGGGCCCCGCGGCCGAGTTGGCGGCTACGACGGCGGCGTCAGTCACGGCTGTCGCCTAACGCCCGGTGAACCGTGGCGGGCGTTTCTCGGAGAAGGCGGTCAGTCCCTCCGGGGCGTCCTCCGAGGTCAGGCAGTAGTAGGCGTTGCGCTCACGCTCGAGGCGTAGGCCGGCGCTCAGCGGCAGGGCGTCGGACCAGATGTCGTTCATCACCTGCTTGGCGTTGGCAACGGCCAGGGGGCTCTTGACGGCCACCGCCGCGGCGAACTCGAGGCCGGCGTTGAGCAGCGCCGCGTCGTCGACGACGCGGCTGACGATGCCGAGACCCACAGCCTCCTCGGCGCTCAGCAGGGCGCCCGAGAAGATGAGCTCGCTGGCGCGCTGCAGACCGATGAGGCGGGGCAGGAGGGTGAGCACCCCGCCACCGCCCATCTGGCCGAAGTTGAGGTGGCCGTCGCCGATCCGCGCCGACCGCGCCGCCAGGGCGAAGTCGCAGGAGAGAAGGAGTTCCAGCCCCCCGGCAGCGGTGAGCCCGTTGACCAGCGCGACCACCGGGACGCGGAGCTGGCGGAGCCTGCCGAAGATCCGATGCAGGTCGGCGACGAAGGCGGGGAACTGAACCGGGTCACGCTGGAGCTCGATGTACTTCTTGAGGTCGCCGCCGGCGCTGAAGGCCCGGCCACGCCCGGTGACCAGCACCGTCCTTACCGAGACGTCGCGCTCGACGTCATCGAGGGTGCTGTCGAGCAGCCTCAACATCTCCCAATCAAGGGCGTTCAGCTGCTCGGGGCGGTTGAGAGTGATGACCACCGCGCTGTTCCCATCACCGGGGAGGTCATGCCGTTCCATGACGATCGAGGCACCCGCAGCGCTGCCGTCAATCATGCGGAGCGGTCCCATCGTGGCGCGGGATCGGCTGCGAGCAGGTCCCGGATGATCTCGTGCTTCTGCACCTTCCCCGTCGCGGTGGTGGGCAGGTCGGCGAGGATGTCCAGCCGCTCGGGGAGCTTGTAGTCCGCAATCCCCGCCGCGCGCAGGCGCTGCACCATGGTGGCGAAGGACAGCTGGGCGCCGTCACGCAGCACCAGGCAGGCCGCGGCCCGCTCGCCGAGGCGCTCGTCGGGAAGGCCGACCACCGCGGCGCGGCGCACCTCGGTGAACCGTACCAGCATGTCCTCGATCTCGCGCGGAGCGATGTTGAGGCCGCCGCGGATGATGATCTCTTTCCTGCGGCCGACGATGGCGATGTCGCCCTCGGGTGTGGTCACGGCGACGTCGCCGGAGCGCACCCAGCCCTCAGAGAACGTCTGGGCGGTGCGGGCGGGGTCGCGGAAGAAGCCGACGCAGGTGTTCGGACCGCGGGTGAAGATCTCTCCCTCGGAGCCGGGCGCGACCACGGCGCCGTCGGCGTCGCGCAGTTGCAGGTCGACGTGGCTCATCGGCTGACCGTCACTCCGTGCCCGGCGCGCCAGCGGCGTCCCCGGACGGTGCCAGCTGCCCACCAGCACCTCGGTCGAGCCGTACAGGCGGAGAACCTGGACACCCTGCTCCTGCGCCGATTCGACAAGCTCCGGCGGCACGGGCGCACCGCCGCACCCGAACAGCCGCATCGAGTCCAGCCGCAGTGCTCGCCCTGCTGCCTCCTCGACGAGGTCCTTGAGGAAGGTGGTCGCCGCGAGGGTGTACGTGCAGCCCTCACGCGTGATCAGCTCACACGCCGTCGACGCGCTCCACTGGTCCTGGAGCACGAGGGTGAGGCCGTGGTAGAGCGCCATCCTCAGGCCGTAGTTGAACCCCGTGGAGTGCCCCACTGGCGACGGCATCCAGACAACGTCAGCCTCGGTCATGCCCAGGTCGGCGTGGGCCACCCGGACGCTGAAGTTGGTCGTCTGCTCGGTGTGCATGATGGCCTTGGGCGACGCCTCTGTCCCCGAGGTGAAGATCAGCTCCGAAACAGCGCCGGCCGGCGCCGCGCGCAGCCGCGGGGCATCGACGTGGCCGGCGAACAGCACGTCGGTCAGCGAGGTCGCCGCAGCGGACGACGGAGTGCCGAGCACGACGTGGTGCACGTCCAGACCGGTGGCTGCACGGAGGCCGTCGACCATCGGCTCGTAGGCGAAGCCGCGGTACTCGGTGGGCGTGAGGATGGCCTTCGGGCGGGCCGTGGCGAAAACGTGCTGCAGCTCGCGCGACCGATAGCCCGGCAGCAGCGGGTTGATGACCGCGCTGAGCTTCTGCACGGCAATTGCGGCAACCACGGTGTGGTAGCAGTTGGGCAACTGCACCGACACCACGTCACCAGCGCTGACGCGACTGCTGAGGTGCTGGGCGAGGATGGCCGCGTCGCGGTCGAGCTCGGCGTAGGTGCGACGGGTGCCGGCGTCGTCGACCACGGCGATCGCCTCGGGGCGCGTCGACGCCCAGTGCGCGACCCGGCCGCCGAGCGTCGAGTCGTCCCACAGCCGGGCCGCCCGGTAGCGGGCGCGCGCCTCGTCGGTGGTGACGAGGTCGTCCAGTGTCACACCAGGTCCTCTGCAGAATGCACGCCAGTGATCGGGCGGCGTGCCGCTATCTCTTAATAGATTGTAGGTGCTCACACGAAGAAGTGTCCGCGGCCGGCGCGGACTCACCCGGTCGATGATGGTGAGGGATCCACCGCCTCAGGTGTCGCGGACGACGCCCGCTTGGATGCGCCGGTCACGACCGAGGATGCGGGTGCGCCACGTGGGGTCCGAGAGGTGGGTACGAGCAAGACGCTCGGCCTCCGCCGGGTCACCCCGTTCGATCGCGCCGAGCAGGCGGGCGTGCTCATCCAGGCTGCGCACTCGCGTCGAATGGTCGTGGAACACCCCGTTGCTGGTGTCACGGCGCGCCAGCGCCTGCAGGTGAGCGGACAGCAGCGAGTCGAGCGCGCCGATCATCACCGTCATGGTCACGTTGGTGCAGCCGGCCACGATCTCCTCGTGGAAGCGCAGCGACAGACGCATGTATTCGAATGGGTCCTCAAGGGTATGCCGTGATTCCTCGAGCACGGTTCGCAGGATCGGGACGATGGTCGAGTGGCGATCCTCTCGGCCCGCGCACGAGGCCGCGCACGCCGGTTCCATGATGCCCATCGCCGCGCCGACATCCTCGAGCACCGCGTTGCGCGACTGCAGGATCATCCCGAGCATGTAGGCAACCTTGGCGGGACGGGGAACGTGCACCAGCGCTCCGCCGACGCTGCCCCGCTTCACGGTCACAAGGCCCTCCGCCTGCAGGATGCGCAAGGCCTCACGCACCGAAGGCGGGCTCACCCGGAACTCGGCGACGAGATCCTCCTGGCGGGGCAGGGCAGTCACGATCTCGCCCGAGAGGATCCGGTCACGGAGGAGCCCGGCGATCATCTCCGCGAGCGTCGGGTTGACCACCCTCTGCCGCGGTACCGGCTCGCGGGCCGGCAGGACCCCCGCCGCCATGGCGCGTGGCCGCGCCGACCTCGGTCCGGATGCACGCCCATCCTGGTTCGCGGATGCGCGCCGCGATCGCGGTGCGCGGATTGGTCGCCACACCGGTGGGACCAACCCACCGTCGTCTGGGGCGACGAGTGGATCGCTCACCAGGACGCCACCGGCCCGGGACGCAGCCGTTTGGCGATGATGTTCTTGAGGATGTGGCTGGTGCCACCGGCGATCTCGAAGAGCTTCACCTCGCGGTAGTAGCGCTCCATCGGGTAGTCCGGCGAGTACGAGTACGCGCCCATCACCGACATCCCGCGGCTCGCTACCGACGAGGCGATCTGTGAACAGACGAGCTTCGCCATCGCCGAGGTCGCCGCTTGCGCCGCTGTCGGGCTCTCCATCTCCCAGGCGGCATGGTACGCCACCAACCGCGCGCACTCCACATCGGCCGCCATCTCGACGAGGAGGTGTCCGATCGCCTGGTGCTCGATGACCGGGCGCCCGAACTGCATGCGTTGTGCGGCATAGGCAACCGCGGTGTCGTATGCGCCCTGGGCCATGCCCACGCACTGGGCCGCGCAGATGACACGTTCCATCTCCAGGAGCGGAAGCACGACGTCGGCGCCGCGGTTCAGCTCCCCCACCAGGTATTGAGCGGGGACGAAACCGTTGTCGATTCTGATCTCGCAGCTGTGCGTGGCCTGGCCGGCCAGCTTGGGGATCGGCGTGATGGTCATCGACAGCTCGGCGCGCGGTAGAAGAAGCACCGACAGGCCGCGGTAGCCGGAGCCCGCGGGGCCCGTCCGCACCAGCGCGAAGATGTAGTCGGCCACGTCAGCCCCGGTTGCCCATGTCTTGCTGCCGCTGACCAGGAACCCGCCATCGACCGGCTCGGCGCGCATCCCGATTGCGGCCAGGTCGGAGCCGACGTCCGGCTCGGAGAGCCCGATCGACATGCGCAGGCGTCCGGCGGCAAGCTCTGGCAGGAGGCGCGCGCGCACCTCGGGACATGCCCAGCGCTCGACCCCCGGCGCGCAGAAGGTCATCGTCGGGGTCACCGCGGAGGCGATGCACCCGCCGGCCCGCTGTAGCTCCTCGCATGCCACCGCGACCGACAGCGTGTCGGCACCGCTGCCTCCGTACGTCTCGGAGATGCACATACCCCACACCCCGAGGGCTGCGATCCCGTCGACGATGTCGCGCGGGTACCGGCCGGCACGGTCCAGCTCCGCGACCGTGCGTGTGGGGGCCTGGCGCTCGAGGAACTGACGGAGGGTCCGCCGGAGCTGACCCTGCTCGTCGTTCTCCCGGAAATCCATGCACTCTCCCAGCCGGCGCCCGATCAGCCCCGCGGGTGGCCGGCATCGTGTGTGGGTGGCCAAACGCGATCTATCAATTTATTATAAGAATTCACGTCTTTCACGTTGGGAGCGGCATCATCGTCCCCGGATGTCGCCCTGGAGGAGTGGATGGCTCGCACCCGCCCGTTGCAACGGTCCGACCTGCCGCCGGAGGCCGCGGCTCGTTTCGACCAGATCGCGGGCGACCGCGGCGAGGTGCCGTGGCTGTTCCGGTTCCTGCTGTCCTCTCCCGAGCTCACCTATCGCGTCTCTCACCTCGGTGACTTCCTGCGCGCGTACTCGTCGATCCCCGACAACCTTCGCGAGCTGGTGATCCTGGTGCTCAGCCGGCGCCTGGACTTCCAGCTCGAGTGGAGCTACCACGAGGAGCTCGCCCGCAGCGCCGGGGTGGCGGAGCACGTCATCGCAGCGGTGCGCGACGGCGACAGTCCGGCGTTCACGGCCACCGAGGCCGCGGTCACCGCGTTCGCGCTCAGCGTGCTGGAGCGACGGGTGAGTGACGACGAGCACAGCGCCCTTGAGGCGGAGATGGGCACCGCCTTCGTCGTCGACCTCGTCACCCTGGTGGCCTTCGTGGTGTTCATGCAGTACCTCGTCGAGGCGCTCGACGTCGGCCTTCCCGTCGACGTCCCGGCACGCCTCCCCGCCGCGGTCGGATGACCGCCATCGCCCGACCGGCCCAGGCATCCGGCGACACGGGCGACGCGCAGCGCGCTGCCGGCATCCGGTTCGGGCTGGTCCGGCCCAGCCGGTTGACCGACGACTTCCTGGAGTGGGTGGCGGCTGCTGAACGAGCCGGGTCGTCGCTGCTCGGCTTCGGCGACTCGCAGACGATGTGGCCCGACCCCTACATCGGGCTGACGCTCGCCGCAGAGCACACCGAGCGCGTGCGCCTCGGGACGTGGGTGACGGTGCCGGTGACCCGCCACCCAACGGTCGCGGCCTCGGCGATGTCAGCAATCCAGCAGCTTTCCCGTGGACGCGCGTTCCTCGGGATCGGACCCGGGGACTCCGCGCTCATCACCATCGGCGAGGCGCCGGTGCGTCTCGCGGAGTTCGAGGAGTACGCGGTCGCGGTGCGAGAGCTGTGTGCCGGCCGGGAGGCCACCTACCGCGGCCGGACATTGGCAATGCATTGGAACGTGCAACCGGTGCCCCTGTGGATCGCCGGTGACGGACCGCGGATGCTCGAGCTCGGCGGGCGGATCGGCGACGGGGTCATCGTCGGCAACGGCGCAACCCCCGGCCTGGTGGAGTTCGCGCGCCGGCACATCGCCTCCGGGGCGGCCTCGGTGGGCCGCTCCATCGACGACATCGAGGTTTGGTTCATGGTCAGGGTCCACGTTGCGCCCACCGTCGACGAAGGGATCGCCGACCTCGCGTTCTACCTCGCCAGCTACGCCAACGTCCGTTTCCGCAAGTCGATGCACGACAAGGGCGTCGAGGTCGATGACGAGATGGCCGAGCGCATCATCGCGTTCCGCGGCGAGTTCGATCCCAGCCGGGCCTACACGGCGGCCCTCGATTACAACGTCAAGCTGCTTGAGAAGTACGGGCTCAAACAGTGGCTCGCTGACCAGTTCCTGGTGACCGGACCCGTCGACCACATCCACCAAAGCATCCGCGCCCTTGTCGCGGCCGGCGCGCGCAACTTCGCCGTGCCGCAGATGCTCGAGAATCCGGTGGCCACCACCGTCCAGGTCGGCCAGGTGTTCAGCTCCCTGGGCTGACGACCGGCGCCACCGCTGACGGAGTCGAGGCTGCCTGCGCCGGCGGTGCGGGCCGCTCGCGAAGGCTGGCCACCGTCTGCCCGCCCAGCGAGTCGCCCTGGGTCTCGGCGTTGTGGGCGTGCGCAAGATGGTGAAGGCCGAACACCATGTCCATCCCCGAGTGCAGCCCCATGAGGTTCTCCGCCTGGTTGATCGCCTGTTTGGTCAAAGCCAGGCCGAACCGTGGCATGGTGGCGATCCGGGTGGCCATCTCCATCGCGGTCGGCTCCAGC
>DATBCJ010000186.1:0-10897 GCA_036270565.1 Candidatus Dormiibacterota bacterium | reverse complement strand
CAAGCCTCCCAAGGACGTCGACCCCACGCTGGCGCGCAATCGCCAGGCCTCGCACGAGTACGAGATCCTCGAGAGGTTCGAGGCCGGCATCGAGCTCGCCGGCACCGAGGTGAAGGCGCTCCGCGGCGGCCGCACCCAACTCCGCGAAGGCTACGTGCGGATCGAGAACGGCGAGGCCTGGTTGCTCGCCGTCAACATTGCTGAATACACGCAGGGACACCGTCGCAACCACGAACCGCAGCGCCGGCGACGGCTGTTGCTCCACAAACGGGAGATCGAATATCTGGGCGCCAAGGTGGCGCAGCAGGGCCTGACGCTGGTGCCGCTGCGCATCTACCTGAAGCGCAACCGCATCAAGCTGGAGTTCGGGCTGGCTCGGGGCAAGAAGCTATGGGACAAGCGCCGGGCGATCGCCGAGCGGGATGCCCGACGTGACGTTGAGCGCATCACGGCGCGGGCTCAGCGGCTGGGATGACGTCGAACCGCGCAGGGACCGTGTCATGACCACCAGAAGTCCCGCGGCGAGCAGGGCCGGCAGCGAGCAGGCCTGCAGGAACAGCCACCACACCGGGCCGGTTGAGATGGCGACGATGCTCTGCATGCTGATCGACGCGATCACCGCGGCTCCGACGACGCCGATGCCGAGCAGGGCGGCGACCGTCCACCCCGTCAGCGCGCGACGGTGCGCGGCGCGTTCATAGGCAAGCCCCGCAGCGGCGGCGAGGGCGATGAGCAGGTGGACGTACACCGGGTACCAGGCGATCGATCCCACCAGCAGCATGGCGACGATCCCGCAGGCGAATTCCGCTCCCCGTTCCGCGCGCGACCGTTGCGCACTGCTGACCACCAACCAGAGCGCGGCGACCGTGCCCACCGACAGCGCGGTGGCCAGGGCGTGCACCCACAGCGAGGGGACGTCGTTGGCGAGAACGGAGTGTTGAGCCAGCCTGCTGATGACGCCGTTCCACGTCTGGTTGTAGATCCAGCCGTTGTCGCGATTGAGGTAGGGAAACACGGAAGAGACGTACTGGTGGGTGACGTTCCAGCCCAACGCGAGGACGGCGACAACGACTGAGGCGGCGGCAGTCGCCACGCCGGCGGCGGCAGCGCGCCACCAGCCGCGACGCGCAAGCACCACCAGCAGCACGATGGGTGCGAGCTTGATGCTCGCGGCGACACCGAGCACGATCCCGCATCGCGTCCGGTGGCCGGACAGGTAGTCGGAAAGCGCCACCGCCATGAGCAGGAAGATGACCAGGTTGACCTGTCCGTGCCAGAGGTTGTACGTCGCCGGCGGGAAGGTGAGCGCCACGATGATGGCGATGCGTGCGCGCGGCCACGCCGCCGGCAGCAGGGCCCGGCCTGTGATCACCGCACCCGCGACGAGCGCGCCGAGCGAGAGCCACAACCACGTGATCTCCTGCCAACGCGCTGATAGGAAGTCGAGCGGGCGGAGGAGGACGGCGGCGAACGGCGGGTAGATGAATCCCGACATCACGATCGTGCCACTGTCGAAGGTGGCATACGGGCTGGACCCTGCCGCCACGGCGTGCGCGGCCTGCGAATACGCTGAGAAGTCCTCGAACTCGCCGGCGAAGTGGCCGAACAGCGGCACCAGCACGAAGGTGTATGCGGTCCCGACGCACGTCGCGATGGCGCAGGCAGTGATCACCAGCAGCAGGGCTGGTCGCCAGTGCCGCGGCGCCTGGCTAGCTCCCGGCGCGTCTGCGCGATTGCTCATCATCGACACGCTGGAGAGTGTCCCAACTGGCGCGTCCGGTATTCCCCGGGTGTGCGCGACCGTTACCGAGGCGCGACCCCAGGGTCAGGAGGCGGCGCGCTGCGTCTGCTCGGGCCCGGAGCCCGGCTCGGCCTCGAGCGGCAGCTCGAACGTCGTCCCCGCGGCCAGGATCGGCCGGTTGGCTCGGGTGTCGGGGACCGCGGCGGCGGCGAGCTCGTCGATGGCCGAACGGAGCTCACGAAGCCCCGTGCCGGTGGTGGCCGAGACGAGCACGGGCGCCAGCCCGGCGATGTTGCCCAGGCGCTGCGCGATCTCACGGGCCTCGACGGCGCTGAGACGGTCGATCTTGTTGACCACGAGGACGGCGGGCTGATCGCAGCCCATCTCCGCGAGCGTCTCGAGGACAGTGGCCAGCTGAGCCTCGGCGTCGGGATGGGCCGCGTCGACAACGATGGCCAGCAGGTGCGCCTCGCGCACCTCTTCGAGCGTGGCCGCAAAAGCCTCCACCAGCTCATGGGGCAACGACTGGATGAAGCCGACCGTGTCGGTGACGATGACCCGCCGCCCGCTGGCCAGGCCGAGCAGCCGCGAGGTGGGGTCGAGGGTGGCGAACAGCAGGTCGTCGGCGAGCACCGTCGAGTTGGTCAGCTTGTTGAGCAGCGTGGACTTGCCCGCGTTGGTGTAGCCAACCAGCGCGCACGACGCCAGCGGCACGGCGGTGCGCGCCGTTCGTCGGGTGGCGCGCTGTCTCTCGATCGCCTTCAGCCGCTGACGCAGCCGGCGCAGCTTCTGGTTGATGAGGCGGCGGTCCACCTCGATCTGCTTCTCACCCATACCGCCGCGCATACCCCCGGTGCCAACCCGGCCGCGCTGCCGTTCGAGGTGGGCCCAGCCGCCTGCCAGGCGGGGCAGCTGGTGCTCGAGCTGTGCCATCTCCACCTGGACGCGGCCCTCGGCGCTGCGGGCTCGGCGAGCGAAGATCGAGAGGATCACCTCGGTGCGATCGAGAACGGGGACGCCCCACCGCTCCTCGAGGTTGCGCTGCTGCCGCGGCGACAGCTGGTCGTTGATCAGCGCCGCCGGGCCGCCGAGCTCCTGGATTCGCGCCCCCAGCGCGTCCACGGTGCCGGACCCGAAGAAGGTGGCGGGGTGGATCTCGCGAAGCGGTACCGGTGCCCGCTCCACGACCCTCGTCTTGAGGGTGCGTGCCAGCTCCTCGAGCTCGTCGAGCTCGATCTCCGTCTGTTCGCGGTTCGAACGCCCGAGGAACGCACCCACGACCAGCACGTTGTCGATCGTCGCGGCTATGTCCGGGTCGGCGCCGCTTCGTCTCTGTCGGGCCATGCGCGTCCTAGCCTATTGCATCCTCACGGGCGGCGTGACGGCCGGCGGGGCGGTGACGGCGTCCTCATGGGCCGCACCCGCGGCGGCGGCAGGTCGGCGATCCGGCACGGAATGTCGGCGTCCTCGTCGAGGTGGTAACTGATGCAGATGCGGTGGTAGCCGTCCGCAACGGTGAGCAGCCGGTCGTGGTCGAGGCCGCCGCGCACCAGCAGGACGGGCGACAACGGCTGCCCCTTCTTCACCTTCTTGAGGTCCTTGGCCACCTCCGGGTCGGTGATGGGCAGCAGGGCCAGACCACTGGCGCGCAGCAGATCCTTGGCCTTCCTGGCCGTCGGGGTGGCCGATCGCAGGCTGCGCACCAAAGCGCCAACCGTCGGCGGGTCGAAGAGGAGGCTGAGGTAGTCGGACGCAGCCGGGTAGTCGTGCGGCGCAGGTGTGTTGGTCCACCGTTCCTTGGGGGCCACCATGGTCGATCCTCCGCGTGTGGATGTGGCGCGGCGGGTCATCCGGGCCGCCCCGAAAATTCGCCCTGGGCTGCAGCCATGGCGGCAGGGTCGCCGCCGGGCCCTCGCAGGATGAACGCGAACCCAACCGCGAGGAGCGCGCCGAGCAGCGGGCCGACGATGTAGAGCCAGGTGTGAGCGAGGTCCCCGCGCACCAGGTCCGGCGCAAGTGTGCGCACCGGGTTCATCGACGCGCCGCTGATTGGGTCCGACCACAGGCCGGCGAGCGCGATGTAGCCGCCGACGGCGATCGCCGACAGGCCTCCCACGTTCTGTGCACTCGACGCAGTTCCGAGGATGACGCTCACCAGGCCCATGGTCAGCACCGCCTCGATCAGCATCGCCTGCACATCGCTGACGGAGGCAGCGGGCACGGTGGCGCCGAAGCTGCCGGGCCGGCCGAGCACCGCCCAGAGGAAGAGGCAGGCGAACAGGCCTCCCAGCACCTGGCTGGCGACGTAGCCGGGGATGCGCGCCCAGGGAAACTCGTTGCGCAGGGCGAACGCGACGCTCACCACGGGGTTGAGGTGCGCTCCGCCGACCTTGCCCATGAACAGGATGACCGCCATGACGGTGAGCCCCGGAACGGTGACGGCGGCGGCTCTCGAGATCGGGACGCCGCTCACCGACATGGCAACGTGGCTGCCCACGCCGCCGAGGACGAGCAGGAACGTGCCGAGGATCTCGGAGAAGGCGCGCCGCCACCAGCGGCTGGCGTCGTGGAAGTCGCGCACCCATGTCGGAGTTGCTGTGGGTGCCGTCTTCGCTTCGGGGCCAGTCTCCGAGCCAATCAATGCTGATTCGGTCACAACCGGCGAGTATCGCTCGGTCGCACCACGCCGAGGTCGATCATCTGGCCACCTCGCGTAGTCTCCTCACCAGGAGGGCAAGATTCATGGCTCTGCTCACTGCCGGAGAGAGGGCGCCGGACATCACGGCGCGGCGCCGCGACGGATCCACCTTGACGCTGTCATCGCTGCGCCACCGCTACGTGCTCGTGTACTTCTACCCGAAGGACGATACGCCCGGCTGCACGGCCGAGGCCTGCGCGCTCAACGACAACCTGGCCGCGCTGTCCGAGAGCGGCGCCGATGTCATCGGCGTCAGCACGGACAGCTGGGACTCCCACCAGCGCTTCTCGGAGAAGTACGGGCTGGAGTTCGCCCTGGCGTCCGACGTAGACCACCAGATCCGCAAGGCGTACGGCGTGGGCAAGATGATGGGCGTGCTGCCGGTCGTGCAGCGGGTGTCGTTCCTGGTCGGCCCTGACGGACGCGTGGTCCACGTCTGGCCCCACGTCAGTCCTGCGCGGCACGCCGCCGAGGTGCTCGAGGAGGTTCGCCGGCAGACCGAGCGCGGCGCCCCGACGACCTAGCGCTTGCGGGCGATCCAGGCTTCCTCGGACGGCCAGCGCCGCGCCCAGGAGATGTCGACGTAGGGGTATCGGGTGGTTGCTCCCTCGGGTGGGCGCACCTCGACGAGGTTCTCGACCTCGAAGCCATTGCCCCGGAGCAGGCGGATCCAGTCTCCGTAGCCGAGGTGGAATTCCACGACGTTGTCCTCAGTCCACTCGGTGCGATGCAGACCGAAGTAGTCGCGATGGAGAACATCGTCCACGGGAACATCCTCGTTGTCCTTTTCACACAACGTCAGGATGGTTCCGTTGCTGTAGAAGATCAGCCGCCCGCCCGGGCGAAGCAGGCGCGCGGCCTCGGGTATCCACCTGTACGGATCACACCAGAGCGCGGCGCCGTACTCGCTGATGGCCAGGTCGAAGCTCGCGTCGGGCAATGGGACGCTCTCCGCGTTGCCGAGGAGCAGGGGGAAGTCGATGCCGTGCTCGCGCTGCAGCTCACGCGCGGTCTCCAACTGCTTGGGTGAGACGTCGATGCCGACCGGGCGGGCGCCACGCCGCGCCAGCCACGCTGACACGTAGGCAGTGCCGCAGCCGAGCTCGATGGTGTCGAGCCCGTCGACGTCCGGGAGGAGATGGAGGTCGGTCTCGCGCACCCGCCAGGCGCCCCACCACACCTCATCGGATGCCCAGGCTTGGCGTCCCGGTTCGACGTACTCGACAGACTTGATGTCCCAAGCAGCCCGGTTGAGCGCCACGTGGTCGCGCGACTGCTCATCGTCCATTGCCCGACTGTATTGTGCAGGCGTGGAACCGCGCAGCAGCGGCAGACGCACCCGGGCGGACACGGTGACCAACTGGTGGGGCTCGCTGAGAGAGCGCGACGCCGAGGTTCCGCCCGCGACGCGCCTGCTTCCGGCGTCGCTGGTTGTTGCCGCAGGCGCCGCCGCTGGCTCGATGCCCCTGGCCTGGCACCACCTGCTGGTCCCGGCGCAAATCTATTCGGGACCGGCAGTGACCGAGGTGATCAGTGGGATGGACACCGCCAACTGGTTGCTGGTGGTGGCCGCCATCGCGCTCGCCCTGGCGATGCGGACCTATGTGGAGGCGCCCGCGTCCGTCGTCAAGTGGGCGCTCATCGTGCTCGCATTCGCGACCGTGACTGGCATGATCATCGACTACTTCGACTGGAGCCTGCGCGGCGTCTCGCTGTACGTGAAGCCGTACTACGGACCTGGATTCTTCCTGGCGCTGGGCGGCGCGGCGCTGACCGTGCTGGCAGCCGCAATCGCCTGGCGCGTGCCCGACTGACGGGGGGAGATCTGGAGGCGCCGCGCCCACGTTCTCTGCCTGACCGCTTGCGCAAAGCTGTATAGAAGCGGTATAAGGCTGGGGATGCCGCAAGGGGGAGGGGCCCGGGCGCGGGCGAGACGAGCCGACGCTCGGGCGCTGGTGGTGATCGCAGTGATCGTCGCGATGGGCGTCACGTCGGTGAACCTCGCCACCTCGCCGCCCCGGACCACCAGGGTCGTGGCCGCGACCACGGCTGGCGAACCGGACTGGTCGACCTCTCGTGACCTACGTGTGGGCTGGACGCCGGCGCCCGTTCCAGCGATCACCCCACCACCCCCGGCCCCGCCGCCACCGCCACCGCCACCGCCACGGTCCGTCGCCGCCCCACCGAAGCCCGCTCCACCGCGGCCCCCGGCGCCACCTCCTCCGGCCCCCTCGACGTCGGCGTCAGCCGCCTCGGCAGTGTTCGCCGCCATCAACCAGAGCCGAGCGGCGGTCGGGCTGCCTGCGCTGCAATGGAGTTCGGGACTCAGCCGCAGCGCCCATCTGCACAACCTCGCGATGGCGTCGGCCGACCAGCTGTCGCACCAGGTGGCCGGCGAGGCCCCTCTGGGCACGCGCATCAGCCAGCAGGGGATCGCCTGGACCTGGGTGGGCGAGAACGTCGGGCAGTCGCCGACGCTGTCGACGGCGGGCGCCCTCTACCTGGAGCAGCTGATGCTGGGAGACGCGGTGCATCGACCTCAGATCCTCACGACGCTGGGCACCATGGTCGGCGTCGACGTGGTGTTCGACACAGCCCACCACATGCTCTGGCTCACCGAGGACTTCGCGAACTGACACCCGGGCCGAAGCCCGTTTTCACCTCGTCAGTGCGACGCGGGCCGCGCCGTCCGCGATCCCCACCAGCGCGCTCTGCGCTCGGGGTTCGAGCCCGTCGGCGGGCGCTCCTCCGGTTCGTCGTCGCCAAACAGCCAATGCAGGCGGCGCACCTCTCCCGACGCGCGCTGCCACTCAACCGCCCCGCGTGAGTTGTTGAGCGCGGGCGTGCGCCTCATGCGACGCTGTCGTCAGCGCGCCAGGCAATGAGCGGCCGTGCGCAGACTTCTCGTCTGGAGTGCGGGTTCATGGTGCTTTGACTGTACGGCGACCGCGCCACAGGTCGGTCACGCGAACGCAACTTACGGCAACGTCGTCATGACAAGGGGAGCGGTCGTGCGCTCGCCATTCGCGGGCCACGGTGGCGTCACCGGCACGGCGGCAGCGAGGACCCGGCACGCAACCGGGTCCCCGCGCTATCGCTGAGCCGCGTTCAGGCTAGGTTTCGCTGAAGTCGCTGGAAAATTGTTCCGTGTTGTTCGGATTGTTCAGGGCGGTGACACCGTTTTCGAAGAAACACCCGCCACCAAACGACAGTCCGATCGCTTGCACCTTCTGAGTCGCTTCCACGAAGGCCTCCGGCTGAGTGGCCCCGTTCTGGCCGTTCCAGTCCGACCACATGGCAGGGTTGCTCATGTCCGCGTGGATTGTCACCGGTGCCTGCCCGTCAGCTGCGAGCGGCACCGCGACGGGGTTGGACCACCAGAACTGTGTGTAGAAACCCGCCGGAGGCGTGCCGGTGCTCGGGCCGGAGGCAGATGGAGATGTGAAGTAGAACCTGGCGGTGGCGGGAGCGTTGCATCCGTCCCCGTTCTGAGACGTGAAGGTCGCTCCCGGATCGCCGCTCAGTGTGACTGTGTCATTGAGCGTCCTGGCCGAGAGATCGCCGTCCAGCGAGGGGTCGGTGGTGGTGAGCAGCGCCGTGTAGATCCCCGACTTGAAGTCGAATACCGTCGTGCTGCCACTCGTCGTCGCTGGCAACGAGTTTGGCGAGTTGCGTGGGGCGATCGCATGGTTGGACGGGTTGTAGTCGTACACCGTCCAGTCGGTCGTCTCGCTGGAGCTGTTCGCGGCGACAGCGCAGCTGTTGGTTCCGGAGCTGTTGAGCGCCTGGACCTCCGCGAGCAGGTTGGCGAGCGCCGTCTGATCCAGTGACATGGCCACGCTGTGGCCGTCTGTGCACGTTAGGGTGGCCCGGGTGCTGCCGACCAGGTCGGCGCCGACACTCCGGGGTGCTGTCGCCGTGAACCCGAGCGTGAACCCGAGACCTATCGCAAGCACGAGAACACCGCGTCTCACTCCGCTCCCTCCTCTGCTACGCCGCTGTGGCCGCCGGTGACCTCCGTCGTTGACGCCGGGCGACCTTCCACCACTTAAGACGCCCGGCTCACGAGGAACTTGCGCGCCCGCAGCCGCCGGCTATCCAGCAGCCCCGTCCAGGCCCTCGATGGTCACCTCGAAGAGCGGGCTCTGCCTGACCATGGTCTCGACGTCGTCTCGTTTCCAGACCCGGGCAATGTGCGGGAGCACCTCGCGGCGCTCGGCTTCATCGGTGATGATCCGGGCGGTGGCGGCGAGGTCGGCCTGCACGGGTCCCTTGAGGTGGAAGGTGAAGTGGGGGTCGGCTTCGAGGTTTGCGATGTAGCTGCGCTTGAATCCCGGCATGCCGCTGACGTAGAGCCGGCCGCCGATGTTGTGGAAGACGATCTCCATGCGGCGTGGCTGGCCGCTCTGGCGACCGGTGGTGGTGATGTCGATGAGTCCGCCTTGTGCAAGGGCGTCGCGGATGGGTTGGTCGAGGTCGGCAGCGGTCATCGTGCCAGGGCTGCTCGCACCAGCTGAACCGTGGCATCGGGATCATCGACACCAACGACCACCTGTGAAAAGTGCTCGTGATTGAGGTGAAGCAGCACCGCCTTGTCGGGATCGTGAACATCCCAGAAGGTCCATTCACCGCTCCTGAGGAAGCTGCCTGCGGTGATCACCCCGGGGATGCTCGTACCGGGGAGCCTGAGCCCGTGAAACAGCTTGCCCGCCGCCTCCACGTCCCGGCTGATATCGCTCACGTGTGTGAGCGGAACGGTGATGGTGCTCTTGAAAGCGAGAACCCGATCCAGACCCGTGACATGAACGGTCAGCGATCCGTCGGCCACGTCGATGGTTGCCATTCCGCGAGTGTACGCAGCGATCGTGTTCTGGCCGCCGCGGGGCCGCTATCCGTCCCCTGGTGGAGGCGCCGGGAATCGAACCCGGGTCCGAAGCCGTGTCAAGCGCAACCTCTACGAGTGTAGTCCCGGTTTTGATCTCACCGGTGCGTCGCCCTGGGACCAGGCTCCGCACCGGCCAGTCACGGTGTATGTCGCCCCCACCGCCGTGACGCCAGCGGGGGCCGAGGCTGCTGGTATTAGCGTCGGGTCCGGTCACCGCAGCCGATTGACCGGTCGACGTCAGGCCGTAGCCTGATCGTTTGCCTTACTTACGCAGCGAGCGCAAGGGGCTGTGCATTATTCGCACTTATGTTTTTCCCGGTTTTACGAGCCCGGGGCTCGACTCGCCATCGCGCCAACCACGACCCCGTCGAAACCGTACGCCCCCACGAGGCGACAGCGTTCAGGGAACGCGCTGTGCGCCATCCATAGTACCGCGCCCGCCCCGCCGGTAACCCCGGCCGTCCCTCGCCGCCCCTCGGTGCGCCGGGCGGCGAATCTATGGACTCGACCCGCCGAAGGCCACCCGTCAACAGCCTGCGCCGCCTACTCTTAGGCCATGCCGATTCGAGCTCAGCGTGAGCGATTCGACGTGCCTCGCCAGCACGGCGTCGGCGCGGGCATGCGCCGCTGGACCATCCCCGCCATCGGCGCTCTCACCCCGGTCGGCCTGATCGTGGTCAACGTCGCGGCGTTCATCGTCCACAACCTCGCCGAGTTCCGCCTGGGCATCAGCGTCCTGGCCTTCGTCAGCGGCGTGCTGCTCAACGCCTGGACGGGGCTCAACATCTACCGCGTCGCCAAGCGGCGCTTCCCGCGCGTGGGCCTGCTCCATGAAAGCAACCAAGAGATCGTGCTCGTCGTGGGCCTGCTGGTCGTCATCGTCATCTCAGCCGCCGAGGGCCTGCTCTGCTACAACGGCCTCAGCAACGAGAAAAACCTGCCCAACGCGGCGACGTTCTATCTTGGGGTGGTGGCAATCGCCATCCCGATCCTGCTCCAGGCGAGCTTTGCACGCCTCGGCCGCGGTGGCGCAGCCGACCGCCAGAGGGTCGACGGCTACCCCAGTCCGCCGCCCGCGCCCGGCGACACTTGGGAGCACCAGTGATCACCGCCCAGTTGCTGATGCATCACGCCCTCCTGGCGCGGGCCGGCGGCGGCCAGGGCTTCGGCGGGGGAGGGGGCGGGTTTGGCGGCGGCTACGGTGGTGGCGGTTACTACGGCGGTGGCGGCTACTACGGCGGCGGCGGGCTGGGATCGCTCGGGCTGCTCTCGCTGCTCTTCTTCGGCGGCGGGCCCTTCATCTTCATCTTCCTGCTGCTGATGGCGTTCAACGCGTGGCGGCGAATGGGCGGAGGCGGGATGCGCGCCTCGGCGCCGTCGGGGTGGGCGCCAACGTACGACGACAGCCGGCCGATGGGCGTCCCCTCCGGCTATGGCGCCGGCCAGACGACGGCGGCGCAGGACACCGTGTCGTAAGGCCTGGCCGCCATCCAGGCCCACGACCCGGCGTTCGACCCGACGGAGTTCATCAACCAGGCACAGCGCGAGTTCTTCATCATCGAGAAGGCGTGGA
>DATBCJ010000185.1:0-10524 GCA_036270565.1 Candidatus Dormiibacterota bacterium | reverse complement strand
GCGTGGTCGGACTGGGGCGTGCGTCTGCTGGAGTCGCCGCCAGCCGACCGTCGGCCATGGCTGGCACGACTGGGAATCGTTGACAGCACGGGCATTTCCAAGCTGGTGGCGGAAGCGTGGGATGGGCTCGCCGCCCGCGATCGCGCGGTGGCTGTGCACGAGCCGTTGCCGGCGGTCGACGTCGAGTCGTACTACGCGAACCTCCCCGATTCGCTCCGCGACCTGTACACGTCGTGGCAGGGCGATCGAGGTGACGCGCCTGCTATCCTCAGTTGAGCGTCGACCGCGGGCAGTGCGACTGGGCCGGGCGGCGCTCTCGGTTGTGCTGCCGCAGGTCCCCGGTGCTGACCCGGGCGTCCCCGAGTGGGGTCGGTGACGCGACCGTGTCGTGTTGTCGATGTCAGCATCGTGTCCTGGAGGACCACAAGTGCCCGCTGGCCGAATCAAGATGATCAGCCCCGACCGCGGTTTCGGGTTCGTCCGCGGTGATGACGGTGCCGAGGCCTTCTTCCACCGCACCGAGCTCACAACTGTCGATTTCGACAGCCTCGAGGAGGGTGAGTCGGTCACATTCGAGGTGGTCGACAGCCCCAAGGGACCGCGCGCCCGCAACCTTCAGAAGGCGGGCTGACGGGGGAGGCTAGCCGGCCTCTCCGCGGCCGTGCAGCGGCGCGCTGAGCAGCTCGCCGCGCGGGTCGAGCTCGATCATCCGTCGCGCCGCGGCACCGACCCGCTCCGCGTCCCCACCGCGCAGCCGCACGATGATGCGGCGCAGCTCGGTCTGCGGGTACGAGCCGGCCACCACGTCGTCGAACTCTGCCGCCAGTTGACGCAGCGGCGTGTAGAGCTCCGCCTCCGGCACCGACTGGTAGCGCAGCTCCTCGACCACCGTCGGGGTGCCATCGCGGAAGAAGCGCGGAATCAGCTCCTCCTCGACGATGGTGGTGAACTCGCGCGGGACTCCGGGCAGGATGAAGAGCCAGCGATCGTCACCAACCTCGTAGGCCATCGGGGGCGCCATCCCGCGGCGATTGACAAGAACCGTGCCGCCGGCGGGCACCACAGCGCTGTGACGGTTGCCCTCGCTGACCTCGTCGGACTGCACCCACCCGGCGGCGTGCATGCGCGCCACGATGCCGGTGATGTGCGCGAGCGCCAGCTCGTTCTCCTCGAGCGGCCTGTCCAACGCGCGCGCGACCGCTTCGAAGGTGCGGTCATCGGGTGTCGGACCGATGCCTCCGCACACAGCGATCCTGCTCACATCGCTGTCCGCGATGGCGCGGCGCACCGCCGCCACCACGTCGTCGATGGCGTCGGCGACGACCTCGATCCGCCGCACTGGGAACCCCGCCGCGAATGCGTGTCGGGCGAGGAAGAAGGAGTTGGTGTCCTGGGTATGGCCGGAGAGCACCTCGTCGCCCACGGCGATGATGACCGTGGCCGAGCTCGCTGCCATGTCTTCGAGCCTACACGCGCGCATCGGGTCAGGGTCGCCGGTCGCTACAATCTGGCCGCTCGTCTATCGGCGGCCGCCCCGTGCCGTGCCCGCCTGTTCGGAAGGACCAGATGACCATCAATGTCCTGCTGCCCATCGCCGCCGCGGGCGTGCTCGGGCTGGCCTATGCCATCTACCTGATCTTCTGGGTGCTCCGGCAGCCCGAGGGCAACGCGCGGATGCGCGAGATCGCCGCGGCCATCCAGGAGGGCGCCCAGGCGTACCTCAACCGGCAGTACACGATCATCGCCGCCATCGGGGCGGTGATCTTCGTCTTCCTGCTCATCGCACTGGGCTGGCAGACCGCCGTCCTCTTCGTGCTCGGGGCCGCGCTCAGCGCGGCGGCGGGATACGTCGGCATGAACATCTCGGTGCGCAGCAACCTGCGCACCGCCGAGGCGGCTCGCGGTGGCCTGCAGCCGGCGCTGCGCGTGGCCTTCCGGGGCGGCGCCGTCACCGGGATGATGGTGGTCGCCTTCGGGCTGATCGGGGTGGCCATCGCCTACGGCGTCTTCCAGAACATCGACTACATCGTCGGCTTCGCCTTCGGCGCGTCGCTGATCTCGGTGTTCGCGCGGCTCGGCGGCGGCATCTACACCAAGGCCGCCGACGTCGGCGCCGACCTCGTCGGCAAGGTCGAGGCGGGCATTCCCGAGGACGACCCCCGCAACCCGGCGGTCATCGCCGACAACGTCGGCGACAACGTCGGTGACTGTGCGGGCATGGCCGCCGACCTCTTCGAGACCTACGGTGTCACCGCGGTGGCGGCCATGCTGCTCGGTGGTCTGCTCTACAAGAGCAGCACCGGTCACAACCTGGCCTTCATCATGTACCCGCTGATCCTCGGGGCGATCAGCATCGTCGCGTCGATCGTCGGCACCTGGTTCGTGCGCATTCCGCGGAACGGCTGGATCATGGGTGCCCTCTACAAGGGGCTGATCGCCGCCGTCATCGTGGCCATCCCGCTCTTCTACCTGGCCACGCACATCCTCGATTCCAACGGCGAGTTCAACAACACCGCCTTCACCGCGGGCGCCAACAACCTCTTCTGGTGTGCGGTGGTGGGGATCATCATCACCGTGCTGATCGTCGCCATCACCGAGTTCTTCACCGGCTCGCAGTTCTGGCCGGTGAAGACAATCGCGCGCGCCTCGCAGACCGGCCACGCCACCAACATCATCGCGGGCCTCGCCATCGGAATGGAGGGCACCGCCCTCCCAGTGCTGGTGATCGGCGCCGGCATCCTCGTCTCGGCGTCACTCGCCGGGCTGTACGGCATCGCCATCGCCGCCATGTCCATGCTGTCGATGACCGGCATCATCGTCGCCATCGACTCCTACGGGCCGATCACCGACAACGCCGGCGGCATCGCGGAGATGGCCAAGCTTCCCGAGGAGGTGCGCGCGGTGACCGACCCGCTCGACGCCGTGGGCAACACCACCAAGGCGGTCACCAAGGGCTACGCGATCGGCTCTGCCGGGCTCGCGGCCCTGGTGCTGTTCGCCAGCTACACCGACGTGCTGCGCAACCACCACGGCGGCGTGCCGTTCAGCTTCGACCTCTCGCTCTCCAACGGCGTGATCATCGTCGGCCTGTTCCTCGGCGGCATCATGCCCTTTCTCTTCGGAGCCCTCTGCATGCTCGCCGTGGGCCGCGCCGCGGGCGGGGTGGTCATCGAGGTGCGCCGCCAGTTCCGTGAGATCCCCGGCATCATGGAGGGCACCGCCAAACCGGAGTACGCGCGCTGCGTCGCGCTGGTGACCGCGGCCGCGCAACGGGAGATGATCCTGCCGGGGCTGCTGCCTGTGATCGCGCCGCTGCTGGTCGGATTTCTCCTCGGCCCGCAGGCGCTGGGCGCGATGCTGCTCGGCACCATCGTCGTGGGGTTGTTCGTGGCGTTGCAGATGACCACGGGCGGCGGCGCGTGGGACAACGCCAAGAAGTACATCGAGGACGGCCACTTCGGTGGCAAGGGAACCGACACCCACGCCGCGGCGGTCACCGGCGACACCGTCGGCGACCCCTACAAGGACACCGCCGGGCCGGCCATCAACCCGATGATCAAGGTGATGAACATCATCGCCATCCTGGCGGCGCCGAGCATTGCCCTGCACCACGTCTTCTTCTGATCGACTCGGGGAGTTGAGCCATCATGGGCACCGACCTGGACGAGTATCAGCTCGAGATCCAGTCGATCCGCTCGACGCTGACCAAGCTCCGCGCTGACGAAGCCGACCCAGAGCTGATCGAGGAGTACGAGGCCGAGCTGCGCATCCTCATGGCGTTGTACGCCGCCGCAACGGAGACGCTGGAGACGGGAGTTGGCGACGCCCGGCTGCGCACGGTTCTCGCGGAGCTGGGCTTCGGTGAGTGGACCATGGAGAACGTCTACTCCTTCATCTACGACGCGGCGCTCGACATGGACGTGTCCGGCCACGACCTCGCGGCGCGCGTGTCCCAGACGGATTTCGTGGGCGCCCTGCTGAGCGCGGCGGACTAGGCTGCGCGTTTGGTCGCTTGCCCAACCGGCGGTCGCGGCCGATACTCCGGGAAACCGTTGACCCCACCTGCGGGCGCGGTCTTGAGAGGGGGCGCGAGCATGGCGGTTGCCGACCCACGGGCTGTCGACGAAGGGGCGGACGCCCAGCGCCTCGAGCAACTCGGGTACAAGCAGGAGCTGAAGCGGGCCCTCAACCTCTTCGGCAACTTCGCCGTCGCCTTCTGCTACATCTCCCCGGTCGTCGGCATCTACTCGCTGTTCACGCTGGGCCTCGGAGCGGGAGGTCCGCGCTACCTGTTCCTGCTTCCGATCGTGGTCATCGGGCAGATGTTCGTGGCCCTGGTCTTCGCCGAGCTGGGCAGCCACTATCCCATCGCCGGCGCCCTCTTCCAGTGGGGCAAGCATCTCTTGGGACGAGGCTACGGTTGGTGGGTCGGGTGGATGTACGGCTGGGCGCTGATCATCACCGTGGCGTCGGTTGACACCGGTTTCGTCATCTACGCGGGACCATTGATCAACCAGCTGTTCAAGACCAACATCGTGCCCACCGACCCCAACTCGATCCTGGTATTCACGGTCTGCCTTCTCGCCGTTCAGACGTTCTTCAACATCGTCGGCGTCAACCTGCTCGGGTTCATCTCGAAGATCGGCGTGTACGTCGAGATCCTCGGGACGTTCGGCGTGGCCATCCTGCTGGCGATCACCGGCTTCCACCACGGGCTCGACTACCTCGTCACCACCCAGGGTGCGGAGAGCTCAGCGAGCAACGCGCTCGGCGTCGACTTCGGCGGTGAGTGGTGGCTCGGCGCCGCGTTCGTGGCCATCCTCGCCCATGTGTACATCTTCTATGGCTTCGAGTCGGCGGGCGATGTGGCCGAGGAGGTGAAGCAGGCCTCGCGGCGCGTGCCGCGGGCGATCATCTCCTCGCTCGCCGTTGCCGGCATCACCAGCTTCATCCTGGTCGCCGCGCTGATCCTGGCGGTGCCCTCCGGCAACAACGGGATCGCCAGCACGGTCAAGGGCGGCGTCCCATTCCTGATCAGCAACGCGGAGTCAGCCCAGGCCGTCCAGGACATCGTCCTCGCCCTTGTGGCCTTTGCGTTCTTCAGCTGCGGCCTGGCGATCCAGGCGGCCGCGGCCCGGCTGATCTTCTCCTACGCCCGCGATCGGGCGCTGCCCGCCAGCGGCGCGCTCGCCCACGTGTCCCGGCGCTTTCGCACCCCGGTGATGGCGCTGCTGCTTGCGGCCATTCTTCCCGCAGCGTTCGCGGTGCTGGCAAGGTTCACCCCCTCGAGCAACATCAGCATTCTCGGCTTCATCACCATTCCGGCCAACGTCAACGCACTCTTCCTTCTGGTGTCCTTCGCCGTCTCGGGCATCTACCTCTCGTTCCTGATGGTGGTGCTTGCCTCGTTGATCGCGCGCATCCGCGGTTGGGAGCCGCAGGGCGTGTTCCGCCTCGGGGCGTGGGCGTACCCGGTGACGCTGGCCGGCATCGTGTGGCTCGGCGCGATGCTGGTCAACATCCTCATCCCCACAGGGGTCGCCAGCCCGCGCGGCGCGTTGTTCAACTACGACTGGATCACGCTGCTGGTCGTGGTGGTCATCATCCTTCTCGGCGCCATCTACTTCGTGCTGTCCCGACCGGCACGGCGCATCCCTGTCGCGGTGGTTCCGGAGCACGCGGGCGCGGACGCGGCGCAGGTGTCGACCGTCACCTAGTCGGCCACCGCGGAGCAAACCCGTTCAGCGACCAGGCGCGGCCCGGGGAGCGTCGATCAGAGGGCGGCGGCCGCCTCCAGCGGTGCCCCCGCGCCAGGTGCCTCCGCCGGCGCCGGCGACCGGTCGGGAATCTTCTTCCCCGGGTTGAGGATCCCCGCCGGGTCGAAGGCGTGCTTGAGGCGCCGCATCAGCGCCACCTGGGTGGCGCCCAGCTGCTGCTCGACGAAGGCGAGCTTGGCGGTGCCGACCCCGTGCTCCCCGCTCAGTGCGCCGCCCATCGCCAGCACCACGGAGAAGAGCTGCTCAGAGGCGGCGGCGGCGGCCAGCCGGTCGCCGGGCACGCGCGGATCGATCAGGAAGGTGGTGTGGATGTTGCCGTCGCCGAGGTGGCCGAAGTTCACCACCCCGAGCCGGTTGGCGGCGCCGATCTGCCGGCTGCGCGCCACCAGCTCGGCGACCCGATCGCGCGGCACCACCACGTCCTCGTTCACCTTGCCGATCTGCACCTTGGCGACGGCCGCGCTCACTGACTTGCGCAGCTTCCAGAGGCGCGCGGCCTCGTCGGCGTTGGTGGCGTGCTCGAGGGTGCGCGACCCCGCGCGCGCCAGCGCGGCGCGCACGTGGGCGGCATTGGTGTTGACCTCGGCGGCGGTGCCCTCCACCTCGACGATGAGCAGCGCACCGGCGCCGGGGGCGACGTGCCCTGCGCCGGTGGCCGCGACGGCGTCGAGCGCGGCCCGGTCGAGGAACTCGAGCGCCGCCGGCACGACCCCGGCGTCGGTGATGGCTGCGACGGCGGCAGCCGCGGCCTCCATGTCATCGAACGTCCCGGCCAGGGTGGCGCGCGCCCCCGGCGCCTCCACCAGGCGCAGCACCACCTCGGTGACCACGGCGAGGGTCCCCTCGGACCCGCACACCAGCGGCACCAGCTGGGGGGCGTCGCCCCCTTCACCGAGGTGCACCACCCGGCCATCGGCGAGGACGACGGTGAGCCCGGCGACGTAGTCGGCGGTGGTGCCGTAGCGCAGGGCGTGCGGTCCGGCCGCGTTGCAGGCGACGTTGCCGCCGATCGTCGAGGTGCTCGATGAGCCGGGGTCGGGTGGGTAGTACAAGCCTGCCCCGGCGGCTGCCTCGTGGATGGCGTGGGTGATCACCCCTGCCTCCGCGGCAACCCGCTGGGCCTCGCCGTCGACCCCGCTGAGCCGCGTCATCAGCGAGAGGTTGAGGATCACGCCCTGGTCGCCGGTGGCGCCACCCGCGTACCCGGTGCCCGCCCCGCGCGGCACCACCGGCACGCCGTGCGCGGCGCAGAGCGCCACCACCCCGGCGACCTCGGCGGTCGAGGCGGGGAAGACGACGGCGTCGGCGAGCCGGCGCAGACCCGAGGCGCCAAAGGCGTCGTAGGCGTACGCGGCGAGGTCGGCCGGCCGCGTGTAGACGCGTTTGCCGCCCACCACGCCCTCGAGTCCACGGAGAAGGTGGCGGGCGAGCATGACCGGCAATTCTAGTGGCGGGGAAGGGCGGGCCCGGTCTGGCAGAGGCGGGGCCGGACGCGGCCTCTGCCATACTCGAATGCGAATGAGTGACGCTTCGCCGACGGCTGTCCTCGAGCAGGCGCTCGCGACGGTCATCGACCCCGAGTTGCGCCGGCCCATGCTCGAGCTGGGGATGCTCAAGGACCTGCGGATCGACGGTTCGACAGCCCACGTCCGGGTGGTGCTGACCACCCCGGCTTGTCCTCTCAAGGACCGCATCCGCAGCGAGATCGAGGCTGCGGTCATCGGCCGCGTCCCCGGTATCACGGCCGTCGACATCGCCTGGGACGCCAACGTCACATCGACGCGCGGCCTGCCCGGACGCCAGGAGATCCCCGGGGTGCGCAACGTGCTCGCGGTCAGCGCCGGCAAGGGCGGCGTCGGCAAGACCACCGTGAGCGTCAACACCGCCATCGCGCTCAGCCTCACCGGGGCCCGCGTGGGGCTGCTCGACGCCGACGTCTACGGCCCCAACGTGCCGATCATGATGGGCATCACAGCCCAGCCCGAGCCGGGCGCGTCCAACCGCATCAGCCCGCTGAACGCCTACGGCATCAAGGTGATGTCGTTCGGCACCATCCTCAAGCCCGGCCAGCCGGTGATCTGGCGCGGTCCCATGCTCGCCAAGGGATTGCGCGAGTTCCTCTACGAGGTGGAGTGGGGCGACCTCGACTACCTGGTCGTCGACCTGCCGCCGGGCACCGGCGACGTGCAGCTCAGCCTGGCCCAGAGCGTGCCCATGACCGGCGCGGTGATCGTGACCACCCCCCAGGATGTCTCGCTCGCCGACGTCAGCAGGGGCATCGAGATGTTCCGCCAGGTCAAGGTGCCGGTGCTGGGCGTCGTCGAGAACATGAGCGGCTTCGTCTGCGCGCACTGCCACGAGACCACCGACATCTTCGGCAGCGGCGGTGGCCAGGCCCTCGCCGAGAAGTACGGCGTGCCCTTCCTGGGCACCATCCCGCTCGACCCGCGCATCCGCCTCGGGGGCGGCGACGGCCAGCCGCTCATGGCGGCGGCGCCGGACAGCACCGTGGGCGGGGTATTCCGCGAGGTGGCCGCGCACATCGCCGGCCGCGTCAGCCAGGAGAACTTCGCCAGCGCCGCCGGACCCGTGATGCCCTCGGGCCCGCGCATCCCGCTTCGCTCCTAGCGCCGGTGGCCACGTCGCCTGCGGCAAGGCGGGCCGTCGCGGCGGGACCTCCGCCGCTGTCGCCGGTCGACGCGGCCTCCGCGGTCGGGCTCGACACCGGGCGGCGCGGCCGCTGGCTGTTGATCGCTCTGGCGGTCGGCGCCTTCATCAGCATGGCCGACGCCACCATCGTGTCGGTCGCGCTCGACCCCCTGGTGCACCACTTCGCCGTCTCGCTCAGCGCCGGCCAGGAGGTGATCAGCGTCTACCTGGTGGCGATCACCGCGACGCTGCCGACTCTCGGCCGGCTCGGCGATCGGTTCGGGCGGAGGCGCGTCTACCTCACCGGCTTTGCGGTGTTCGCGGCCGGCTCGGTGATGGCCGCCCTGGCACCGTCCTTCGGCGTCCTGCTGGCCGCGCGCGCGGTGCAGGCGGTCGGTGGCGGCGTCCTCACGGCGGGCAGCCTGTCGCTGATCGCCCAGCACGCTCCCCGGGGGCGCACGGGCAGCTCGGTGGCGGTGCTGGTGATCACCCAGGCGCTCGCCGGGCTGGCCGGTCCGCCGTTGGGCGGCCTGCTGGTGGCCCTCGGCGGCTGGCAGGCGATCTTCTGGGCGGGAGTGCCGATGGCGGCGGTCGGCGCGGGACTGGCGGTCCGCTTCCTCCCCCGCGCCGACGAGCGGCGGCCCGTCAAGCTCGACATCGCCGGCTCGATCCTCACCGCGACGCTGCTGCTGGGCATCGGCGCCGGCATCGCGTCGATCGCGGGGCCGGTGGTCGGCGATCTCGGGCCGGCGGCCTGGTTCGCGATGGCGTGGCTCAGCCTCCTGCTGCTGGTGCCAACCGAGCTGATCGCGCGCCGGCCGGTGATCGACGGCCGGCTGCTGCGCAACTCCCGCTTCGCTGCCGCGACGACGGCCACGCTGCTGAGCACCGGGACCCTGATGTCGTGCTTCGCGCTGCTGCCCTACTGGCTCGAGCAGGCACATGGCGCCGCTCCCATCGTTGCCGGGCTGGCCTTCGTCCCGATCGCCGTCGGCATCGGCGCCAGCTCGCGGCGAGGGGGGAGGCTGAGCGACGCGGGGCGCACTCAGCTGAGCACCGCGACGGGCATGGGGCTGGCCGCGCTGGGTTTCGGGCTCGCCGCCACCGCCGCGCACCTGGATGCGTGGTGGCTGCTGCTGCTCGGGCTGCTCGTGCTCGGCCTGGGCAACGGGTACTTCTCGTCGCCCAACACATCAGCCGCGATCCGGGTGGCGCCGCGCGACGCCCTGGGCAGCGCGGCGGGGTTCCTCTCCACGGCGCGCAACGCCGGCGTGATCATCGGCCTGGCCGTCACCGGGGCCGTCTACACGGCGACCGTGCACGGCAGCGCGGCCACAGCCGACTCCGTGGCGACGGGGGTGTTCGCGGTTGCCGCGGTCGTCTGCGTGGTGGTTGCCGCCCTGACCGCCCGCGCCTATCGCGTGCGCGCCGGCTAGTTCAACAACCGCTGCGCAGCCTCGTGCAGCGCCGGGATCGCCGCGACGTCGTCGGTGAACACGCGGACGAGCTGGTTGTGCTGGGGCAGGCGCTCGATCATGTCGGCGGTGTTGCGGCGTTCAACCGTGCCCTTGATGGGGTCGTACATGGCGACAAATCCGTGCTCGGCCATGGGGTTGTGAGGGGCGATCTTGGCGGACACCACGTCCACCTGGACGCGCCCGATGACCCCGGGGGTCTCGGCGAACAGCCGGTCGCGCAGGGTGGAGAGGTCGGCGTCGCGATGGGCGATGGTCTCGTACGCGAGGTGCCAGTGGAGGTCGCGACGCAGCAGGCGCCCCCATGCCTCACCGAGGCGGCGCTCATCACCGGACCGCGGACTTCGGGCCCAGCGGTGCACCGCCTCGATGACCGCCCAGTCGGTGAGCTGCAGGTAGTCGTCGGGGTGGTCGAGCGGGTTGCCGGGAAGGAGCAACGCGATGGTGTCGGCGAAGATCTCCTGCATGGACAGGTCGAATCGGCGCCCGGTGCGGTGGTGGTACACCTGCGTGTACATGTAGAGGCGCGACGCCAGGAACATCTGCAGCGCGCCGGCCGCGTGCATGTGCAGGGCCATGGTGCCGCCGGTCACGAATGAGTAGTGGATGAGTCGCTGCACGTC
>DATBCJ010000184.1:0-4723 GCA_036270565.1 Candidatus Dormiibacterota bacterium | reverse complement strand
GCCGATCTGGAAGTCGCCGTGCGGAGCGCCGCCATAGGTGAGCGCGATCATCAGCCACCCGCTGGCCGCCACCAGCGCCGCGGCGCCCGCCACGGCCGGCCAGCGCACCTCGGTCGGCTCACCACTGGTGACCAGGGACCGGCCCGCCGCCACCCCCATCGCGAAGTATCCGATCCAGAAAGGCAGCAGCTGGAACCCGTGCCAGAGGAAGAACTGGTCGAAACCGATCGGCATGGGTCCGTAGAGGCGGTAGACGCACAGGGCCGTCTGCACCGCCAGCGCCGCGGCCGCCCACCACCACAGGTGACGGCGCGGCCACACCAGATAGACCAGGTACATCTGCGGGATCAGCAGCAGGAACCAGAGGTGGCCGGCACCGTAGATGAGGAAGTTGACCACGCCCACGAGGTTGTGCTCGGGGTCGGTGCTGAAGAACCAGCCGAACAGCGCATACACCGGTGCCCACGCCAGCCACGGCACCAGGCTGCGTGAGAAGCGCCGGCGCAGGAAGTCGCCGGCGCGGACGCGGCTGCCGCCGTACTGGTAGCTGAGCAGCACGCCGGTGAGCAGCATGAATGCCGGGACGGCGAAGCGGGCGAGGGTGTCGAGGTTGTCGAAGAGTGGGTTGCTCGGTGGCCAGTGGGTGGTGTGGATGACCACCACGAACACCGTCGCCAGCGCGCGCAGGGCCACGGCCGACTGCAGACGTGCCGGACGTGCCGGCACGCTCGCATCGCTCATGCCGTCAACGGGCTTGCTGGCGCCGGCCGCCGTCGCTGGGACCGGCGCCGTGGGCGGGCGACAGCGGCGTGTATGCGCGCGCGAACGCCTCGGTGTCCCGTCCCTGGGTGTGGTGGATGTAGGGGACGACCACGCGCAGCAGCAGCACCTGCAGCGCTGACGCAACCGGCACGGCGAGGAGCGCCCCCAGCAGCCCTTCCAGCGCACCGCCGATGAGCAGGGACATCACCACCGCGAGGGCCGGCAACGAGACAACGCGGTTCATGACCATGGGCACCACCAGGTTGGCGTCGAGCAGCTGTACCACCAGCAGGATGACGACCACCGCGACCGCGTGACCGGGGCCGAGCGTCAGCCCGAGCAGGAAGGGGGGCACGATGCCGAGGAACGGTCCCACCAAGGGGATCGCCGCGGTGAGGCCGGCGAAGATGCCCAGCAGCACTGGGCTGGGCAGTCCGATCACCGTGGTCGCGACGCCGGTCAACACCCCGACCACGACCATGTTGATGGCGGTCGCCCGCAGGAACCCACCCATGCGCAGACCCATCTCGCGAAAGACGTCGGCGGCAAGCGCCTGGTGGGGAGTGGGCAGCAGGTCGACGACGAACGCCTTGAGGCGGTCGGCGGTGACCAGCCAGAGGAAGCCGATCACCAGCACCAGCACGAGGTTGACGAGGACACCGACGATGTAGCCGCCGATGGTGAGCAGCACGTTCTTGGCGGTGTCGAGGCTTCCGGCCAGGGCGTTGCCGACGTTGGGGGTGCCGGTGCCACCGAGGTTGAGCTGCTGCTGCCACGAGGTGATCGTCGACTGGATCCTTGACTCGTAGCTGGGCAGGTTCTGCGCCAGCGACTTGGCCTCGTCGACGATGGGTTGCACGAACAGGGTGACCAGCACCACCAGCACGGCGATGAGCCCGACGTACACCACGGCGATCGCCGCTGGGCGGGGCAGCCTCATCTCGGCGTGAAGGCGGTTGACCAGCGGCCGCACTCCCTCGGCGAAGACGATCGCGACCAGGATGATGAGCAGGAGGTTGACCACCGACGCGGCCAGCGTCAGCAGCCCGAGGATGGCGATCACGATCAGCGCGGCCACCACCAGGGTGCGCACCGAGATCGCCGGGCGGACCACCACGACCGGCGCAGCCGCCGCCGCGGCGGGCAGCTCGGGGGCCGCTGGCTTCGGCATGGCGCGAGCCTACCAGCGGTTGCTGGTTTCGGACGGGCGCCGACATCGATGGTCACGCTGCCAACGACAGCTCCGACATCGATCGCCTCGCGCAATCGCACGGCTAGACTGACCGGCCGTCGTCCATTTCCCAGGTGAGCATTTCTTGAAACTCCTCGAATACCAGGCCAAGCAGCAGTTCGCGGCGGCGGGCATCCCCATCCCGGACGGGCGGCTGGCGCGAACCCCGGCCGAGGCCGCGGCAGCCGCGCGCGAGCTGGGCCGGGTTGCCATCAAAGCGCAGGTGCCGATCGGTGGACGAGGCAAGGCGGGTGGCATCGCCGTGGTGGACAGTCCAGATGAGGCCGAGCGGGAGGCCGCGCGCATCCTCGCCATGGACATCCGCGGGTACCCGGTGCGCAGTGTGTGGTGCGAGACGGCGCTCTCGATCGGCAGTGAGTTCTACCTGGGCAGCACGCTGGACCGCGACCGCCGCCGCATGGCGATCATCTTCTCGGCCGCCGGCGGCATGGAGATCGAGCAGGTCGCCGAGGATGCGCCCGAGAAGATCGCGACGACGTGGCCAGACCCGTTCGTGGGGCCGCAACCATTCGAGATCCGCGCGCTGGTGTTCGATGCCCTGCGCCACGCGCCGCAGCTGCGCGACAACCGCGCTGCCCTGGCTGCGCAACTGGTCTCACTGACCCAGAAGCTGTACTCGGTGACGGTGTCCCTGGACGCTGTGACGTGCGAGATCAATCCGCTGGTGCTGACTCCCGACGGCGCGTTCATCGCCGCCGACGGCAAGCTCGAGGTGGACGAGAACGCCCACTACCGCCACCGCGACCTCGCCGAGGAGCTGGCGCGGGACGCCACCGGTGAGGATGGCAAGACGGGCGACGACCCCTTCGAGGTTGAGGCGGCACGGCGCGGGCTCACCTACGTGCACCTCGACGGCGACATCGGTGTGATCGGCAACGGCGCGGGGCTGGTTATGAACACGCTCGACCTCGTCAAACAGCAGGGCGGCGAGCCCGCCGATTTCCTCGACGTCGGCGGCGGCGCCAGTGCGGAGAAGGTGCGCAGCGCGCTCGAGATGGTGCTGCTCGACCCCGCAGTGCGCGGCGTGTTCATCAACATCTTCGGCGGCATCACCCGCGGTGACGAGGTTGCCCGCGGAGTCATCGCCGCGCGCGACGAGCTGAACATCACCAAGCCACTGGTGGTGCGCATGACCGGCACGCGAGAGGAGGAGGGGCGCGCGCTTCTCAGCGCGGCGGGGATCACCCCCGCGGTGAGCGCGACCGAGGCGGCCCAGAAGATCGTTGCGCTGACCGGGCATCCACAGTGAGCGTGCTCGTCGACCGCGGCAGCCGGGTGCTGATCCAGGGCATCACCGGCCGCGAGGGCAGCTTCCACACCGAGCAGATGCGCGCCTACGGCACCAACGTGGTGGCCGGCGTGTCGCCGGGAAAGGGCGGCCAGGACGCCAACGGTGTGCCCATCTTCGACACCGTCGCGGAAGCCGTTGCCGCCACCGCGGCCAACGTCAGCGGCATCTTCGTCCCGCCCCCGTTCGCCGCCGACGCGATCATGGAGTCAGCTGCGTCGGCCATCCCGCTCACGGTCTGCATCACCGAGGGGATCCCGGTGCACGATGTGATCCGCGCCCGCGCATTCGTCGAGCGCAGTGGCACCCGCCTGCTCGGCCCCAACTGCCCCGGCCTGGTGACGCCAGGGCAGTGCAAGGTCGGCATCATCCCCAACCACATCAACACGCCCGGACCGGTCGGCATCGTCGGTCGAAGCGGCACGCTGACGTACGAGGTGATCCAGGGATTGGGCCAGGCGGGGATGGGCCAGACCACCTCGGTCGGCATCGGCGGCGACCCCGTTCTGGGCATGACATTCAGCGATGTGCTCGCGCTGTTCGCGCGCGATCCCGACACCCGCGCCGTGGTCATGATCGGAGAGATCGGCGGCAGCGACGAGGAGAATGGCGCGGAGTTCATCCGCGCCTCGGGGTTCGACAAGCCGGTGGTCGCCTTCATCAGCGGGCGCACTGCGCCACCCGGCAAGCGCATGGGCCACGCCGGTGCGATCATCAGCGGCAACAAGGGCACAGCCCAGAGCAAGATCGACGCGCTGACCGCGGCGGGAGCGGCGATTGCCGACACCATCGAGGACGTGGTGCGGTTGGTGGGCGAGCGGCTCGGAGCGCCCACGCCGTGAACTTCGACCTCAGCGATGAGCAGCGCGAGATCCGCAACACGGTGCGCGCGTTCGCCCAGGACGAGGTCGCGCCGCGCGCCGCCGCCTATGACCAGTCGGGGGAATTCCCCTACGACCTCGTTGCCGGGATGGCCCGGCTGGGGCTCTTCGCCCTGCCCTTCCCGGAAAGCGAGGGCGGTGCCGGCGGCGACTTTCTGTCCTACTGCCTCGCGCTCGAGGAGCTGGCACGGGCCGACGCGGCGGTGGCGATCACGCTCGAGGCGGCGGTGTCCCTCGGCATCAGCCCGATCGTGAGCTTCGGGACGGCGGAGCAGAAGCAGCGCTGGCTGCCCCAGCTGCTGTCGGGCGAGAAACTCTGGGCGTTCGGCCTCACCGAGCCGGAGGCGGGCTCGGACGCCGCCGGCACTCGGACGCGCGCCGTCCGGAGCGGCGATGACTGGGTGATCAACGGCCGCAAGGCGTTCATCACCAACGCCGGCACGGAGATCAGCGCCGGGGTGACCCTGACGGCGGTCACCGGAGAGGACAACGGCACACGCCAGATCAGCGCCATCGCGGTGGAGCGCGGAACACCGGGGT
>DATBCJ010000183.1:0-5575 GCA_036270565.1 Candidatus Dormiibacterota bacterium | reverse complement strand
CTTCCACATCGCCTCGGCCACGGTCAGACCGAAACCCTCGGCGAGGCTCTTCTGGACGACCACGTTGGCGCGCCGCTGGAGCGCGTTGACCATCGCGGCGTTCTCCTCGCTGTCGTCCATGGGCAGGCAGGAGAGGTGGATTCGCGCGCGGACGTCCTCATCCAGCCGGTTCCAGGCGTCCTCGACCTCCTTGTAGGCCGCCAATCCCTCGGGGTCATCCGCCACCTCGGCCACGCTGGGTCCGGCGAGCATGAGATGCGCGTCGCACGAGCTGGCCACGCCCTGCGCGAAGGCCTCGAGGACGCCGAGCGGATCCTTGAGACGGTCCCACCGTGAGACCTGCACGACCAGCGTCGTCTCCGGGTCAACCCGCGAGGTTTCGAGCATGGTGGCGCGGTGCTCGATGCGACCCGAGCTGCCGTCGAATCGCGTGTATGTCGCGGGATGATCGGTGCCGTCGTCGAGGATGCCGGCGTTGACCAGGATGGCGTGCACCGACGGTGGGTCCATCTCGTAGTTCTTCGCGGAGAACGGGTCGATCGACGGAGCCACGACGCGGATACGGTCCTCGTCGAGCCCCTCCCAGGCGAATGCCTTGCGAGAGAAGACGTAGCGCGCGGCGCGGCGCACGTAGGGGAGCAGGAAGTTCCAGGTGTCGCGCGCCTCCGGGTTGGGGGTGTCCAGGCCGACGTGGCAGCGCCAGATCACGCTGAGGCCGGCGTCGGCGAGAAGCGGCGCCAGCCCCGCGGTCTGGGGGTCGTGGAGGATGACGATGTCGCCCTTGCGCATCACCCGGATGAGCTGTTCTCCCTGTCCGGCGAGAACCTCCTCGTAGTGGCGCCGATCGTCGTCGTCGAGACCCTCGCCGTCACCGGCCGCGCCGTGCAGCCGGTTGTGGATGCGCTTGGTGATGGCGAAGAACTCATCGTCACCGCTGATCACGAACCAGCGCGTCTGCACGCCGGCACCACATGCATAGGGCAGCAGGCTGGCCAGCATCTCGGCGACCCCGCCGCCCTGGGCCGTGGAGTTGACGTTGAAGACGGTGCGACCGTCGAGCAGCACGCGGGCCGCTTCGATGGCCGCACGCAACATCGCCATCTGGTCCTCGTCCAGGACCGCCGCGAAACGTTGCGGGTCCACGGAGTCGACCTCGACCTCGGATATCTCCGGCATCGTCACATTCTCGATGGTCACGGCGCAGGCGTGGCGGTGGTCGGCGCCACGGTCGCATTCGGCGGGTTGCTCGGGGGCGCCGTGCTCACCGGCGACGGTGATGGTGCGGCGCTCGCCGACGGCGACGGCGTGCCCGTCGGGGTCGGCGTGGCGGCGCCATTGACGTTGCCGATGCGCGGAAGGTCCTTCTGCGGTCCGGAGAATGGTGCCTGGTCACTTGGCGACGACACCACCAATGCCACGGCGGCCGCCGCCGCTGCCAGCGCGGTCAGGGCGGCCGGCAGCGCGAGCGCACGACGCCGCCTCACCGGGCGGTCGCCGGTGTTCTGCGGCGACCGCGCGTACGCCTGGCGCTCCGGTGTGAGGATGATCCCCTCGGCGGCCATGCTCGCCCAGGGTGCGTTCGAATACACGAACGCCTCGAAGAGGAGCAGCAGCCCGAGCACGATGGTGGCGAAGCTGGGCGAGCGGATCAGCATGGCGGCGCCGCCGAGGACGGCGGCCGTGGTCAGCAGCGTCTCGGCACGCGAGGCGCGCAACGCGCTGAGCAGGGAACCACCCTCTTTGCTCTTGGGCGTGCGCAGGAACTCGGCCTGCTTCTGCACCAGGCCGCGAACGCACGCCAGGGTGACCACCCACGACAGCGCAAACCACACCCGCAGCGCGTAGAACGAGTCCCTGAACGTGCTGTGGCAGGCACGGCGCATCGCCCACATGGCGCGGAGCACACCGGTGGCGGCGAATGCCAGCGGGATGACCAGGACCGCACCCGTCAGCTGACGAATCGGCAGCCTTTCGTGCATCGAGGTTGCCAGCGCCGTGGCGAGCAGGAGGATGGTGAAGATCGCGGTCAGCACCTCGGCGAACCACTGCACGCTGCCGAGCAGGTAGTGGATGCGCTGCGCCAGGGAGAGGCGCATCCGGTGGTGTGTCAGCGGCAGCAACTCGCGCCAGTGGAACTTGAGGATCTGGATTCCGCCCAGCGCCCACCGGTAGCGTTGCTTCTTGAGCCCGTCGAAATCGAGCGGCATGAGTCCTTCACCGTACGCATAGCGGTCGTAGACGCCTCGCCAGCCCCGGCCGAGCATGCGCAGGGAGGCCTCGGCGTCCTCGGTGATGCAGTTCTCGTTCCAGCCGCCGATGTCGTTGAACGCCGCGCGGCGGATCAGCCCCATGGTGCCGCAGAAGATGATGGCGTTGCGGTGGTCGCGGCACGGCATGGTGACGTCGAAGAAGTATCGGAAGCTGTAGAACAGGCCGCGCAGGTAGGCGTTGTCCTGCCAGTCGCGGTAGTGCTGGGAGGTCTGCACGAAGGCCACCTTGGGATTGTCGAAGTGCCCAATGGTGTCCTTGAGCCAGTCCGAGCGCACCCGGTAATCGGCGTCGACGATGCCGAGGATCTCGACCTTCTCGGGGAGGTACTTGGTCGATTCGTTGAGCGCGCCCGCCTTGAAGCCCGGCCAGTCCTCGAGGTGCACGAAGGTGAAGCGTTCGCCGAGGTCCTTGCAGAGCTGCTCGAGCGGCTTCCACACCGCCGGGTCGGTGGTGTTGTTGTCGACGACCTGGATGATCAGGTTGGGGTAGTCCATCCTGGCCAGCGACTCCAGCGTGGGCCGCACCACCTCGACCGGCTCGTTGTATGAGGGTACCTGCAGTGCCACCCACGGCAGGGTGGTCAGCGGCGGCACCACGCGCGCCGGCGGCCGCCGCGAGAGCACGTCGCAGATCTCGAAGGTGAAGGAGATCGAGAGCAGCAGCGCGGCCAGCTCGAGGACGAGCAGCGCCAGCGAGGCGATCACCGCGCCGACGGAAAGACCGGTGAGGAATGTCTGGAACGACGCGTAGACCAGGTACGCGATCGAGGAGATGGTCACAGCGACGAAGAGCTGCGCTCCGAGCCAGCTCCACCGCGGCTGCAACCCGCGCATCAGCAGCACCAGGACGATGGCGGTCACCACGAGGATGTTCATCCCCGGTCGATCGCCCTGGATGGCCAGGAAGATCGCACCACTTGCCGCCAGCGCGATGGCGCACACGGGGATGGTCACCCAGAAGTGGGCATTGATGGTGCGCGGCAGCAACGCCATCAGCATGGTCGCCGCCAGCAGGAGGGCGAAGAAGATGACGATCTCGAGGAACACCAGGTCAGCCTCCGCTCAGGTCTGAGAGCGCACCGCCCGCCAGGGCGAGGCCGAACCAAACCCAGTTCTGTTCGAAGTAGTTCCTGGGATCACCGAAATGGGCGGGTGACTCCGGTTGAAACGTCGCCAGCAGTCGCTGCTGGAGCTGCACGGCCGCCGGCTGGTCGGCGACCACGAAATTGCCGATGTCGCCGCCGTACACGGTCGGGTCGTCGTACCCGGCAACCACGCCGCCGTCGTGTGCGTACACCGCGTCCAGCCGCTGCGCGCTGCCCCAGCGCTTGCGCAGGAAGTCGTTGCGCGTCAGGTAGGCGCGCGCCCGCGGCTCGCTGTTCCACACGGCGTCGAGCGCCACGCGCCACATCACCCTGAAGGCGTCGTACCCGTAGTCGTCGGCGGCCTGGATCTGCGGGAACGACACCACCTGGCCCGTCGAACGCGAGATCGCGCACCAGTTGGGTGGGAGCCCGGCGCTGACGGTGCCGTCGAGGGTCGCGGCCGTGCAGCGGTCGAGCAGCGTGTAGGAGCTGTCGACCAGCGTCATCCACGGGTGACCGGGGTCCGCGCCGGCGAAGCTGCGGTACGCGTAGGGCGCGAAGTACGAGGGGTTGATGACCGGTCCGGGCGACGGCTGGGTGCTGGCCCAGTTGCCGGCGGCGAGCACGTTCATGCCGTCGATCGCTGCAACGTCGCTCCGCCACACGCCAGAGAGCACGGCACGTGCCGACGTGGCATACGCCTGGTCACCGAAGCGCCGACCCGCGTACAGCAGCGCGAGCGCGATGTCCGAGTCGGCGTCGCTGGCGCTGTTGTGGTCCTTCACGCTGCCCCCGCCCCAGAGCGATGCGAAGGTCCCGTCGCCTCGCACCTGCAGGTTGGTCGCGGTCCAGCGCCACACGGTGTCGAAGCTGGTGCGGTCACTCATCCAGACGGCGCGAAGCAGCGCGTAGCTCTGGCCCTCCGAGGTGGTGATGCCGCCGCGGGTGGGATCGATCACGCGGCCGTCCGGCTGGATGAAGGCCTGCTTGTAGCCACCCCAGGCCTGCTCGAGCACCGCTGCCAGGCCGTTGTCGGTCGCCAGTGGCGGTGACGAGCCGTGGCGCGCCACGGTTGCGGCCGGCGTCACCCCGGGACCGCTGCCGCACCCGGCCGCAGCCAGCGCGGCCAGCACGCCGGCGATGCCGGCCGCCCAGCGGGCGCGGATCGGTCGCGAGCCGAGATGAGCGTGGTCATGTGGCATCCATCGAGGTGGAGAGCCCCTCCATGAGCCTGGCGCTGGCGGTCAAGATGATAGCGAAGCACACAGATTTTCCGGCACCGTGGCTGCAGCGCTGCCCTCCCGTCCCCTCGGGCTGCACCTATCCTGTGGCCAGGCCGGGGTGGCGGAACGGTAGACGCAGCGGTCTCAAAAACCGCCGGGGGCAACCCCGTGAGGGTTCGACTCCCTCTCCCGGCACGCGGCGCACAATGGCGTCGGTCGAGGAGGCGCGCTGTGAGAGGCTTCAATCCCCGGGGTCTACCCGCCGGCCCTCGTCTGCCGGATCGACTGCAGAAATGGGTCCGCCGGCCTGCCGCCGTCGCCTTGGCAGCCGTCGTAACCGTATTGGTTGTCGTTGTCGCGCTTGCAGCTGCTCTGCACCATCAAGCGGGTCCGCCGGCTGCGCTGGCCTCGACGGCGCCGACCTCGAGTCCGCTCGTGTCCCCGATAGCCTCGTCCACTCCCACGACCGTCTCTCCAATGGCCTCCCCCACTCCCACGACCGCCTCCACGACACCGTCACCGGCGCCCGTCGCCCCATGTACAGCAAGTGAGCTCACCGTGACCCAAACGTCCGGTCCCGACGGCGTCGATCATCACTTTTGGTACTACAGAGTGATCACCCTTCCCTCTGATGGGTCGCACCTCACGACTCCGCTGATGGGATGGGGCGGTTGCGCCGAGACGGTTGGTCTGTCGGAATTCATTCCGGGACCAGATCCGGAGAACCCTCCGAGCCCATCGGCGACATTGAACTCACCCTGAAGCGCTGGAACGAACACAGGCGCTGGCGAACAGGCCCTCACTTTTGGACCGTAACGCGCCGAACTTCGCAAGGTTGACAAACGAAGCGGGAGAAGCGTATACCCCCTCTGTTCCGTTTATTGGCGCAAGGGTTGTGCGGTCCGCTCAGGACCGGAGGGAGGTATCGATCTCGATGAACGTGATCCATCATGTCGACGGCGCGGCGGCGCGGCCGCCAGGGTCCATGACGCGGCCA
>DATBCJ010000182.1:0-2363 GCA_036270565.1 Candidatus Dormiibacterota bacterium | reverse complement strand
GGCGCCGACCGTCTCGACGGGGTGACGGTGGTCCTGGTCGCGGTACTCGAGGAAGTCGGCGCGTCCATTCTCGTTCTCGGCGATCCACCGCCTGGCGAAGGTGCCGTCCTGGATATCGGTGAGGATGCCGCGCATGGTCGCCCGCGTCCGCGCGTCGACCACCTTGGGACCGCTCACGTAGTCACCGAACTCCGCGGTGTCGCTCACCGAGTAGCGCATGTACGAGAGGCCGCCCTGGTACATCAGGTCGACGATCAGCTTGAGCTCGTGCATCACCTCGAAGTAGGCGAGCTCGGGCTGGTACCCGGCGTCGACGAGCGTCTCGTAGCCCGCCTTGACCAGGCTGGAGATGCCCCCGCACAACACCGCCTGCTCACCGAACAGGTCGGTCTCGGTCTCCTCGGCGAAGGTGGTGCGCAGACATCCCGCCCGCGTCCCCCCGATGCCGCTGGCGTAGGCGAGGGTGCGCTGCCACGCGCTCCCGGTGGCGTCCTGCTCGACGGCGATCAGGCAGGGCACCCCCTGGCCGTCGCTGAAGGTCCGCCGCACCAGGTGCCCGGGCCCCTTGGGCGCCACCATGGCGACGTCGACGCCGGCCGGGGGCACGATCTGCCCGAAGCGAATGGTGAAGCCGTGGGCGAAGAGCAGCAGGTCGCCCTCCTGCAGGTTGGCGCGGATCTCGACGTCGTACAGGGCCTTCTGGGCGGTGTCGGGCACCAGCACCATCACCACGTTGGCCTCCGCCGCCGCCTCCGCCGGGGTGACCACACGCAGTCCATCCGCCTCGGCGGCGGCGCGGCTGCGCGAGGTCTGCGGCAACCCCACACGCACGTCGTGGCCGGCGTCGCGGAGGTTCTGCGCGTGGGCGTGGCCCTGCGACCCATAGCCGAGCACGGCGATGCGCGCGCCGGACAGCGCACCGTGGTCGACGTCCGCCTCGTAGTACATGCGTGCGGTCATCCTGTGTCCTCGTGAAAGTTAGACGTTGCCCGTCGTGTCGACGGGCCCGGCATCGTCGCCGGCGGTGGTGTGCAGGTCGGTGTCGGTGCGGGGCACCTCGAAGTCGACGAGGCGAAGCCGCGCGTCATCCCCCCGCACCAGGGCGACGGCGCCGCTGCGCGCCACCTCCTTGATGCCGAACGGACGCATCAGCTCGATGAAGTTGTCGACCTTCTCGGTCGAGCCCGTGACCTCGATGATCACCGACTCCATGGCGATGTCCACGACCCGGCCGCGGAAGATGTCAACAATGTCGAGCACGTCGCGGCGCCGGCTGGTGGGGGCGTGCATGCGGATGAGCAGCAGCTCGTGCGCCACCACCCGCTGCCCGGTGACGTCGTCGATGCTGATCACGTCGATGAGCTTGGCCAGCTGCTTGGTGGCCTGCTCGGCCTGCTGGCGGCCGACGTGCACCGTGACCGTCATGCGCGAAACCGACGCGTCGTCGGTGGGGCCGACCGACAGCGAGTCGATGTTGAACCCGCGCCGCCGCACCATCGAGGCGACCCGGTTGAGCACGCCCGGCTTGTTCTCGACGAGCACGGAGAGGAGGCGGCTCTGGCTCATGACGCCTCGACGAAGTCGAGCATGCCCTTGCCCAGCGGCACGATCGGATAGACGTTGGCGTCGCGGTCGATGTCGAAGTTCATCAGCACCGGGCCGCGGTGCGCCAGCGCCTCGTCGAGCATCGGCCCCACGTCGGCGGCGCGGTCGGTGGTCATCGCCTTCATGCCGAACGCCTCACCGAGCTTGACGAAGTCGGGGGTGAAGCTGAGGTCGACGGCGGAGCGCACCCCGCCGTAGAAGTCGTCCTGGAACTGACGCACCATGCCCAGGGAGGCGTTGTTGAGGATCAGCACGTTGACGTCGATGTTCTGCTCGACCATCGTCGCCATCTCCTGCATGTTCATGACGAAGCCGCCCTCGCCGCTGACGCAGAAGACCGTGGTATCGGGGTTGGAGAGTTTGGCGCCCATCGACGCCGGGAAGGCGTAGCCCATGGTGCCCGTGCCCCCGGAGTTGAGGAACCTCCCCGGCCTGGCGTAGTCGAACCAGAGCGCGGCCCAGATCTGGTTGAGGCCGACGTCGGCGAGCACGATGGCCTCGTCGTGGCAGCGCGCGTACATCTCGGTGAGCACCTCCTGCGGCTGCAGCAGTCCGGTGCGACGCACGAAGCGGATGGGATGCTCCTCCTTCCACTGGTCGATGGTGGTGAGCCACTGGTGCTCGCGCTTGGGCTCGACCAGGGGCAGCAGAGCGTCGAGCGCGGTGGCGGCGTCGGCCACCAGCGAGACGTGGGGCACGACGTTCTTGCCGATCTCGGCTGGATCGATGTCGATGTGCACGATGTGCTCGACGCGGGG
>DATBCJ010000181.1:0-8387 GCA_036270565.1 Candidatus Dormiibacterota bacterium | reverse complement strand
CCCGGAGACGGGCGTCCCCGCTTGATATGCGGCTTGCGACACCACTGAGCAGATGAACGTGATGCCCGTGTCCACACCCTGACCTGAGTTGGTCGTCAGGATGTCGCCGGACGCCCACGCCGCCTGCAGCTGCGCCAGCGTGGTGACGTGCCGCACCGCCTGCGGCGAGGTGAAGAGCTCAACGTACACATGCCACGGCACGTTGAAGTCGCCGCCGGTGTTGGCCACGCCGACGAGGTGGTCGTGTCCGGGCACCGCCGTGGGATCCGTCCCATACGTTGCCGACTCAAGGTTGGTGGCGATCCCGGCGATGGCGCCGTCGTGGTCAGGGCAGTTGCCCGCCACGCCCATGCAGTTGAGCGTCAGGCCGGTCCCCTGCGGGTAGACGACGATGTAGAGCGGCGCCGCCGCATGCTGGTTGCCGCCGAACGGGTGCGACCCCAGCGGGGCAAGCTGGTTGGGGGTGTGGAGATAGACAATGTTTCCCGTGATGTCGTCGTAAGCGGGCTCGATCGTGGTGTTGCCCACCGCATGCTCGCCGCTCGGCAGCGACGCCAGCACACCGAGAGGGAACATCAGGGCCAGCAGCCCCGCAGCGATCCCCAAGTGCTTCTTGGACCAATGCATCACACGTACCTCACTTGTAGAAATAGGGATCGAGAACACGCACGCGCGTAATGTTCTCGACCGGCAGCTGGCTGCGCTCGGCAGCACGTCGAATCGACTCCGGGTCCGGACCGTCGTAGACGCAGAACGTGTTCTTCCCATCCTCACTCACGTAGGAGTGGATCCAGGTCACGCCCACCTCCGCATTGCGGTCGACCACCTCGAGGCAGGTCGCCGCACCCTCGTCAGTGATCGGAATCGCCAGGCCGTCTGGGAAATTCCGCTCCACCATGTACCGCGCCATGTGCACCTCCTTCTGAACCACGCGAACCTGCAGTGGGTTCGGCCAGCTCATTGAGCCGTACACGCCCGACGGATACATCGGGAGCGGATGCCCATATTGGCGACCGCCGCTCGCCAGTTTGGCGGCGGGTGCTCCTCACCCAGACGACGATGGTCAGCTGGGTCTGCGCTCCCCGACGGATGCTGGACCCTCACCGATGAGGCCGGCGCGAGCAGCCTCGCGAGCGGCCTGCTTGCGGCTGCTCACCCCCAGCTTGCGCAGGATCGCCGACACGTGGTGCCCAACTGTCCGCTGCGACACGAAGAGCAACTCAGCGATCTCTCGATCCTGCAGCCCTTCAGCGATCCGAGCGAGAACTTCGCGTTCGCGGTTGGTCAGCCCAGCAGCATGGCGCAGCGTCGACGGCCTCGGACCACGCGGGAAGCTGCGTGCGCCCCGTCCACGCAGGTTGCGAGCGACGAGGCCGGCCGCCGGTCGCGCCCCCAGCCTCTGCAGGTCGACCAGGGCGTGCCTGAGAGCACCCTCATCATCGGCGTCGGCGAGTGACAGGGCCGCCTCGTACGGGCAACCCAAGCGTTGCCAGAGCTCGGCGGCTCTTTCCCAGTCGCCGGCGACCTGCGCGGCAAACGGCGGTGGTGCGTCGCGGGGAAATCGTTCGTCAAGCCCTGCACGCCAGCGCCACGTGGCGAGCCCGGCAGCGATCCACGGCGCCCTCCTCTGCTCCGCGAGGGCGAGCGCCGCCTCGGTCGCCGAGGCGACGAGCCGTGGGTTGCCCTCGAGCCAGGCTGCCTCCGCTCGGGCGAGCGCCACCAGCTCAATTCGCTGAAGCTCGCCCGTGGGCTCGGCGAGGCGCCACGCCTCGTCCAGAGGCGGCCAGCACTCCGGGTCTCCACGCCGGGCGCGGACCAAACCGATCACGGCCAGCGCGATAACCCTTGTCACCGGGGAAGTGCACGGGTCCTGGATGATCATGCTCGCCGACTCGACTGCCTGGTCCCAGTGGCCGTGGTCAAGATGCGATCGAGCGCGTGACACCATCAGGTATGAGCGCCAGATGTCAAGTCCGTGCTCAGCGCAATACTGGAGACCATCCTCCATGTAGCGACCGGCCGCGTCGTGGGCTTTGGACCGTGGAGCCCAGAACACGAGCGTGACGTAGGCGCGGCCGACGTACTCATCCAAGCCGGCGTCCGCAGCACGCCGGAGGCAACGCTCCAGCCTGGGCACGCTGTCCGCATTTCCCGCAAGGTACTCGAGGCTACGGATGTTGATCTCCGCGTAGATCTCGGCTTCGAGGTCGCCCAGGCTCTTCGCCAGGGCAGTGGCCTTCGAAGCCCATGCGAGGGTTCCGTCCAGATCCTCGATGCTCATGAAGAGGTAGGAGAGATGGCAGTACGCCATGGCCAGCTCATGCCCCGGCTCGTCGAGGCCCTCCAGCACCGTCACCGCCGCACGACCCGCCTGTGCGGCCTCCGCAGGCCTGCCCACGTAGCGGAGCAGCCGCGACAGCGTGCTGAGTGTGTTGCCTTCACTCCGCGCGTCGTTCGACTCACGGTGGCAGTCCAGGGCGCTGCGGGCCGATTCGATTGCAGCGTCGAAGTGTCCGGTCACGTAGCACTCGTAGGAGTGGCGATCGCGAAGTCCACCGCGGGTCGCGGCGCCTGCGTCGCCGGCGAAACGAAGGGCCCTCTCGTACTGAGCCGCGGCCTCGCGATGGGCACCAGCTGCCGCGGCGCTGGCCGCCGCAGCCGGAGCGTGGTGCAGCACGGCATCGGCATCGTGAGCCGCCTCTGCGTGATGCGCCAGCCGTGCGACATCCGGCGCGCCGGAAGGCGGTGACGACAGTGCGGCCAGCGCCGCCACATGCAGCGATCGCCTTGCATTCGGTGCGAGCGACTCCTCGATGGCGAGTCGCGCAAGCTCGTGGCGGAATGCTGTCGCCCCCGGCGTGGCCCTCAACATTCCGGACGCCAAGCACTCGTCGAGGTGGTCAGTGGTCTGCGGGGCGAGGGTCTCGAGCAGCCGCAGCTCAGCCTGCGGCTGCAACACGGATGCCGCCTCGAGGACCGTCCGCGCGTTGATGCTGAGGTGCGCCGCCCGCGCAAGAACCGCGTCGCGAACCGTGTCCGGAATCCGATTGTCACTGGCTGCCAGGACCTCGGTCACGAAGAAGGGGTTGCCCCCTGTCTTCTCATACAGATCGAGCGGATCGACGCCGTGCGGCTTGGCCAGACGAGCGACGGCGGTTGCGGACAGAGCGGGCAGCCTGATGCGCGAGGCCGAGCCTGCTGAGCTCAGTCCACCCAGGAGCACGCGAAGCGGGTGAGCGCGATCCAACCCGTCATCGCGATAGGTGACAACCATCAGGGTTGGGACAGCCTCGATGCGCCGTACCAACAACAGCAGCACATCGAGCGTCGCCTCGTCCGCCCAGTGCGCGTCCTCGACGATCAACACCGTGACGCCTCGATCGGCCAGGCGATCGAGCAACGTCGAAGCGATCCGATAGGGCTTCACGCCGCTGTCGATGAGCTCCTCGAACCCGGCCCCAATGCTCGCCGCCATGTCATGGAACGGGCCCAGCGGGCGCGGCGTGAAGAGCGCGTCACACGCGCCGCTGAGGAAATCCACTGCGTCGCGGTGAACCCTGGAGAATCGACGCACCAGGACCGTCTTGCCCACGCCGGCCTCGCCCGCGACGAATACGACGCGACCGCGCCCATCCCCGATGACGGCTGCGAGCTGGTCGTTCAGCGCGCTGAGCTGGCTCCCACGCTCCAGCAGCCCACCTGCTGCCTCGTCAGCGGAGTCGGACGGTGCAGGGCTTGGCATGACGAGGATCGCTGAAGCCTACCGCGGCAGCGAGGGCCTGAGGCGCGTCTAGAATCGGGCCCGGCGGTCCCCTTCACGGCGGGGCCAACCGGCAAGGAGGCACCCATGAGCGTATTCCGACGCTTCAGCAACATCTTCCAGCAGAAGAGCAACGCTGCTCTGGACCGGCTCGAGGATCCCTCGCAGGCGATCGACCTGTCCTACCAGCAGCTCCTCGAACAGCAGCAGAAGCTGCGCACCGCCCTGGTCGAGGCCACCACCGGGCAAAAGCGCCTGGAGAACCAGGCAGCCGAGATGGACAAGCGCATCGCCCAGCTCAACACCGCAGCCCAGCAGGCGATGCAGTCGGGCAAGGAGGACCTGGCCACCCAGGCGCTGACGCAAGCGGAGGTGCTCGGCCAGCAGCGTCAGCAGCTCGATCCTCAGATTCAATCAATCGCCGCGCAGGTCACCAAGCTGCAGGCGGGGATTCAGCGCTACCAGGCGCGAGTGCAGGCGTTCGCCAGCCAACGGGAGACGCTCAAGGCCTCATACGAGGCATCGAAGGCGACGAGCTTGGCCGGCGACACGCTCGCCGGCATCGGTGAGCACACGTCGGACGCGGCGATGATGATGCAGCGCGCCCAGGACAAGATCGCCCGCTCGCAGGCACACGCCGACGCGGTCGACTCCCTCCTGGACAGTGGCGTTCTCGACGCACCGCTGCTCGGTGGCGGCGGCAACACGCTCGACGACAAGATCACCGCGACCGTTGTGGACAGCAACGTCCAGGCCAAGCTCGCAGCGATGAAGGCGCAGCTCGGCCTGGCGGCGCCGCAGACGGCGGCTGCGCTGCCCGCCGCAGGCATCGTGGTGCGCATCCACGGGGACGAGCAGTACCGGCTACCCGACTCCACGCGTTCCCAGCTCGACGCCTTCGACCACCGTCTCGTCGACGCCGTCAGATCCGGCGACGACGCAGCGTTTCATGCCGCTCTCGCCGAGGTCACCGCCTTCGTCAGGTCGACGGGCGCGCAGCTGCCCCATGGGGACCTCTCCGCCAGCGAGATCATCCTGCCCAGCGCCGACATGTCACTGAACGAGGTCACAACGTTGCTCCAGCAGGAGAACTGGATCGGCCAGCCCGCCTGATCGACGGCGCTGGAGGTGAGCCGCACCCCGCCGATGTGTCAGGTGGTCAGCGACCGCAGCGCAGCCGCTGCTTCGGAGCTGGCGCCGGCGTCCTGCGTCAGAGCGGCAAGCAGAGCGTCAAGCCACTCCTGCGTGCTCACCTCCTTGGCGTAGGGAAGGCCTCCACCGACACCCTGCACTGAATGGATGTGGCGGCACACCAGGCGGCCGGCTGACTGCTCCGCCTCAAACGTCTCGTTCGCCAGCTTGACCGTGACCTTCCGAGCCACTCGGTTCTTCTTGAAGATACTGTGCTCGCGTTCGACCGTCGTGTTCGTCGGTAGCGCCTCCTCGAGGGTGGTGCACAGCACGCGAAAATAGACGCTCGAGTCGCGGGCGTCCGACTGCAGAGCCGCAGCCAGCGCGCTGAGGTCCGGGTCAGGTGGAGGGGCGGCGTCCACGCGAGGTGTGCCCGTCGCCCTGGGCGGTTGATTTCCTGGTCCTGGCTGGGGGCGGCGAGGGCGTTCCCCGCTTTCGCTTCGCTGCCGCGGAGCGGGGAGCCGGGGCCCGGTCGGCGTCGGACTCGATCGCGTCGGCAACCGATTCGAGGACCCGTCCCACGGCGGCGGCCGCCGAGGTCAAGCCGGCGGCAGTCTGCCGCAGCACCGCGGACAGGCCCAATGTGTCTTGCATACCGCCAACGGTATCAGCACAAGGTCAGTCTCGAGAGGTCAGGGTTCAGTCCGGCAGGAGCGGGATCGACAGACCCTGGTCACGCCCGAGCTGCACCGCGCGGGTGATCGCGTCTGACCCGAAGCGATCGCGGACCACATCCAGCGCGGCGTCGAGGGCGCGGCCGCCGTGGCGGTCGAGCGGAAGGAGAAGCTGGACCGCGTCGTCGTCGTCAAGGCTGCTCACCGAGACGCCGACGAGGGTGAGGCCGTGGCGTTCGATCAGCGGCAGGGCCGCCCCCAGCAGGCCGCGGGCAGCGGCGGTGATCGTCTGCGTCTCCGCGGTCGGACGAGCCATCGTGTGCGAACGCGTCACACGCGAGAAGTCGTCGAACCGCAGTCGGAGAACGACGGTTCGGCCGATCCGACCGGCGGCGCGCATCCTCCGCGTGACGCGGTCGACGAGCGCGAGGAGGGTGGCGTCGATCTCCTCGGCGGTCTTGGGCTTGCGGCCGAGGGCACGTTGCGACCCGATTGAGTGTCGCCGGCGACCCGGCTGAACCGCGCGCGGGTCGCGGTTGAGCGCGAGCGCGTGGAGGTGATGGCCCGACGCCGGACCGAGGATCGAGACCAGCGCGTTCTCGGCGAGCCGGGAGACGTCGCCGACGGTCGTGATGCCCAGGGCGTGAAGCTTGTTGGCGGTCACCTCTCCGACACCCCACAGGCGCTCAACCGGAAGCGGGTGCAGGAACGCAAGCTCGCCGTCGGCAGGAACCACGAGGAGACCGTCGGGCTTGGCCACGCCGCTCGCCACCTTGGCGAGGAACTTGGTCCGGGCGACACCGACCGTGATCGCCAGGCCGACGTGCTGGAGCACGTCGCTCTTCAGCTGTGCGGCGATCTGCGCCGGGGTGCCGGCGATCCGTTCCATGCCGCGGACATCAAGGAATGCCTCGTCGATCGACAACGCTTCGACGACCGGCGCCGTGCGGCTGAACACGTCGAACACCGCTCGGCTGGCCGCGGCGTAGGCTGAGAAGCGTGGCGGGACCACGATCGCCTCGGGACAGGCGCGGCGGGCCTGGCCCAGCGACATCGCCGTCCGGACCCCGCGCGCTTTCGCCTGGTAACTCGCTGCGAGCACAACGCCGGCGCCCACGATCAGCGGCCTGGCGCGCAGCGCGGCGTCGTCGCGCTGCTCGACCGAGGCGTAGAAGGCGTCGAGGTCGGCGTGGAGGATTGTCTCCCGGCTCATGGCCACGAACAGATGTTCGCAGGGCACGCGGAGAAGTGGAAGCCCCTGGCTGTCCCTCGTTCGCCGCAGCGCCGCCCAGGCCAGGCGATCGCCATTCCGCCTCTGCCTGAGAGCTGAGTCGGTTGCTAGCGTCAGCCTAACGCGCTCTTCACATCGCCCGGCCTACCGTGCGTCATCGAGTGTGGACGGCTGCTGTCACCACGGCGGCGCCCGCGAGATACCACCCGCACGACAAAGGAAGGAGTGTGCCGTGAACCGTTTTAAAACCCTGGTGTCGGTCGCCGTCGTCACCGCAGGCGCGTTCGCCGTCCTGCCCGTGGCGACCAGCCACGCTGCCGCCGGCGCGAGATTTGCGACAACCCCGCCACCCGGTGCCGTCGGCCCGGATGACATCACGCGCTCGGCGACCAGCGGCGTGGACGGGGGCCGCACTGTCATCTGGACGGCGTACCAGAACGGTATCAACGCCGATGGATCGCCGGGTACTGCCGGTGGTGCCACCCAGAGCACCGTGGCCGGGTACGACGCCCGCACCGGCAGCCTGGTGGAGACCATCCCGGTAACGGGGAAGGTCGACGGCCTGACGGCGGATCCGGCCCTGTGCAGACTCATCGCCACTGTGAATGAGGACAACAATTCGGCGTTGAACCTCATCGATGTGAACGCCAAGACGGTGACGACGTACAGCTACTCGCCCAGCCCGGCGGTCGCCGGTGTCGGCGGCACCGACAGTGTCGCCATCTGGGGCGGTGAGATCATCATCGTCCACTCGAACCCCAGCGACACAACCCAGGCGGCCCAGTACTCGGCGGTTCTCGACAACGCCACGCTGACCGCCAACCTGACGCCGCTCTTCTTCGACAACAGCAACGCCACCAATGCGATCACGGGCGCCCGGGCACCGCTGGCGCTGACCGATCCCGACACCAACATCGTCGTCCCCGACGCGGCGCCCCGGTTTGCGGGCCAGCTCGCTCTGATCAGCCAGGGTGACGGTCAGATCATCTTCACCCATCCTGGAGAGTCGTCGGCGCTGACCGTGCTTCCAGTGACTGACAACGTCGCGGGCAACGTCCCGCCGATCGACTCTATGGCCGTGGCGACCTCGCACAACGGCACGCTGTACGTGGTTGACGCCAAGGCTAACGCCATCTCGACCATCGACACCAACGCATTCCCGGCTGGGACCGTCTTCGTCAGCGAACCGTCGGATAACCAGAACCCGCTGGTGGGGACGCTCGACCTGTCCACCGGGCAGATCACCCCACTTTCCAACACGTTCGTCAGCCCGAAGGGTCTCCTCTTCGTGCCGCGCTAAGGGCCAGAAGAAGGCTGAGACAGTTTCGGCATCCGGAGATGGCCGCTGCGGCCACTCCGGATGCCCGTTGCTCTTGGGCTGAGGTGGCAACCCGATCCGTGGGCACCCTCGGAAGGCGGCGATGAGTCCCGCCGGCTGCGGCGGTCATAGGGGGTAATCGAACCTCACTCGCAGGGAGACCTCCATGGCGATCAACACCTCGCAGACCGTGACCTCCGCGGATGGGACTGCCATCGCATACGAATCTGTGGGCGACGGCCCGGCGCTCATCCTCGTCGACGGCGCCTTGGG
>DATBCJ010000180.1:0-2113 GCA_036270565.1 Candidatus Dormiibacterota bacterium | reverse complement strand
CTCGCGATGATCGCGGGCGTCGTCGGTTTCGTGCTCGTCCTCTTCTGGGGCATTGCCTTGATCCTGATGGGGGTCCTCTGGGGAATGATGGCAATGGAACGCCAACGCGTCGCAGAATCGGAGAAGGGCGTGTTGGCCGAGGTCGTCGACGTGGTCGTCGATGCGGCGAAGGGTGTCGCACGGAGCGGGTCGCGCCACGATGGCGATGCGCCTGCGTCACAGGAACCGCCTCGACGCGTTGCGTCTTCGTCGCAGAACCCGCCTCGCCGCGTTGCGTCTTCGTCGCAGCACCCGCCTCGACAACAGGATTGGTCCGCGCCGGCCCCGGCGTCGCATGACCCGTTTCGCCAAGATGTGGCGTACGACCCACCGCGCACCTGATCCGCTGAAGGTCGACGGCGCAGTCCGGCCGTAGGTCGCCTCCCGTTCGAAGACGTTGACCTCATTCCAATCGGTCGTGCGAGGATCGCCGAGCTAGCCTCAGCGGCGCGGAACAGCATGCGAAGGTGAGAGCGCGCGGTGCCGAGTGCTCTGCGGCGCACCGGCGGAGTTGGTCGCCGCGGCGCGCCGTTGGGTCTCCGAGGTCGCGCATCGGGCTTTCTGTCGGACTCGCGCTGCTGGCGGGGGTGTTGGCCGCTTGCAGTTCCCCCTCGACGAGCTCGGACGCCCAACGGGCGAAGACCACTGCGTGTGACGCCACCACGGTGGCGCAGAACGCACTGCCGTCGGTGGTCACGATCACGGCGACGAAAGGGCCGAGCGGTTCCACCGGGTCCGGCTCGATCTTCCGCGACGACGGCTTCATTCTCACCAACAACCATGTGGTGTCGACGGCGGTCGACGGAGGGACCGTGCAAGTCCTCCTGAGCGACGGGGCATCGTATGCAGCGACGATCACGGGCCGCGATCCGCAGACCGACCTGGCCGTGATCAAGATCACGGCACCTGGTCCGCTTCGTGCGATCCCGCTCGGCTCGTCGGTCTCGCTCACTCTCGGTCAGCCCGTCGTGGCGCTGGGCGCACCCCTCGGCCTCTCCAACACGGTGACGACCGGCATCGTCAGCGGACTGGACAGGACGATCCAGGTCCCCGCAGACAACGGTCAGCAGGCCACACTCCTGGCGGCCGTCCAAACCGACGCCGCCGTCAATCCCGGCAACAGCGGCGGAGCGATGACCAATTGCTCGGGCCAGCTCATCGGCATCCCGACCGCGAACGCCACGGTGACGACCTCGACCGGCCAGACGAGTACGGGCAATGTCGGCATCAGCTTCGCCATCCCCGTCGATCTGGCGAAAGCGGTGGCGGACGAGATCATCTCGACGGGAAAGGTCACGCACTCTTCCGTGGGTCTCCAAGTGTCGACGGTGCCGCCGTCCGCGACCCATGCGCGCGGCGGGCTGTACGTGAACGCTGTCGTGCCCGGTGGCCCGGCCGCCATGGCAGGGATCCAACAAGGCGATGTGATCACGGAGGTGGACGGCCAGCCTGCGACCAGCCCGACCCAGCTGGCGCTCCTCACGTTGAAGAAGAAGCCGGGCGAGACCGTCACCATCGCGTATGACCGGGCCGGGAAGTCCGCGGAGACCACGCTCACGCTCGGGACCGCCCCCTGACCGCCCGGGTCGGACCGCACTGTGGACTCTGGGACGAGCCTGAGGCACGCCGGATCCGCCTCCGGGGCCGTCGCTCCGCTCGTGACCGCCTCTGCGCTCACGACCGCAATAGCATCACAGCACTTGGCGACGATGACGCGCGAGTGCGCGTGGACGGGGGGATAGAGATGGAACGGAGAAAGGTTCGGTTCTCTTCGGGCGCGACCGCAGTCGCGGTGTCGGGGCTCTCTGCGCTTGGAGTGCTGGCGGCGCCGTCCGCCGGCGCGGCCCAGTCGAAGGGTCCGGTGCCGGGGCTGATCGCGGTCGAGGGTCCGATGACCGGCGCGCAGGCCTCGACGGGCATCGACATGGCCGACGGCGCGCAGCTCGCGGTCGCACAGATCAATGCAGCCGGCGGTGTCGACGGGGTGCAGCTGAAGCTGTTGAAGCTCGACGACAAGGCCACCGCTGCCGGTGGCGTCGCCGCCGAGCGCAAGGCGGTGGCCGCGCACGCCTTC
>DATBCJ010000179.1:0-2567 GCA_036270565.1 Candidatus Dormiibacterota bacterium | reverse complement strand
CGGCGCGACCACCATTCAGTTCAAGAAGGCGGTGCTGTCGCTCAAGGTCACGCCGCAGATCACGCCCGACAACCGCATCATTCTCGACCTCGACGTGCGCGACGACAGCGTCGGCACCATCGTGGTCGCCTCGGGGGGCGTCAACGTGCCCACGATCAACACCCGCGAGATCGCGACCCAGGTGCTGGTCAACGACGGCCAGACCGTCGTGCTGGGCGGCATTCTCCAGACCACCCAGCGCGAGGACGACACCAAGGTGCCGTTCCTCGGCGACATCCCGATCCTCGGGCACCTGTTCAAGACCACGGACCACAAGGACGACAAGGACGAGCTGATGATCTTCATCACCCCGAAGATCGTCCGCGAGGGCGTGAACGTCACCAACTGACGCGAACCGAATTTCAGGAGTGGATTTAAGATGGGACTCATCGGCAAGTTTGCACTGAATCTGACGGCCGCAGGCACCCTGGCGCTCGCGCTGGCGGCCTGCGGCGGCAACGATACATTCACCGGCGGCGGCGGCGGTGGTGGCGGCGGCGGCGGCGGCGGCGGCGGAACCACCTACTCGATGGGCAACGGCAGTGGAGCCAGCTTTCAGGCCGGCGCCATCGCGGTCTCCAATGCCTCGATACCGGCGGGCGGCACCACCAGTCTCCAGATTTCCATCGTCGATAAGACCGGTGCGCTCTACACGGCCGCGTCGACCACCATTACTCTGAGCTCGACCTGCCTGGGACAGGGACTCGCCTCGATTTCGCCCGCCGCGCCCACCACCTCCGGCCCCGGTTCCGGCACTTTGGTCACTACGACGGGCATCGCGGATGCCACCTACACCGCCAAGGGCTGCAGCGGCGCGGATGTCGTCACGGCGAGCGCCACGGTCAGCTCACAGAGCCTGACGGCGAGCGGGACCATCACCGTCGCCGCCGCCTCGGTGGGCTCGATTCAGTTCATCTCCGCCACGCCGGCCACCATCGGCCTCAAGGGAACGGGTCTCGCCGAGACCTCGACGGTGATCTTCAAGGTGGTGGATTCGACCGGCGCGGCGCGCCCCGGCGCGACCGTGACCTTCGCCCTCAACACCCAGGTCGGCGGGCTTGCCCTCAGTCCCGCCTCCGCCACGTCGGCGGCGGACGGCACGGTACAGACGGTGGTGCAATCCGGCACGGTGCATACGGCAGTGCGCGTGACGGCCTCGATCGCCTCACCGGCGCTCAGCACGCAGTCGAGCCTGCTGACCGTCACTACCGGCCTGCCGGCTTCTGCCGGCTTCTCCATCGCCGTGGGGGCACCGTCATACACCGCGCCTGCCTGCCCGAACGTCGAGGCCTACGGTACGGACGGCATCACCTTGCCGGTCACGGTGCGTCTCGCGGATCGTTACAACAATCCGGCGCCCGACGGCACTGCGGTCGCCTTCACCACCAACGGCGGTCACATCGTCGGCACCTGTACGACCCCGACCAACCCGGGCGATGGCACCTGCAGCGCGACCTGGACCAGCGCCAACCCGCGGCCGCAGCCGAGCGAGGATTCTCCGCCGTTGCTCGCGGCCGGCCGCGCAACCGTGCTCGCGACGGTAATCGGGGAGGAATCGTTCACGGATATTAACGGCAGTGGCTTCTGGCAGACGGGCGACCCGTTTGCGGATCTGGGCGAGCCCTACCGCGACGACAACGAGAACGGCACCTACGATCTCGGGGAGTATTTCCTCGACTTCAACCATAACGGGGTGCGGGACGGTCCTACCGGCTCCTTCATTGGCATCCGTTGCACCGGGACGAGTTCGAGCGATACCTGCACGAGCTCCACACTCGCGCTCGGCGCTTCCCACCTCATCATCATGTCGACCGCGGGCGCGGTGATCACCCTGACCTCGGTGAGCGGCTTCAGCGGCAGTGCCGGCGGCCTCACGATCGCGCACGGGACCTCCGGCTCGCTTACCTACAACGTCAAGGACGGCAACGGTAACCCGGTCGCCGCCGGCAGCACGGTCGTCGTTGCGGCGGATAGTTCAGTGGGTACGGTCAGCGGTCTGGACGGCTCGTTCGTCGTCGGCTGCAGCACTGCGGTCGGGGGCCAGAGCTTTACCACGGGTGTGGCGGCTGCCTCCCAGGCGGGAGGCGGGAACCTATCCATCCAGGTGAAGTCGCCGGGCACCGCTACGCTGACGACTGTGATCATTCCGGTCACGGTCACCTAGCGCGCCATTCTCGGGCTGAACACCGCGGCCGCCCTCGAGGCGGCCGCGGCGTTTTGGGGAGCGCGTTCTTCGGTATCCTGTCACGCCAAGGATGCTCGGCAAGACCAGCCTGTTCCTCATCGGCCCCATGGGCTCGGGCAAGACCGCCGTCGGGCGCTCGCTCGCGCGCGCGCTCGCGATGGCCTTCTACGACAGCGACGCCGAGGTCGAGCGGCGCACCGGTGTCGACATCGCCTTCATCTTCGAGAAGGAGGGCGAGGCGGGCTTCCGGGCGCGCGAGCGCGAGGCGATCGAGGCCCTCACCCGGCTCGAGCGCATCGTGCTCGCCACCGGCGGCGGCGCGGTGCTGCTGCCGGAGAACCGC
>DATBCJ010000178.1:0-5085 GCA_036270565.1 Candidatus Dormiibacterota bacterium | reverse complement strand
ATCCTGACCGACAGCGGCGGCTTCCAGCTGGTCAGCCTGCGCCGGGTGGCGTCGGTTGACGAGGATGCGGCAACGTTTGTGTCGCCGTACGACGGCAGCCGGCTGCGCGTCACCCCCGAGGAGGCGGTGAGCCTGCAGGCGCGCCTCGGCGCCGACATCGTCATGTGCCTGGACCAGCCGGTCGGCTGGGGCAGCAGCGTGGCCGCCGCCGTCGCCGCCACCGAGCGCACCCACCGCTGGGTGGCACGCTGCCGGGCCGTTCACCCAGGCGCGGGCAGGCTCCTCTTCGGGATCTGCCAGGGCGGTTTCGACGCTGGGACACGGAGCGAGTCGGCAGCGGTGGTCGGGGGCCTCGGGTTCGACGGTGTCGCCTTCGGCGGCCTCTCGGTGGGCGAGCCGCTCGAGGTCATGGAGGCGATGACCGCGGCGTCGCTGGCGCAATTGCCCAGCGACACCGCCCGCTATTTCATGGGGCTCGGCACCGACAGTGAGCTGCTGGCGATGGTGGGCCTCGGCGTCGACATGTTCGACTGCGTGGCCCCCACCCGGCTGGCCCGCACCGGGTCGGCTATGACACCGGACGGACGGCTCTCACTGCGCCGGGCGGTGTACCGCGACGACCTACGACCGCTGGTCGAGGCGTGCCCCTGCCCGGCGTGCACGAGGTTCTCGCGCGCCTACCTGCGTCACCTCTTTGCCGCCGGGGAGATCCTCGGCCACCGGCTGCTCACCCTCCACAACGTGACCCACCTCACCACCCTGATGGCCGCGGCGCGCCAGGCGATCGCCGCCGGGCGTTTTGCGGCGTTCCGCGCTCAGGCGGACGCCCGCCTGCTGGCCGGCAGCGCCGCCGACGAGGGGCCCGACGGGCCCCCATTCCCGGCCCCACCGCGGCGCGTCGGCACGCGACGGATCCCGGCTACACTCGATCCCAGTGGGTGATTTCTTTCTCCGTGTGTCCCGCGTGCGGGTCATCATCGTCGTTCTCATCGTGCTCGCAGCGCTGTTCATCGACGGCTACAGCCTGTTCTATCGGTACGTTGTCGTCCACCAGCCGCTGCCGCAGAAGCTGACCACCGTCCCCAACATCGGGGGCCACCCGGTCACGTTCGTCAGGGGACTGGACCTCCAGGGCGGCTCCGAGCTCACTGTGCAGGTCTGCGCGGGCCTCAACGATCCGCCGGGGAGCAACTGCCGCAACGGGCCCAAGGGCCAGACCGTGACCGAGGCGCGCGACAAGACGCTCCCGCTTCTGCAGGCTCGCGTCAACGGACTCGGCGTCTCTGAATCGTCGGTGTCGGCGCAGGGCTCCAACCAGATCCTCGTGCAGATCCCCGGGGTGTCGCTCGACCAGGCGCGCCAGGTGGTGGGAACCACCGCCAAGCTGCACTTTGCAACTGCTGTCGCCGGCGCGCCCAACCCCAACGACCCCACCTTCCTGGCCGACCAGGAAAACCTCTACGACGTCAACCAATTCGCCAACACCCAGCTCTACCCCACGGGCTACCACTGGAAGATCGACGACGCGCTCGACGCCAGCGACGTCAACACCGCCAGCGTCGGCACCGACTCGAACGGCCAGATCGCCGTCAACATCAACTTCAACGACGCCGGCGCCTCGGAGTGGAGCAAGATCACCACCGCGGCGTACGCGTTCACGCAGGCCAGCCCCACGGCTCCGCCGCCGCAGGCTCAGGTGGCGATCTTCCTCGACAACCAGATCATCACCGCCCCGGTGGTGCAGGGTCCGTCGAGCAACAACACGCAGATCACAGGCAACTTCACCAGCCAGAGCGCCCAGGCGCTGGCCAGTGACATCTCCGCCGGCGCGCTCCCTGCGGAGATCACCACGGTGTCGAGCAACGAGGTGAGCGCCACCCTGGGCCAGCAGACGGTCCAGCGCAGCCTCATCGCCGGCGCGGTGGGCCTGCTCATCATCGTGCTCTTCATGCTCGGGTACTACCGATTCCCTGGCCTCGTGGCCTGCGTCGCGCTGATCGCGTACGGGGCCATCGTGCTGGCGCTGTTCAAGCTCATCGGCGTGACCATCTCCCTCGCCGCGCTGGCCGGTTTCCTGCTCAGCGTGGGCATGGCGGTCGACGCCAACGTGCTCATCTTCGAGCGAACCCGCGATGAATTACGTCACGGGCGCAGCGTGGGCGCGGCCGTCGACGCGGGATTCAGGCGCGCATTCCCGGCGATCCGCGACAGCAACATCTCAACGATCATCGCCTGCCTGGTCCTGGCCATCCTCGGCACCGACATCGTGCGTGGCTTCGCGATCACCCTGGGCATCGGCGTCGCGGTCAGCTTCTTCAGCGCCGTTACCGTGACCCGCGCCCTGCTGGCTGGGGCTCTGCGGCTGCGGCTGGGGCGCAACCCCACCCTGTACACGGAGATCCATGAGGAGTACGCCGAGTCGCCGCCGAAGGGGCGGTTCGACATCGTGCGCTCGCGCAACTGGTACTTCGCCGGGTCTTTGGCGATCATCATCCCCGGGATCCTGGCGATCCTCTTCTGGGGGTTCCGGCTCGGGCTGGACTTCAGCGGTGGCTACAAGGTCACCGCCACCCTGGCGCACCCGACAACGCAGGCCCAGGTGAGCAGCACGGTGGACTCGGCGATCGGCAACCTGCAACCGCAGGTCCAGGCCGACTCGGGCAACCAGTACGAGATCAGCTTCCTCCCCGGGACCGCGACCGGTGGCAAGGACCCGGTGCAGGCGGTCCAGTCCGCGCTCAGCAACAAGTTCGGCCTGGTCAAGGACCCCAGGACAGGCAACCCTGAGATCCAGGAGCAGTTCATCGGTCCGAGCGTGGCGTCCGACCTGGTGCGCAGCGCCATCATCCTCATCCTGGTTGCCTCGGCGCTGATCGCGACGTACCTGGCGCTCGCCTTCCGCCGGCAGCGGGCCATCTCCGCGTGGCGGTTCTCCGTCTGCGCGTTCCTCAAGCTGCTGCACGACGTGTTCGTGCTCGCGGGGATCTGGGCGATCATCGGTCACTTCACCGTGCTCGGCCAGGTCGACACCCTCTTCGTGACCGCGCTGCTGACCGCGGTCGCGTTCTCGATCCACGACACCATCGTGGTGTTCGACCGCGTGCGCGAGAACCTCCGCTACGGTCCCCGTCTCACCTTCGACCAGGTGGTCAACCTCTCCACCGTGCAGACCATGACCCGCTCGTTGAACACGTCGCTGACGGTTGGCTTCGTGCTGCTGGCGCTGGTGCTCTTCGGCGGTTCGACGATCACCGGCTTCGTGCTCGCCTTGCTGATCGGGATCGTCACCGGGACATACAGCTCCATCTTCAACGCCAGCACGCTGCTCGTCGCCTGGCAGAAGGCATCGGCCGAGCGCGCCGCGGCGCCACCGCCGGGCACACCCAGGAGGGTCGCGCGCGCGCAGGCGTGACCGACAATCGGTGAACACGTGAATACGGTTTCCACGGAGCGCCTGACGGAGCTGGTGCAGCCCTCACTGCGCCACCTCGGGCTCGACCTGGTCGAGCTGCAGTGGCGTCCCGGCCGCACCAGCATCCTGCGCCTGGTCATCGACTCCCGCGCGGGGGTGACCCTGGACGACTGCGAACGCGTCTCACACGCGGTTGGCGCGGTGCTCGATGCCTACGACCCGATCGCCGGGCGCTACGCGCTCGAGGTGTCGTCGCCTGGGGCCGAGCGTCCGCTCCGAACCGAGGACGAGTGGCGTGCGGCCGTGGGCCGCCGCATCAACGTGCGCCTGCGCTCGGGCGAGGCCGAGGTGGTCGTGGAGGGCCGTCTGCTCCGCCTTGACGACGCCAGCGCCGACGTCGAAGCCCGGGACCGCAACCGGCGCAAGCTGCTGACGCTGCCGCGGGCCGAGGTGATCGCGGCCCGGATCGTCGTCGACATCTGAGCGCCATGGCCGACCTGCCCGCGACCCAGCTCGACGTGGCCATCGCCACCCTCCGTGAGAGCACCGACCTCAGCGACGAGCGCCTGGCCGCACTGTTCGAGGCGGCCTTCGTGGACACCTACCGTCGCCTGGTCGTCGATGACGCCGCGGTTCGCGCCCGCGTCGACCTGGCGGCGGGTCATTGCGTCCTCTACCGCACCGAGGGTGGGGGCGAGGAGATTCCCATCGACGTGGCCATCCCCGACTTCCCTCGCCAGGCGGCCCAGGCCGCTCGCGCGGCGGTGGCGTCCGCACTCCGCGAGGCCGGCAAGGACCGGGTGCTGCGCGAGGCGTCGATGCACCGCGGCGAGCTGATCGACACCATCGTCGACAGCCGCGGCGGCTCGGTCTGGTACCTCCGGGCCGGCGAGATGCGCGTGCTGCTCCCGCCGGAGGAGCAGGCCCAGGGCGAGGAGCTCATCGTGGGCCGCCACCTCAAGGTCATGGTGCTCGAGGGCCGGCGACGGAGCCAGGACGCGGTCGTGGTGGCGTCGCGGTCCCACCCCCAGCTGCTCCGGCTGCTGCTCGAGCAGGAGGTTCCCGAGGTTGCCAACGGCCAGGTGCTGGTCCGCGGCATCGTCCGCGAGGCGGGGCGGCGCAGCAAGGTGGCCGTGGAAGCCGCGGATCCCGCCGTCGACGCCCGCGGCGCCTGCATCGGCCCCCGGGGGGTGCGCCACCAGGCGATCACCTCCGAGCTGGGCGAGGAGCAGGTGCAGATCGTGGTCTGGTCGGGCGACCAGGCGACCTATATCGCCAACGCCCTGGCCCCCGCGAGCGTCCGCCACGTCGAGCTCGACGAGCAGAGTCGGACGGCGACGGTGACCGTCGCGCCCGACCAGCTGTCCCTGGCCATCGGCCGGGGCGGGGACAACGCCCGCCTCGTCGCCCGGCTCTGTGGGTGGCGAATCGACATCGTGGCGACCGAATAGGGTGGCGGCGGTCCGCATCCCCAACCGCACCTGCGTGGGCTGCAGGCTGGTCAGGCCGCGGTCTGAGCTGGTCCGCCTCGCCGTTGATCGCCGCGGACAGGTTACTCTTGACATCCACAACCAGCTTCCCGGCCGGGGAGCCTACCTCTGCGCGGGCAGCACCAAGTGCCTCGAGCAGGCACGGCGCCGGCGGGCGCTGGCGCGTTCCCTGCGCGTTGGGGA
>DATBCJ010000177.1:0-1589 GCA_036270565.1 Candidatus Dormiibacterota bacterium | reverse complement strand
GCGCTCGACGACATCGGCGACAGACGCGCCCGACCACGGCCGGCGTTCACTCCACATGCGCACCATCTCGCCGATGCGCATGCCCATGGTCTGCCGGCAGTCGGCCTCGGTGAGGTGCAGCCCCAGCGAGCCGAACACATCGATCTCGACGCTGCGCCACACCGGCTCGGTGTCGATGAGCACGCCATCCATGTCGAAGACCACGGCCCGGAGCCCGGCAGCTGGGAATGGCCCGCGCGTTGTCACCGCGACGGGCGGTGCTCCAGGACGCGGCGGACTCGCTCCTGTGCGGCGGGAAGTTCATCGATGACGTCGCGCGGCAGAACGCCGGCGCGACCGCGGCGGTGCTGCAGCGCCAGCGCCGCCTCGGCGTGCACGAACACCGCGGCCACGGCGGCGTCGAACGGTTCGAGACCCTGCGCGATCATGGCGGCGAGCAGCCCGGACAGCACGTCACCACTCCCCCCGCTGGCCAGGGCGACGACGCGGAGATCACTGACGTGGACTCGGCCGTCCGGAGCCGCGACGACGGTCTCGCTGCCCTTGAGCACCACCACCGTGCCACTGCTCTGCGCGAACGAGGTGGCGAGCTCCCGGCGACGCTGCTGCACCTCCGAGGTCGGCAGTGACAGCAGCCGTCCCATCTCCCCAGGGTGGGGGGTGAGCACGACCGGCTGGTTGCAGCCGCGCCAGTTCACCCCCGTGGCGGCCGCGATGTTCAACCCGTCGGCGTCGACGACGGTGGGGGCGGGCAGGTCGCGGAGGAGGTCGACCACCAGCTGCTCGGTGCCGGCCGCGCGTCCCAGACCGGGACCGAGCACCAGCGTGGTGGCGCCCGGGAAGTGACGCTCACGGAGCACGGCCAGCGCCTCCGGTGCGATGCCCCCGTCGGCGTCGGGCAGGGGATTGGCCATGATCTCGAGCGTCTGCGCCGCCACCGACGGGTAGATGGCGTTGGGGACGCACACGCGGACCCGGCCCGCGCCCCCGCGCGCCGCCGCGGTGCCGCTCATCAGCGGGGCGCCGCTGAACCCGACCGCGCCGCCCACCACCACCACCGTTCCGAACGTGCCCTTGTGTCCGTCCTCGGGCCTCGGGGCGAGTCGCAGGCCCTGCGGCACCTCCGCGTAGCTCACCGGTGTGGGGTCGCCGGTGACCACGGCCACGGCGAGGTCACCCTCGTGCGACAGCGAGAGCTGCAGGTCACTGGCGACACCGTCCACGCGCAGCGACGGCGCGCCCCCGGCGCCGACCGCAACCTCGATGGCACGGAACGCCGGCAGCGGCAGTCCCATCGCACCGTAGAGCTTGCGTACGGCTTCCTTGGCCGCCCAGCGGGTGGCCCATCGCTGCGGTTGGCCCGCCGCGTGCCGGCGCTCGGCAGGCGTGTAGACGCGCTCCGCGGCCCGGGGCCGGCGTGACAGCAACGCGGCAACGCGTGCGACCGAGGTGACGTCCACCCCGGTGCCGCCGCTCACTCGACGGTGACCGACTTGGCGAGGTTGCGCGGCTGGTCGACGTCGCAACCGCGCTCCACCGCAACGTGGTAGGCGAAGAGCTGCAGGGGAACGACGTTGACCAGCGGAGAG
>DATBCJ010000176.1:0-7802 GCA_036270565.1 Candidatus Dormiibacterota bacterium | reverse complement strand
CGTCGACCGGGGCCAGACGGACCCGAACCCAGTGGTAGCGCAGATCGGAGGGGCGCGGCATCATGAACTTGGTCGGCTCAGACCTGATCAACGGCTCGCGTAGCTCCTTCGGAAACGCGAATCCCATCACCGTCTCGTCCCGGGAGAACGCGAGGTAGACGATGCGGCCGACGCGGAACTTGACCCTGCCCCCAACCAGCGCCTGGTAACTCCGTGGAAGGCCGAGCGCCAACTCCCGTGCCGCCTGCATCGTTGCCATTGCGCGCCGAGGATAGCCCAGACCCCGCGACCCGCTCGGTCCGGTACGGGTGAGCCCCGGCTGAACGACGGCGCCATCGTGGCGGCTGATGTGCTTGACATGGCACCACTTATGGTGCCATAGTGGTGCCATGGAGCTTACACGCTACATCGACAGCATCCATCAGCAGCTGGCGGCCACCGCCGACGCCGGAGGCGAGGAGGCGCGGGTGGTCGCCGAGCGTCTCTACGGTCCGCTGGAGTCGGCCATCCGGCTCGCCCTGGAGGACGCCCTGGCGGCCGCGGCGGAGGAGATCACCACCGAGCTCGCGCCGGGTTCCGTGGAACTGCGCCTGCGCGGCCGCGACCCGGAGTTCGCGGTAACGCTGCCGGCCGTCTCGGTCGACGAACACTCCGACGGCGAGGAGGACACCCCCCCGGCCGCGGCCATCCCAGGGGATTCGAGCGACGCCGATGACGGCGGCATGACGCGGATCAACCTCCGTCTACCGGACCACCTCAAGGCCAGGATCGAACGGGCGGCGGGCGGCCAGGCTGTGTCGGTCAACTCGTGGCTGGTGCGCGCCGCCAGCGCCGCGCTGGAACGGGGTGCCACCCGCCGCCCGGAACGACTCGGGACACAGGGTTCTCAGCGATACACGGGCTGGGCGCGGTAGCCGGCCACCAAGAGATCAGACACCGCCGGCACAGAGACGACAACAGCAGTCCAACACAAGGAAATGCCATGCCAACCTTCGACACTCCCCAACCCATCTCCGTCACGATCGACCTCGGCGTCGGCGACGTCCGGATCGTGGCCAGCGATCGCAGCGACACGGTCGTTGAGGTCAAGCCCAGAGATCCCGGCAAGAGGTCGGACGCGCTTGCAGCCGAGCAGACCCGCGTCGAGTACGCCGCGGGCAGGCTCCTGATCAAGGCGCCCAGAGGCTGGCGTCAGTTCAGGCCCTGGGGCGGCGCCGAAGCGATCGACGTGGAGATCGCTCTCCCGTCGCGGTCGCAGCTACGTTCCGAGGTGGGACTGGGAACGGTGCGCTGTACGGGCCAGCTCGGCGAGTGCCGATGCCAGACGGGTCTCGGCGACATCCAGCTCGACGAGGCCGGCCCCGTGCACCTCAAGACGGGAAGCGGCGATGTCACGGTGGAGCGCGTGCTCGACCACGCCGACGTCACCATCGGTTCCGGGACCGTGCACGTGGGCAGCATCGCCGGTGGCGCCGTCGTCAAGAACTCGAATGGCGACACCTGGATCGGCGAGGTCGCGGGCGACCTGCGGGTGAACGCGGCCAACGGCAGGATCTCTGTCGACGCGGCCCACTCGACGGTCGCTGCCAAGACCGCGAGGGGCGACGTCCGGCTCGGCGAGGTGATGCAGGGAGCGGTCCTCGCGGAGACCGCCTTGGGCAAGCTCGACATTGGCGTCCGCGATGGGGTGGTTGCCTGGTTGGACCTCAACACGCACTTCGGCACCGTGCACAGCGATCTTCAAGGCACCGATGCGCCTCGACCCGGCGAGGGCACCGTCGAGGTGCGCGCCCGGACCTCCTTTGGTGATATCAGCGTCCGGCGAGCGGCACCCCGCAGCAGCGGAGCGCCGCAGTCGGGTCGAGCAGCGTGACCTGGACCTTCGGGACCGCTGACTCGCTCGACCCGGGCTGAGCGCCCGGGTCAGCAGGCTCCGGCACCCCTCGGGTACCGTCGGGTGCTCCAGGGGAGGAGGCCGAGATGACAGATCCTCGCGTCCCGGTGCTGCACCGGGCGGTGCGGGCGGCGATCGTGGTCCCTTCACTCTTCGCGTTCAGCCTGCTCGTCATCCGCGACCTCAACGTCGCGACGTTCACGGTGTTCGGAAGCGTCGCGCTCCTGGTGCTGGCCGACTTTGGTGGCCGTCGACGCCCTCGAGCCGCGGCGTACGCGGCCGCCACGCTGGCCGGTGCTGCGCTGGTGACCCTGGGGACGGTGGTCTCGCCGAATGCAGTCGTGGCGGCGGCCGTCATGCTCGCCGTCGGGTTCACGCTGTCGTTCGCCGGTGTCTTCGGTGGATACATCCCCGCGGCCCAGACGGCTCTGCTTCTCTCCTTCGTGCTCGCCGCGTCCATCCCGGCCACGCTGTCCGCGGTTCCCGCCCGCGTCGGCGGATGGATCCTTGCCGGTGCCGTCGCCACCATTGCTGGAGTCTTCTTCTGGCCGTGGTTCGAGCAGGTGATGCTGCACAAGCGCGCCGCCGAGGCGTGCGTCGCGGTCGCAGACCTCGTCGCCGCCGAGCGCGAGAACGAGCAAGTTGGGCGATCCGCAACCCTCATGCAGGCGGCGCGGAACGCCCTGTCGGCGCTGCGGGGCGAGTACGCCCGGACGTCCCTACGACCGGCCGGGCCGACACGGCGCCATCGCGCGTTCGTGCTGCTGATGACCCAGCTCGAGCAGGTCGTGGACCTGTCGGAGCGGCCGTTCCACGAGCAGCGGCACCGGTCGCTTCGACCCTGCACCGAGGAGGGTCGCCGCCTGGCAGCGGGGGTGACCGCTGCGCTGCGCGCAAGCGCCGCCATGTTGTCCGGCGGTGGACCGCCGCCCGACATTCGCGCCGTCGACGACGCACGAGGCGCGCACCGCGCAGCGCTCGACGACTGGGTGGCCGGCGAGCTGCGCCGCGGTCGAACACCGGAAGAGGTCCTGGCGGGAATAGATGTCGACCACACCCTGCGTGTGGTGGCGTACCTGACGATCGTGCTGAGCGCGAACGCGGTCATCGCAGCCGGCGGCCGACTCGACGACAGCTTCCCGTTTCCCGCCGCCATTCCGCGACGGGAGGGCCTGGGCGGCATCGTGCGCCGGACCGTGACCACCATTCGCACACACCTGGAGCCCAGCTCCACGGTGCTGCACAGCAGCCTTCGGGTCGCCATTGGACTGGCCGTGTCGGTGCTGCTGGCACGCACTCTCGGCCTTGGCCACGCCTTCTGGGTGGTGCTCGGCACGCTGTCGGTTCTGCGTTCGAACGCCTTGAGCACGGGCCGAACCACGGTCCAGGCGCTTGCCGGCACGGTCATCGGGATTGTCATCGGTGGTGTGGTCGTGAGCGTCGCCGGGCAGCAGTCCGTGCTCATGTGGATCGCCATGCCGCTGGCTCTCTTCTTTGCGTCATACGCGGCGGGCGCCATCGGGTTCGTCGCCGGACAGGCGGCGTTCACCCTGACGGTCATCGTCATCTTCAACCTGATCGCGCCCGCCGGGTGGCAGGTCGGCCTGGTGCGGATCGAGGACGTGGCGGTCGGCACCGGCGTCAGCCTCGTAGTCGGACTCCTCCTCTGGCCGCGGGGAGCCCGGCGCGACGTGGCACGGACGACGGCGATGTTCTATGGCGCGGTCGCCGCCTACCTGGAGCGTGGCTTCCACCTGGTCCTGGGCATGGAAGGCGCTGCGGATGTCCGCCAGCTGCGTGACGAAGCGGTTCGTGCGGGCGATCGCGCCGGGCAGGCCTTCGATGTGTTCCTCAACGAGCGCGGCGCCAAGCCACTCGCGCCGGAGGAAGCGGCGCGGCTCATCTCCGCGGGCAACCAGGCCCTGCTCGCCGGCGACCTGCTCGTCGTCGTCGGCGCCGACACGGCGTACCGGGCGTATGAGTGCCCCGACGGAGCGGCGACGGTGGAGGCGGAGGTGCAGACCCTGCTCGCCGGAATCGGGAGGTTCGCCGCTGACCTCGCGACTGGAGCGCGCGATGGCGCGCCACCTCGCCGCGCGTCGGCTGAGGCCGTGCGTGACGCGGCCGTCGGGTGCATGCGCCGGACGGGGGGCTCCGACCAGGCAACCCGCAGTGCGATGGCGGTGGTGATCGCGGGTGAGTGGGTGCAGACCCTGGCGCGGACAGAGGCCGATCTCGAGGAGCCTGTGAGGCAGGCTTTGGAAGCTGTCAGGACCCCGTGGTGGCGCTGATGACTGCGGCGTTGTAAAGCGACATCCACGCGCTGTTCTGTCGGCTGGGTGCCGCGGATACGGTTCGGTGATGGCCGCATCGGCGCTGATTGGATCGCCGAGAATCGGCACCGACATGCGATCGGCGGGTGCTGGCGCGACCGCCGCCGAAAGGCGGCGGAAGCTCGGTCGTCTGGTGGACCTCCACCCCACGGTCGCGTACCTGCTGCGGCTGGGGATCGTCGCCGTCGCCTACCTGGTGGGAGCGCGGCTGGGGCTGGAGCTGGCGTTCGCCAACAAGAACGTCAGCGCGGTCTGGCCCGCGACCGGCATCGCGGTGGCGGCCCTGCTTCTCTACGGTCCGTCACTGTGGCCCGGCGTCGCCATCGGTGCTGTCGCCGCCAACCTCAGCAATGGTGCTGGGCTGGAGGCGGCTCTGCTGATCGGCGTCGGCAACACCCTGGCGCCGTTGATCGCCGTCACGCTGCTGACGCGCGTGGCCACACTGCAGGTGGATCTGCCGCGCGTCCGGGACGTGGTGGCCCTCACGGTTGTCGGTGGCGCGGTCAGCATGACCGTGTCGGCGTCACTCGGAACCGCGGCCCTGGTCATCAGCGGCGCACTTCCGGCCGGCGACTACTGGTCGACGTGGCCGACCTGGTGGATCGGCGACACCATGGGCGTGGTTCTTCTCACCCCGTTTCTATTGCTGGTAGCAACCCTGACGAGGCCGTTCGCCATCTTCAGCAGGCGACGTGTCGAGGCGGGCGCGCTCTTCCTGATCCTCGGCATCGTTGCGGCGGCGGCGTTCACCAGCCGTTTTCCGATCCCCTACCTGATCTTTCCTCCCGTGGTGTGGGCCGCGCTGCGCTTCTCACGACTCGGCGCCGCCACCGCGGTGCTGGTTGTCACCGGTGTCTCAGTCGCCGCCACCGTCAGGGGCGGTGGTCCCTACGTGGCCTCACTGTCGCAAACCCAGTCCCTGATCGCCCTGCAGGCATTCAACGGCTGCGTCTCATTGGTGGCGCTGGTGCTTGCGACCAGCACCGACCAGGCCGCCCGGGCGCGGAGAGCGCTCGAAGAGCTCACCGCCAGCCTCGAGACGCAGGTCGAGGCCCGGACGGCGGAGCTGCGCGCGATCAGCCAGGCAAAGACGGAGTACCTGTCGAGGATGAGCCATGAGCTCCGCACCCCGCTCGCGGCCATCGTCGGCTACGCAGACCTGCTGCTGATGGATGAGACTCGAGAGCAGCAGCGAGCCGGCCTGGAAGCCATCGTCAGCGCATCAGACCACCTCATCGCCCTCATCAATGACGTCCTCGACATCTCACGCATCGAGTCGGGAAAGGCCGAGCTGCTGATTGCGCCGGTGCCCGTTGCCGACGTGGTGGAGGCGAGCGTGGAGCTTGTCGCCAAAGCGGCCGATGCTCGGCAGATCCGCATCGACACGGCCTCGATCAGCGGGGTGTCGACCCACGTGAGCGCCGACCGAGCCTTCCTCACGCAGGCGCTGGTCAACCTTCTCTCCAATGCGGTCAAGTACACCCCACCGGGCGGGCTGGTCACCGCCAGCGTTGAGCCTGCGAACGGCGATCGGACACGTGTGGTCATCAGCGATACGGGGCCCGGCATACCCACCGAGTTGCTGGCACGCGCCTTCGAGCCTTTTGACCGGCTCGGCGCCGAGCGAACCGACGCCACCGGCACCGGCCTGGGGCTGGCCCTCTGCCGCGGCGTGGTCGAGTCCATGGGCGGAAGCGTCGGGGTGACCTCCGAGGTGGGAAGCGGCTCGAGCTTCTGGCTCGAGCTCACCACCGCGCGGGCCATCGATGCTTCGCCCCCGACCACGCACGGCGGAGAGAGCTCTGCGCACGCTGCTCAGGACAGCGAGCTCACGGTCCTGTTTGTCGAGGACAACGCGACGACAGCGCAGATGATGATGCAGGTCTTCGCCCGGCGACCACACGTTCGCGTGATCCCCGCGACGCTGGGCCGGGTGGCTCTCGAGCTGGCGGGGCGTGAGATTCCCGATGCCGTGCTGCTCGACCTGCATCTCCCCGACATGACCGGCCTCGAGGTGCTCGATCAGCTCAAGCGGGATCCGTCGACTGCGCGCATCCCGGTGATCGTGATCTCAGCTGACGCCACCACCGCGACGATCGGCCGGCTTCTCCAAGCGGGAGCGCACAGCTACATCACCAAACCGATTCGTCCTCGTACCGTGCTGACCATCATCGACGGCCTCGTCGACGTACGCTAGCCTCGACAACTGGAGGATCCGATGCGCTTTCGTCAACGATCAGCGGGCATCCTGCTGCTGACCGGAGCGTTCCTGGCCGGTGTCCTGGTCGCAGGACGCGCCGCCGGCGTGACGCTGCCGTTCGCGGCCACGTCGGCGCCTGCGCATGCGCGATCGGCCGAGGCGCACCAGAACAGCCGTGGCACGGGCTCGGAGACGAGCACGAAGGCCACCCAAGGTCCGCGGGTCGCGGAGACCCCTGAGGCATCAGAGACACCCGAAGCATCCGATTCGCCCGAGGCCACCGATACGCCGGAGGCAACCGACTCGCCCGAGGCCACCAAGGCACCCAGGGCATCGGATGCGCCTGAGGCGACCGAGGCGCCGGAGGCGCCGGAAGCCACCGAGACGCCGGACGCCGGCGGCGACTGACTCCGCCGGGTCGGAAGCCGGCCCGGGGAGGACATGGTCATCGGGTCGCGAGCAGTATAGCCACCAGCGCAATTGCCGTCACGGCGGCGGCGGCGACGGAGTACACGAGGATCCGCGGAAGAGCGGAAGTCGGCAGCGGCTGACGAAGACGCAACGCCTGTTCGTTGCGCTGCCAGTTCCGGTAGCTGCCCAACGACAGCGACGCGCCGAGTGCGATCAGCGCCATCCCAAGCGCAACAGCCAGTGGGTCGCCACCTCCGCCCACCCTGAGGAACTGAGCGACGGCAAGTCCGCCGGCGATCACGGTCAGCGCGGTGCGGTTCCATGCCAGGAACGTGCGCTCGTTGGCGAGCGAGAACCGCGGGTCGGGGTCGGTGCCAGGATCGTCGTTCGATTGCACGTGGTCGGGCGACGGACCGCGCTAGCGAACGACCGCATCCGCGCGTCGCGGCAGTTTCCAGCCGGGACGCACGAAGTGGCAGGTGTATCCCTGTGGGTACTTCTGCAGGTAATCCTGGTGCTCGGGCTCCGCCTCCCAGAACGGACCGGCTGCCGTGACCTCGGTGACCACCTTCCCGGGCCACAGGCCGGAGGCCTCGACGTCGGCGATCGTGTCCTCGGCGATTCGCTTCTGCTCGTCACTCGTGTAGAAGATGGCCGAGCGGTAGCTGGACCCGATGTCGTTTCCCTGGCGATCCATCGTGGTGGGATCGTGGATCTGGAAGAAGAACTCGAGCAGTTCTCGGTACGACGTCTGGTTCGGGTCGAAGGTGATCTCGACCGCCTCTGCGTGGTTGCCATGGTTCCGGTAGGTCGCGTTGGGAACGTCACCGCCGCTGTACCCCACCCTGGTGGAGATCACGCCCGGCTGGTGACGGATGAGGTCCTGCACGCCCCAGAAGCAGCCGCCGGCCAGGATGGCCTTCTCAGGTATTTCGCTCACTTCATCTCTTCCGCGTTGGCCTCG
>DATBCJ010000175.1:0-3768 GCA_036270565.1 Candidatus Dormiibacterota bacterium | reverse complement strand
GGAGTTCTGTGAGAACGCCTTCGCGCATCTTGGGCTCGACTACAGGGACCACGTGGTCAGTGACGACGCCCGCTTCCTGCGGCCGGCCGAGGTCGACCTGCTGATCGGCGACGCGTCCAAGGCGAAGGCGGTGCTGGGCTGGACCCCCAAGGTCTCGTTCGGCGAGCTGGTCACGATGATGGTGGACTCCGACCTGGCCGCCCAGGAGAAGCTCCTGCGCAACGAGGCGGCAGGGTGACCGCCTGACGGACGCCGCCCCGCCTCGAGCTCGCCAATTCGTCCTGCGCCAGCTCGGCGGCCTCGACGATGAGGCACTGCGGGTGTTCCTCGCACCCGGCGAGGCCGGCGTCAGCCCGCGGCTTCTCGGCACGGCGATGCAGGGCGAGCAGCCGGCCCTCGCCGAGCGGGTCCTCGCCGCCCTGCCCGCAGAGGCTCGCGGCGAGTTCAGCGCAGCCCGGCAGAGCGCGGGGGAACCCGGTGAGGTGGAACGCGCCGGGCGCACCGTGGTCAGCCTGCTCTTCTGGCCGCTGCTCTACTGGCATGACCCCCTCGCCTACGAGGAGCTCGTCGCCGGCGAGAGGATCCATCCCCGGATCCTCGATGCGCTCGACCTCGACGGCCGCGAGGTCTGCGACGTGGGCGCGGGCGCGGGGCGATTCACCCTCTTCGCTGCTCGCCGCGCCGCCCGCGTGATCGCGATCGACGAGGTGCCCCCGCTGCTGCGCCGGCTCGAGGTGCACCTCCGCGACGAGGGAATCGTCAACGTCGAGGTGCGCCGGGGCAGCTTCGACGCCCTGCCGCTGGCTGACGATTCGGTCGACGTGGCGGTGGCGTGTTCCTCGCTGACCAGCCGGGCGCCGCTCGGGGGCGAGCCGGCGCTCGCCGAGATGGATCGGGTCGTCCGCGACGGGGGCGAGGTCGCGGTCATCTGGCCCGATCGACCGGAGTGGTACCGCAGCCGAGGGTTCGTCCACCTCAGCGCCGCCGGCAACGACAACCTCTCGTTCGCGGACGTGGCGGCGGCGGAGCGCGTCTGCCGCGACTTCTACTCCGACGCGGCCGCGGCCTGGGTGGTCGAACACCGCTCGGCGACGGTCCCGTTCGCCGTCCTGGGAATCTCGCCGCCGAACGATGTCTGCATCAGAACGGTGCGGAAGCCCGGCCGAGGCAGGTGACCTGCCCAGGGCGTTTGCTGGTGCCCACGACGCGGTAGGCTGATGGGTGACCGGTCAACCACTCCGCCCGTCCGAAGGAAGTCCCATGCGACCCCAGCTAGCCAGCACCCCAGATGTCTTCGACCGCGCCCGCCGGCTGTCCCGCGAGCGTGGCACCCCCGTGTACGTGGCCGGTGGAGAGGTGGTGATCGAGCGCCCGGCGAAGACCACCGCGATGGTGTGGCCGAACGGGAGCGTCACCTTGGGGAACGCCTCCGGCTCCGACCGGCGGGACCGTCGCCGCGCGGCCTAGCAAGGCTTACTCCTTCTCGGTGATCGTGTACTCCAGGTAGGCGCCGAACATCAGGCGCGTCTGCGCCTCGAGCGCGGGGATGACGCTGAGCGCCAGCCCGACCACGGGGTAGAGGAACAGCTGGAGGTCGGCGTAGCGTCGTCTCCACCAGGGCCAGTGCTCCGGCTTGGGGCACATCGCCGCGTCCACCCTGATGAGCACGAACGTGTTGAACAGGGTGAGGGTGAGGATTCCGGCGGTCGCCCAGCCGATCACGAATGCCTCGGTGGAGAGGCTGTAGTCGAGGTCGATCAGCGCCGGGAGGGCGCCCCCGAAGAAGAGCAGCATCGGCAGCGTTGTCCAGGTCAGGTGGTTGAACACCAGGTTCATGTAGCGGCGAACGCGCAGTCGCACCGGAATCTCGTGGTGCTCGAGCATGCGCAGGGTGACGTAGGGCACGTCCGTCGCTCCCCAGGCCCAGCGCTTGATCTGGTTGTACTGCGACACGTGCGTGGACGCGTAATCGCGGGCCCGGGGAGCATCCCCGAAGACGGGGAGAAAGGCGGGACGCACGTGCAGCCGCTCGCCGTACCGGAAGAAGCTCTTCCAGAAGAAGCGCGAATCCTCCGGGATGACGTCGGAGTCCCAGTAGCCGACCTCGTGGAGCAGCTTCAGCGACATCGTGTAGGAGGAGAACATCACCAGTCGATGCGGGTTCTGATGGAGGAACATCTGCCACTGCGTGGCCGCCGTCGCCATCACTCGCACCGCCGCGGGCACGCGCCAGAGGTTGTTGAGAAACACCGGCACGGGCTGCCAGATCGACGTCAGACCGTCGCCGGCCCGGCAGAATTCGTGGGTGATGTACGCGAAGTACTGGGGATGGAGACGGAAGTCGGAATCGAGGTCGGTGACAAGCGTGCGCGCAGGGTCAAGCCCCATCTCGTCGCACGCCTGCTTGAGCACCGGGCCGCCGTAGGCCATCGCCGCCGATTTCCCGACCACGATGCCGGGCAGCAGCGGGTCCTTGATGTGGATGAACCCGCGGAACGATCCACCGAACTCCTCGCGGAGCCGGTCCACGTTCTCCCACCCGCCCGTGTCCGTGACCCTGGTGATGATGGCGCAGACGATCTGTTGTGACGGGTAGTTCTGGGCGGCAAGAGCAGCCACCGTGGCGCGAAGCACCTCGTACCTCTCGGTGTAGGTGGGGATGAGCGCGCACTGGACGATCTCCTCCGGACGTGGCGCGCCCGGCGCGACCGCGAGCGTGCGACAGCGCTCCCACCAGTCGATCGACTGCGTCTCCCTGAGCATGGCGAGCGAGCGCCTCACCGCGCGAACCGTGTACGCGGTGCGCCCGAGCCAATAGACGTCGAGCGCGACAGCGCCGACGCCGAGGATCCACAGCTTGGTGGGGTCGTTGAGCCTGATCGCGAATGCCACCACCAGGGGCGCGAGCAGCACCGTCCAGGTCAGCGCCCCGGGGATGATCTCGAGCACCCGCTGCTGGGCGTGCGGCGAGAGACGGCGCGTTCCGGCACGGGCGATCACGAGGCCCAGTCTAGGTGGGTCGCTCTCTGTCCCTGCCGACCACCGGGACGGGGCACCGCCTTCGTGCCACCGGCGGATGTGGCAGAACGGCTATCCTCGAAGGCCGCGCGCCGGCTGCGCGCACATGCAGGATCGGTGTTCACACATGCCCGCTCGCACTCCAGATTCCCACGATGACGCCGTCACCGGTTCCGACGAGCCGGAGGATCAGGCCACCCTCGACGACGTTGCTGAGCCCGAGGTGATCGTCGACGAGGTCGACGCGGTCGACGACGTCGAGGTGGTGGTCGTCGACACGGACGGCGACGACGACGATGACGACGACGATGAGGACGATGACGACGAGAAGCTCGAGGCCGTCGTCGTCGCCCCGGTCAGGCCCACGCCTCGGCCCCAGCCGGGGCGCCCGCCCAGTGCCAAGGAGGAGGAGCCGCCGCCGTTCGCCATCGGCGAGCGGGTGCGCCTGACCTCGAACATCCGGCCACGCACCGGCACCCCGATCGGCGACTACCCGGTCGGCTCGATCGCGACCGTTGAGACCGTCCTCAGCCAGACCGCCATCGTGCGGTTCGACCGCGCACCGGACACCAAGGAGGTGGTCGCCTGGACCTGCCTCGAGACAGCCGAGGGGGACGTCGGCCGCGGCGACGGACCTCCGGTGCCCCCAGCCCCCACGCCGGTCCGACGCGCCACCGCGGCGATCGCGTCGCACCCGGTCGCCGTGCTCCGCGGTGTTCCCCGTCCGCCCGCGCCGCGTGAGTTGCCGCC
>DATBCJ010000174.1:0-1746 GCA_036270565.1 Candidatus Dormiibacterota bacterium | reverse complement strand
GATCGAGGCGGCGGTGATTCCCTTGCCCAGAGAGGAGACCACTCCCCCGGTGACGAACACGAACTTGGCCATGGGGAGCCTCCCTAGAGGTTTTCGACAGTCTACCAGCCGCCCGTCCGGAGGGGTGAACCGATGTTCGGTTGGATGCTCGCGCTCAGTTGCCGCGGGGCTCGAGGATCACGACGCGCGACTCGTCGGATCCGCTGATGGCGCCGTTGAGGTTGAGCTTGGGCAGCGCCTGGTAGGTGCCTTCGGCGAGTCCCATCTCCTTGGCAAAGTGGTCCACCGGCTCGTACTCGCCGCTGCCAGGCGAGGCAGCGGAGCGGTACCGGACGGGCACGACGATGGCTGGGGACAGGGTGTTGACAAGCTTGGTCGCCGCCGCCGGGGCGAGCGCGTCGCCGCCGCCGACGGGGGTGACCAGCACGTCCACGTGGCCGAGGACGTCGATCTCCTCCTCGGTGAGCTGCCGATCGAGGCGCCCCAGGCTGACCACCTTGACGTCGTCGATCTCCACGCGCATCAGGGTGCGGCCGTCACCGGCGTCGACGCCGCGAACGGTGACGCCACCTACCTCGAACTCGCCGGCGCCGGCGATCTCCTGGCTCCCACCGTCGCGGTGACGCAGCTTCTCGGGGTCGGTCCGGCCCTCGGTGCGCACGATGAGGTCGGGGATGGTCTTCCCGAGACCGGGCAGCTGGCCGTCGGGCGGGTCGACGATGACCTGCGTCTCCCGACCGCGAAGACGCACGCACGACATGCCCAGGTAGGTGATCTCCATCTCGCGGCATGGTAGCGGCGCGACCGCGGCCGCGGTCCCCGGCCGCGCCGGGTCAGTCGCTGGCGACGGTGATCGTGACCGTGCGGCTGACCCCGGTCGGACCGGTGACCTGGAGCGTGGCTCGGTCGCCGGCGAGGAGCCCGAAGTCGCCGGGCTGAAACCCGTTGGCCGTGCTCACCGAGCTGCCGTTCACGGACACGACGACGTCACCGGGAAGGAGCACCCCCGCCGCCGGGCCGGTGGCGCTGACGGCGCTGACCAGGGCTCCGGGGGGAATGCCCAACGCGGCCGCGGTGGACGGGCTGATGAGCAGGCTGGTGACGCCGAAGCTGGGCGCCGAGACGGGCGACCCGCGCTGAGCGCCGGTGACGAGGGTGGCGGCGTCGTGCCCGGACGCGGCCACGACCCCGGGCGCGGCGGGGACGACCGTGACCACGCCGATGACCGCACCGCTTGCGTCGACCAGCGGCGCCCCCTCGGCGTCGGGGGCGGCTGTGGAATCCACGGCGATCAGATCGGAGAGGGTGACCTGACCGCTGCTCCCGTTCACGCCGACAGCGGCAACCACGCCACTGCGCGTGGTCAGGCTGCCCACAGCCGGGTGGTACACGGCAACGGCGAGGTCACCGATGTGCGGGTCCTGGGTGGCGATCTTCAAGGGCGTCATGCCGGTGGCCCCGGCCGCGCGGAGCACCACGATGCCGTTGGCGACGTCGCTGGCGGCGATGACGGCGTTGTAGCCCCTGCCGTCCGCGGTGGCCACCCGCAGCCGCGAGGCCCCGCGCACCGCCTGTGCGGAGGTGACGATGAGCCCATCGCTGCTAACCGCGAATCCCTCGGCGAGCCCGGTGGCCTGGCCCGCAGCCAGCTGAGTCGCGGTGACCGTCTGGGTGCTGATGCTGACCAGGGAGGGTTGCACCGCCACGGCGATGTCGCCGACGGAGACCGTCGCGCCGCCGGTGGTG
>DATBCJ010000173.1:0-1759 GCA_036270565.1 Candidatus Dormiibacterota bacterium | reverse complement strand
CACCTCGATGCGGGCCGAGCTCAACTTCCCGATCAGCGACCTGCGCTTCAGTCGCGGCTTCATCCGGGCCCTGGGTCTCATCAAAGAGGCGTCGGCGGAGGTCAACGCCGAGCTCGGGCAGCTCGACAGGCGCCTCGCCACGGCGATCGCGGACGCCGCGGCTGAGGTGGCCGAGGGCCACTTCGACGACCAGTTCGTGATCGACGTCTTCCAGACGGGCAGCGGCACCTCCACCAACATGAACGCCAACGAGGTGATCAGCAATCGGGCCATCGAGAGGCTCGGGGGCGAACGCGGCTCGCGCAGCCCCGTGCACCCCAACGACCACGTCAACATGGGCCAGTCGAGCAACGACGTCATCCCCACCGCCATCCACGTGGCGGCCGCTGTGGCGATCAAGGACGAGCTCCTCCCCGCGCTCGAGGTTCTGGAGAGGTCGCTGCGCGCCAAGGCGGAAGAGTTCTGGCCGGTCGTCAAGACGGGGCGCACCCACCTCCAGGACGCCACCCCGATCCGTCTCGGCCAGGAGTTCCTCGGCTACGCCGGCCAGGTCGAGCGCGCCCTCAGACGCTGCCGGGAGGCGCTCCACGAGCTCAGCGAGCTGGCCCTGGGCGGCACCGCCGTCGGCACCGGCGTCGGCACCAACGTGGACTTCGCGCGACGGGTGATCGAGCGTCTGGCGCGGGCCACGGGCGTGCCCTTCACCGAGAGTGACAACCACTTCCAGGCCCAGTCCACGCTGGACAACGTGGTGGCGGCCAGCGGAGCGCTGCGCAGCGTGGCGGTCTCGCTCTACAAGATCGCCGGCGACATCCGGCTGATGGGGTCGGGGCCACGGGCCAGCTGGGCGGAGATCGAGATCCCCGCGGTGCAGCCGGGGTCGTCGATCATGCCCGGCAAGGTCAACCCGGTCATCGTCGAGTCGGTGACCATGGTGGCGGCCCAGGTCATCGGCAACGACGCCACCGTCGCCTTCGCCGGCGCAGCCGGCTCCTACCTCGAGCTCAACGTGATGATGCCGGTGGCCGCCTACAACCTCCTCCAGTCGATCTCGCTGCTGGCCAACAGCGCGCGCAACCTCGCCACCCAGTGCGTCGACGGCCTGCGCGCCACCGACCGAGGACCCGCCGCCGTCGAGCGCGGGCTGATGACCGGCACCGGCCTGGCGCCGCGCATCGGCTATGACGCGACCGCCGCGATCGCCAAGGAGGCATACGCGACCGGGCGCACCGTCCGCGAGGTCGCCCGCGAACGAACCGACCTCACCGAGGAGGAGCTGACCGAACTGCTCGACCCCGAGGCGATGACGGAGCCCGGCCGGGCGGCGGGCGGCGGCTCCTAGACGCTCACCCGTCCCGGGCTGACCATGGCCGGCATTCTGCACGCGGCTCCGAGCCTTTTCGTTGACGTACATGTCAATTAGACTCCGGAGATGGAGGCGACCCTCTGCGTTGTGGGCGCGGGGGCCATGGGGGCGCAGATCGCCCACCAGGCCGCTCTGCATGGCGTGCCGGTGCGCCTCTACAGCCGCAGCCGCGAGCGGCTGGACGGCGCCACCGAGCAGTGCGGCGGGCTGCTCCGCAAACGCGTCGAGAAGGGCAAGCTGGAGGCGGCCGACTGCGAGGCTGCTCTCGGGCGCGTGCAGACCACCACGGACCTGGCGCGCGCGGCGGCCGGCGCCTCGGTGGTCATCGAGACCATCGCTGAGGACCGAGACGCCAAGCGCACGGTCCTCGAGGCGGTTGGCGAGTTCGCCGAC
>DATBCJ010000172.1:0-31859 GCA_036270565.1 Candidatus Dormiibacterota bacterium | reverse complement strand
CGTGGTGCCGATCGCGGGCCCCGGAGAGGCGTCGTCTGGGTCACGCGGGAACATGAAGTTGTAGATCACGAGGCTGTTCTTCCCCGGCTCGAACAACTCCGACAGTTTCACGTTGGTTGGGGCGCCATCGGCGGCAGCGCCGCGGAAGACGTAGTTCTCCGGAACCGGTCCGCCGGCCGGCAGCGCTCGCCGTGACGAGGCGACGGTCTCCGTGGCGCGGCGCAGCTCGATCTCTTGTGCAAGCAGCCGGTCGCGCGCCACCCGATACGCCGCTGATTCGCCTGGGAATGCGATCGTCACCCTCCTCCTCCTCGTGCATTGAGGCTGGCCGCAATCCCGCAGCCGACCAGATGCGGTTGTTCGGAAAGTAGTTGAACACGACTTCCACTGGGCCCTCAGAACGGGAGGTCAGCTGGTTGTGGCGAAGCACATCCAAACGGGACATGCCCGGAAAACCCGCGCTGAACGGAACGACGTCACGCAATTCCCGCAGGTCATTCGAACCTTTGTTCGCGATTGGATCGCCGTACGCCTGGCTCGACGAGCGCTGCCTCGACGCCCAGGGCGGTTCCGCGGAAGCGGCGCTTGTCGTCCTTGATGTGTGGGAGTACGGTGGTCGAGGGAAAGTAGAGCCCGGATGATCACAATCCTCCTAGTCGACGACCACGACCTCGTGGTCGAGGGTTTCCGCAGGCTTCTGGCCGAGCAACCAGACTTCGTGGTCGTCGGCGCCGCCGGCACGGGAGCTGCGGCCATCGCCATGGTCAAGGCGAACCGCCCCGAAGTGGTGCTGATCGACTACACGCTGCCGGACGCCAACGGGGCTGCGGTGACCGCGAGTCTTCTCGAGATCGATCCCACGATCAAGGTGATCATGCTCACCGGTAGTGAGGACCCCCGGGCCCTCCAGGCCGCGCTGCGCGCGGGGTGTGTCGGCTACCTCGAGAAGACGAGCGCCTCCGGCCGCCTGGTGACCGCGATCCGCGCCGCAGTCGCCGGCGACACCTTTCTATCGGCTGCCGACCTCGAGCGCCTTCGGGAGCAGCGCGGAAGCGTCTCGGACCAACTCAGTGAGCGGGAGCTCGAGGTTCTCGAGCTGATCGCTGCAGGGCTCTCGACGAGGGTGATTGCGGACCAGCTGTTCATCACCGTCAACACCGTGCGGACACATACTCAGGTGATCCTCCAGAAGCTCGGGGCGCACTCAAAGCTCGAGGCCGTGACCATGGCCCGGCGTGCGGGGCTCGTCGACCACTCTCAGACCTGACGCCGCCCGTCCCTCACGCAAATGCAGTAGGCAGATTCATGCGCCTGGATGTTGGCTAGGGCGAGGGAGCCGGCCACACTTCAGCCTGGCAGTGGCGGGCCAAAGAACGTTGAGGTGCAATGTCTGATGGGTTCGCGCCACGTCAAGGTCGCAGTCGTGGGGGGAGGCAGCCTCGTCGCCCTGTTCCTGGCAGCACGCTTGGGTTCTTGGGGTGACGAGGGCCTCCGGGACGCAATCGAGTTGGGCGTGGAGCTCACTGTGAGTCTCGGCGTCGCCGCTTCCTGCGGCATGGCGGCCCGCCGATCAACAGGCACTGTGCGAATCGCATGGGCCTGCTGGGCTCTGTACGGCCTCCTCTTCGCCGCAGGCAGCGCGATGTTACTGGGGCTCACTGACGTCGTCCAGGCAACGCCAGGGACCCTATCGCTCACCGACGTGACGTTCCTGACTGCGGTGCCGGCTGGTGTGGCCGGGGTCCTACTGCTCAGCCGCCGGAACGATCCGGCGTCGGGGGCGGCGGTGGCACTGCTGGATGGCATCCTGTTCGGGACCAGCCTGCTCGTTACCGGCTGGGTTCTCGTTCTGGGTCCGATCTTCAACTCGAGCCCGGATGGCCTTCTCGTCAAGCTCGTCAGCGTCGCGTCTCCGACGGCCGACGCCCTCCTGCTCACGGTGCTGGCCATCGCGATCACGCGCGCCAAACGTGACGTACGGACGACGCTGTGCGTCTTGGCCGCGGGCATCATCGCCGTGCTCCTGGCAGACAGCTCTCTGGCCTTCCAGACGGCGGCCGGTGTGCTCAGCGATCACACGGCGCCGCTGGATGCGGGCTGGATTATCGGATTGGTTGCCATTGGGTGCGCCGCGCGTCTCCCGCGGGACCTCGCGCGAGCTGCCCACGCCGGCCGCGCGCACTCAGCGGGCTTCAGCGTGCTCATGCCGTTGCTGTCGATTGCGGTCGCGCTCGGGTTCGCCATCACCGGATATTTGCGCAGCTCCGTGTTCTCTCCTGTCGAAGTCTGGGCACTCCTGGTGCTCATCGCCACCGCTGTGGTTCGGCAGTCCGTCGCGCTGTACGCGAACAGCCAGATGCGCCGCCGGCTGGAGTATCAAACGGTGCATGACGACCTCACCGGCCTCAAGAACCGGCGCTTTCTGCGCGCGCTGCTCGATTCGACAGCGCCGGAACTTGATGCAGCAAGCTGGCAGCTATTGATGATCGACCTCGACGATTTCAAAAGCATCAACGACAGCTTTGGCCACTCGGTGGGCGATGCGCTCCTGGTGGAGATCAGCCGCCTCCTTCGATCAGCGGTGCGTTCCACAGACGTCATTGCTCACCTCGGTGGAGACGAGTTCGCGGTCGCGGTGCATGGCGATCGCGTCGACGCCACCGACGTCGCCAGGCGCATTCTGAGCGCGCTCGATGATCCCATCCCGCTCGGCGACATCACTGCGAGGGTGGGCGCCAGCATCGGAGTCGTCACCAGTGATGGCGCCCCGACAGCCGAGGTGCTCCTTCGCAACGCCGACCTCGCCATGTACGCGGCCAAGGCCCAGGGCGGTCACCAATTCACTCTCTACACACCGAGCATGCACCAGGCGGTGGCTGAGCGCGTCCATCTCGAGGCTGAGCTGCGCGCCGGATGGAACACGGAGCAGCTGATCGTTCACTTCCAGCCAATCGTCGAGCTTGCGACCGGGCGCGTGGTGTCGATGGAGGCGCTCGTGCGCTGGCAACATCCGGAGCGTGGGCTCATCGCGCCCGACTCGTTCATCCCGATCGCGGAAGAGACCGGGCTCATCGTTCCGTTGGGTGAACGGATCCTGCGGATGTCATGCAACGCTTTGGCCACTCTCCAGCGACGTCACCCCACCGCCCGGGATATCTCGGTGAGCGTGAACGTCTCGGCACGGCAGCTCCGCTCGGTCCACCTGGTCAAGACCGTGTCCGAGGCGCTGCGATCGAGCGGCCTCCACCCAGGGCAGCTCACTCTCGAAGTCACCGAGACGGCGGTGATTCGTGATCTGGATCATTCGATCCGCATCCTCAACGACCTGCGTGCGCTCGGCGTACGCATCGCCCTCGATGACTTCGGCGTTGGGAACGCTTCCATCGGAAACCTGCGGCGGCTACCGGTCGACGTGATCAAGATCGACAAGTCGCTCGTCGATCACATCCCCGACGGGAGGATGGCTACCGGCCTGCTCGACGCCGTGGCTGCGATGGCGTCAGCTCTGAACCTCCGTACTGTGATCGAGGGCGTCGAGCGCTCTGACCAAGCGGCTCATCTGCGGGAGGCAGGCTACGACATGGCCCAGGGATACTATTTCGCCCGTCCGGCTGACGCTGTGGCCATCGACCGCATTCTCGTCCGGGGGTTCCTCGAGGGAACTGACGCCGTTCAAACTGGGCACCGCACGGCGCCAGGGTCGGGAACCGAAGCGACCGAGACCATGCTCGTCGTCGAGGACGAGGATCTTCTCGCCGTCATCGTCAGAAGACTGCTCGCTAATGAGGGGATTCGTGCGGTCACGGCGCGCACGCTCGCCGAAGCTCGAGCTGCGCTCGAGACAACGGCGTACGCGGCGGTGTTGACGGACATCACGCTTCCTGATGGCATTGGCTGGGATCTCGTCGAGGAGCTGCGCGCAAGGAAAGCGACCGCCAACACTCCCATCGTGGTGATGACCGCGATACCGGACGACGCTGATGTCTTGAACCGTGCGATGCGGCTGCGATGCGAGTACCTGGGCAAGCCGTTCCAGGGGCCGGCTTTGCTCGCGAAGCTCGCGAAGGCACGAGCGCGGTCCGGAAGCGGGGAAGTGCTGGTGCGCACGCGAGCCTCCAGGCCGTCGATTGTCGCTGCGGCGGCTCTGTAGACGCCCTCTCCCTCCGCCATCTGCGATAACGTCGGACCATCAACCGCGATCGCAGCGAGGTGTGCCATGACGGCTTCGACGGGGCAGGCAGTCGCCGGCCCGCAGCTCACCATCCCGACACCGTGCACCTTTGAGAACGTCGACGACGAGCGCTACGACCGCAAGGTCCGGCTGGCGGCGGCCTTCCGGATGTTCAGCCGCGCGGGTCTGGACGAAGGAGTGGCCGGACACATCACGGTGCGCGATCCCGCCGAGCCCGACAGCTATTGGGTCAACCCATTTGGGATGCACTTCAGCCTGATCAGGCAGAGCGACCTGATCCGCGTGTCCCACGACGGTGAAGTGGTGGAAGGAGGCCGGGCGGTCAACGGAGCGGCTGTGGCCATTCATTGCGCGGTGCACGCCGCCCGCCCCGACATCATCGCCGCCGCACACGCTCACGGCCCGTACGGGAAGACCCTGTCGTCCCTCGAGATGGTCGTCGAGCCGCTGACCCAGGACGCCTGTGCGTTCTATGACGACGTCGGTGTGTACGCCACCTACACCGGCGTCGTCCTCGACCCCGAGGAGGGGCGCCGGATCGGCGAAGCGCTCGGCGAGCACAAGGCGGTGATCCTGCGCAACCACGGGATGCTCACCGTGGGCACGACGGTGGACAGCGCGGCATGGTGGTTCCTGACTCTTGAACGCACCTCACAGTCCCAGTTGATGGCGTACTCCGCCGCCGCTGGTGCGGGCGTCAAGCCTCGCCAGATCGGGCACGACGAGGCCACCCTGACACGCGGCCAGGTCGGGTTCGAGCTTGCCGGCTGGTTCCAGTTTCAGCCCATCTTTGACCGGATCAGCAAGGACAGCCCCGACATCTTCGACTGAGACCATTCCAGCGGCACAACTTCCGGCGCCCGTGTAGGGTGCTGCTCGTATGAACCAGCGCGTGCTGGCCCCCGTCCTGTATGCGCTTGCTGCCGTCGCTGTGTTCGGCGGCGTGTTGCCGGTTATGGGCCATTCATGGATCGGGCTGAACGCAGACGCCCGTCAGACCGTGTACTGGCTGGACCTTGTGGCCGACGCACTCCGTCACGGCAACAACCCCTTGATCACCACCGCGATCCAGGCGCCCGGTGGCGTCAACCTGATGTGGAACACCAGCATGGTGCTGCCCGGCGTCGTGCTGGCGCCGCTCACGCTTGTTGCAGGGCCGTACGTGGCCTACGACGTGCTCATCATCGCGGCACCGGTGCTGTCGGCATGGGCCGCGTTCGCCGCGCTGCGACGGTTCGTCGACTCGCCGGTGGCAGCGTGGGTCGGCGGGCTGGTGTACGGGTTCAGCCCCGCGCTGCTTGCCGAGTCGCTCGGCCACGCCCAGACGGAGTTGGCGTGGTTCCCACCGGTTGTTCTCCTGCTGCTGCACGAGGCGCTGGTACGCCGCCGTTGGCCAGTGTGGCGAGTGGGGGTGGTCCTGGGAATCGCGATCGCGGCCCAGCTGGTCACCGGTGAGGAGATGGTGCTGGGGACGGCTCTCGTGGCGCTCTGTGGCTTCGCCGTCCTCGCGCTGCAGCACGCCGACCACGCACGGGCCGCCGCACGACGATTGGGCATGGTCCTCGCAACTGCGGTGGGCGTCGCCCTTGTGCTGGCCGCGGCGCCGTTGGCGGTGCAGTTCTTCGGTCCGTACCGCCCCAGCGGGCGGCTGGTACCGGGCGACGTCGTCGTGTCGGATGCGGGAGCCTTCCTGGTGCCCGCGTCGCGCCAACTGGTGCGTTTCCCCGGCCTGTCGGCCGACCCCTGGACGCTTGTCACCGAGGACTCGGGTGCCTACATCGGCCTGCCCGTGATGTTGCTCCTTGTCTTCGCCTGGGACCGGTTCCGCCACGTGGCGTCGTCGATTCGCTGGGCAGCACCACTGGTGGTGATCACATCGGTGCTTGCGCTGGGCCCGCACCTTCACCTCGGCGGCGTCACCACCCCGATCCCGCTGCCGTGGATTGTGCTGAACAGCGTGCCGTTGGTGGAGAACCTCGACCCCGCGCGCCTGATGGTCGTGGCCTGGCTGTCCATCGCCGTGGTCGTCGCCGTCACCGCTGACCGTGCACTGCGCAGCCGCGGGCGCGACCGCATCGTGCGGTGCGGCCTGATCGCCGTTGCGCTGGCCACGCTGGTCCCGGCGACGATTCCCGTGACCGCTGCCGCCGCCCCAGCGTATTTCACCAGCCCCGACGCCGCCACCATCCCCAGCGGCGACACCGTGCTGATCGTGCCTGTGGCAGACGGCTCGGGGCTTGAGGCACTGATCTGGCAGGCACAGGCGGGTCTGCGATGGCGAATGGTCGACGGCAATGCCTACGGCCAGGGCCACACCCTGTACTTCCCCGCATCGACGGTGACCAACTCCCTGGCACGGCTGGAGTCAGGCGCGGCGGTGGACATCAGTCCGCCTGCGATGTCAACCATGCGCAACGACCTGCGCCGCCTCGGGGTGGGCACGGTCATCGTGGCCGGCGGTGCCCAGCACGAGGAGCTGAACCTGGTGCGTCGACTGCTTGGCCCTGAGACCTACGCGGGAGGGGGCGCCTTCGTGTGGCACGACGTCCGCGCGCTGGTCGCCGGTCCCTGATCCGGTAGGACCACAGAGGTCGGTCCCGGGGAGGTCAGGTACCCAGGCCGGTGCTGACGTTCGAGAAGACGTTGTTCACCTGGTGGCCGATGAACGCCAGGACGAGGATGACCAACACGGCGATGAACACCAGGATCATGGCGTATTCCACCATCCCCTGGCCCTCCTCGTCGCTGCGCGCGCGGGTGATGGCCTCACGGATGCGGCGCGAGAGTTCAGGCAACATCTGCCCGAGACACTATTTCTGCCTCCCCGAGATACCGTCGACAACCATGCAACGATTTGACTCGCGGTTGCGAAGAACCGTCAGAGGTGGCTCGGCGCCACAATTCCTCGATGCCTCCGGCTGATCACGGCGCCTACTTCGCCGCCGCCCTTCGCACCCCGATGGGTCGCGCCGGCGGTCAGCTCGCATCGGTACGACCGGACGACCTCGCCGCGGAGGTGATCACCAGGGTCCTCGCCCTGGTGCCCTCGCTTGCCCGCGAGCGCGTCGACGAGGTGGTGTGGGGGGCGGCCAACCAGGCCGGCGAGGACAACCGCAACGTCGCTCGCATGGCCGCCCTGCTCGCCGGCCTGCCGGTGACCGTGCCCGGAGCCACCGTGAATCGCCTCTGCGGCAGCGGCCTCGAAGCGGTGGCCGCGGCTGCCCGGCTGGTGGCGGTCGGCGAGGCCGACGTGGTCATCGCCGGCGGCTCGGAGAGCATGAGCCGCGCGCCTTTCGTGGTGCCGCGCCCGGATCGCGCCTACCCGCGCAGCATGGAGATGGTGGATTCCCGCCTGGGCTGGCGGTTGGTCAACCCGCGCATGCAGGCGCTGTACCCGCCACTGACGCTCGGCGAGACAGCCGAGGAGGTCGCCGCTCGCTGCGCCATCACCCGCGATGACCAGGACGCGTTCGCTGTCGACAGCCATCTCAAGGCGCACGCGGCTCAGGTGCAAGGCCGTTTTGATGCCGAGATGGTGCCGGTCACGCTCTCGGGCGACGCCGTGGTCACAACCGACGAGGGCGTCAGGGCGGACGCGTCGGTCCAGGCGCTGGCCAAGCTCGCGCCGGTGTTCCGCGAAGGAGGCACGGTGACGGCGGGAAACTCTTCGCCGCTGAATGACGGCGCCGCCGCCGTCCTCGTCGTCTCGGAGCGCATCGTCGAGGAACTCGGGATCACTCCGCTGGGGCGATACGTCACCACCGGCACCGCGGGAGTTCATCCCGACGTGATGGGCATCGGCCCTGTGCCGGCGACGCACCGAGCGCTGCAGCGTGCGGGGTGGAGGATGGAGGACGTCGACCTCATCGAGCTCAACGAGGCGTTCGCGGCGCAGTCGGTCGCGGTGATGCGCGAGCTTCACCTCGACGACTCCCGTGTCAACGTCAACGGAGGAGCCATCGCGCTCGGCCACCCGCTGGGATGTTCGGGGGCGCGGCTGCTGACCACGCTCCTTCATGCCATGCGAGACCGCGGTGCGCGTCGAGGCCTGGCCACCATGTGCGTTGGTGTGGGCCAGGGCATCTCCGTCCTCGTCGAGACGCCATGACCAACGGGCGGTTCAGCCCATCAGCTCGGGAAGCACCTTCACGCTCTGGGCGTCGGCGCGCACCAGCAATGTGGTCACCGGCGAGCGCTCCCATTCGGTGATCTCCTCGCGGATCTTCGCGGCCGGCCCGACCAGGTTGAGCCGCTCGACGAGCGCGGTCGGCACCGCGGCCGCCGCGTCCTTGCGGCGCCCGTCGAGGTAGAGCCGCTGGACCTCGACGGCCGCCTCCTCGAAGCCCATCCGGGCGATGACGTTGAAGTGGAAGTTCGTCCCCTGCGCCCCCATCCCCCCGATGTACAGGGCCAGCCCGGACCGCAGGCGATCGCAGGCGCGCTCGATGTCGTCGTCGACAACCACCGACACCATCGCCGCGACCTCGAAGTGCGCGGCGTCGCGGCGCGCCCCCGGACGCGCGAACCCCTCTGCGAGAGCGGCCCGCTGTTCGGCGTCGTCGCGCGGCGAGTAGAACGCCGCCAGCCAGCCGTCGGCGATCTCGGCGGCGAGCGCGATGTTCTTCGGCCCCTCCGCTCCGATGAAGATGGGCAGGTCGCTGCGCAGCGGATGCACCGTCGACCGGAGCGGTTTGCCCAACCCGGTTCCACCGGGATACGGCAGCGGGTAGTGTGTCCCCTCACTGCGAACCGGCGCGTCGCGGGCAAGGATGCGCCGGACGACGTCGACGTACTCACGGGTGCGCGCCAGCGGTTGGGCGAACGGTTGCCCGTACCAACCCTCCACGACCTGCGGGCCGGAGACACCCAGTCCGAGAACGAAACGGCCGGCGCAGAGATGGTCGAGGGTCAGCGCCGCCATCGCTGTGGCGGCGGGCGCACGCGCCGCCATCTGCATCACCGCCGAGCCGAGGCGGACCCTGGTTGTGCGTGCCCCGTACCAGGCCAGCGGTGTCAGGGCGTCGGAGCCGTACGCCTCCGCCGTCCATACCGAGTCATAGCCGAGCCGCTCGGCGTCGAGCACCAGGTCCTGGGTGGCAGGATCGGGGCGGCTGCCCCAGTAGCCGAGCATGACCCCGAGCTTCACGGAACCGCCCCGATGCCGGCGGCCTCGAGCGCCACGGTGGCGAGATGCCGGCGAGCCGGCGCGTCGCGCATGATCGTATCCGTCACCACCGCCCTCACCCCCAGTTGCTCGACCTGCGAGCGCGCTGCAGCGTCGGCGTCGTCGATGACCATGACGTCGATGATCCCGCTGTAGAGCGCGGCGACACCCACCGGCGACACCTGGTGGCCGAGTGCCCGCAGCATCGCCGCCGCCGGGCCGCGCAGCGCAGCGCCCCCGACGATCGGGCTCACCGCAACACTGCGGACCGATCGTGAGGCGAGTGCGTCTCTGATGCCCGGTATGGCAAGGATGGGACCGATCGAGATCAGCGGGTTTGACGGCGCGAAGATGATCGCGTCGGCGCCATGGATGGCGTCGAGAACCCCGGGCGCTGGCGTGGCCGTCTCCGCGCCGTCGAAGCGGATGGCGACGACCTCGTCGGCATGGCCGCGGCGCACGTAGTAGGTCTGGAAGTCGAGCTCGCCATCGCTGGTTTCGATCATCGTCCGCACCCGGTCGTCGGTGCACGGCAGCAGCCGGCCGGCCAAACCGAGGGCTGTGCAGAGGCGCGCGGTCACCACGCTGAGCGGCTCACCCACGCTGAGCCACTCGGTGCGAGCCATATGCAAACCGAGGTCGAGGTCACCGAGCCAGAACCAGGCATCCGCTCCCAGCGAGCGCGCCCGCTGCAGGGCGCGGGCGCTGTCGCCGCGCACACCCCAGCCGCGCTCGCCGTCGATCTCGCCGGTCAGCGTGTACAGCACCGTGTCGAGGTCCGGGGAGATGTGCAGGCCGGCGATGTCGGTGTCGTCTCCCACGTTGCCGATGATGGTCAGGTCGACAGCCGGAAAGCCGGCGGTCAGCCCCTGCAGGAAGCGGGCGGCGCCGACACCACCGGCAAGAACCACGACCCGCTGCGCGCTCACCGCCCCGCTGTCCCCCTCAACGGCGGCGCAGCGCCAGCACAGGGATGGTGCGGATCCCCGCGGCCTTCTCCTCGTACCCCGCGAACGCAGGAAAACGGGCAACCTGTGCGGCGTACACGCGGTCGCGGTCGGCCCCGGTGACCTCGGTGACCGTCACCGGGAATGTCTCGGCGCCCACCTCGACCACGCCCTCCCCAGAATCGACGAGGTTGTAGTACCAGTCAGGGTTTGTCGGTGACCCGCCCTTGGTCGCGAACACGTACATCACCGCGCCGTCATCGTCGGGACGCAGGTACATGGTGGGCGACACGTACTCTCGGCCACTCTTGCGACCGCGGTGGTGGATGAGGGTCATCGGCGCGCCTTCGAACGGCGGCCCGACGCGTCCCCCGTTGGCGCGGAACTCATCGATGACCTTGCTGTTGAAGTCGGCCACGTCAGCCACCGCCTCGGTGCTGCGTGGTCATCGCGTCAGGCGGGCGTGACAACGTGTTCCCTGAGCCGCTGCATGCCGCGCAGCCAACGGTCGTAGTCGGAGGCCTTGCGCGCGAAGAATTCGCGCACCTCGGGGTGCGGGAGGATCAGGAAGGATTCCTCGCGGAGCCCCTGGAGCACATGCGCGGCCACGTCATCGGCGTCGAGTGCTCCCACCGCGAGGAAGTCCTGCTCGCCGGGGGCCGCGAGGGCAAGCATGGGCGTGCGCACGCCCTGGGGACACAGAGCCGAGACCCGGATCCCGTTGGCGCCGTGGGCGATGGCCAGCCATTCGAGGAAGGACAGCCCCGCCGCCTTGGTGACCGCGTAGGGCGCCGCGGCCACGTGGTTGACCAGTCCGGCCGCAGACACGGTGCCGAGGATGTAGCCCTCGCCACGCTCGAGCATCGCCGGGAGCACCGCGCGCGCCGCGTAGACGTGGGCCATGACGTGGACCTCCCAGCTCCGCTGCCACGCTTGGTCGGGCGCCTCGGGCCCACCTCCAACGGCGATGCCGGCGTTGGAGCAGTAGAGGTCGATGCGTCCGTAGCGCGCGACCGCGGTGGCAACCAGGTCACGCACCGCCGCCTCATCGGTGACGTCGGTCGTCAGCGCAACACCATCGACCTCGTCCGCCACCGCCGCCGCGCCGGCCGCGTTGATGTCGGCGACAACCACGCCGGCGGCTCCCGCCGACGCCACCGCACGGCACAGGGCTGCGCCGATGCCGCTGCCGCCACCGGTGACGACCACCACGCGGCCGGAGACTTCCACCGGGCTACTCTACCCGCGTGCAACACTCGGAGAGCCTCTTCGTCGACGGTGCGTGGGTCGCGTCCACCGGTGAGGGCTGGATTCCCGTCGAGAACCCCGCGACCGAGGAGGTCATCGCCCGGGTCCCCAACGGCAGCGCAGAGGATGTCGATCGAGCTGTCGCCGCCGCGCGCGCAGCGTTTCCCGGGTGGTCGGCAACCCCGGTTGCCGAGCGCGCCCGCTGTATCGCGGCCCTCCGCGATGGCCTGGAGGCGCGGCAGCAGGAGATCGCCGATGCCATCACGGCGGAGATGGGTGCCCCCGCCAAGCTGGCCATGACCGTGCAGACCGGTCTGCCGCTGCAGGTGCTCGGTGGGTACGTCGCTCTCGCCGCCACCGTCGAGCAGACGGAGACCGTGGGCAACTCGGTGGTCCTGCACGAACCGGTTGGAGTCGTCGCCGCGATCACGCCGTGGAACTACCCCCTGCACCAGAGCATCGCCAAGCTGGCGCCGGCATTGCTCGCCGGCTGCACGGTGGTGCACAAGCCCAGCGAGGTGGCGCCCCTGTCCGCGTACATCGTGGCCGAGGTGGCGGAGAGCATCGGCCTGCCCGCCGGCGTGTACAACCTGGTGTCAGGCACCGGGGAAACCGTCGGAGAGGCGCTGGCCAGGCACCCCGATGTCGACATGGTGTCGTTCACAGGCTCGACGCGCGCAGGCCGGCGCGTCGGCGCGGTGGCGGCAGAGACGGTCAAGCGCGTGGCTCTCGAGCTCGGAGGCAAGTCGGCGAACGTTGTTCTCGAGGACGCCGACCTCGCCGCCGCGGTGAAGGTGGGCGTGGCCAACTGCTTCCTGAACTCCGGGCAGACATGCACCGCCTGGACACGGATGCTGGTGCCGAGCTCGCGGCATGACGAGGCGGTGGACCTCGCCGCTGCGGCTGCCGCGACGTACATCGTGGGCGACCCGACCGACCCCAAGACGCGGCTCGGACCGCTGGCCAGCGCCGCGCAGCGGGACCGTGTGCACGCGTACCTGGAGCGCGGCGCCGGCGACGGTGCGCGCGTTGTCGCGGGCGGCCGCAACGGCGCAGGTCTCCCCGAGCACGGCTACTACGTGGCCCCGACGGTGTTCGCGGACGTGGATCCCGGCGCGGTGATCGCGCGTGAGGAGATCTTCGGGCCCGTCCTCGCGGTCATCAGGTACCGGGACGAGGATGACGCGGTGCGCATCGCCAACGACACCGACTACGGGCTCGCCGGCGCGGTGTGGTCGGTCGACGTGGACCACGCCATGCACGTGGCTCGGCGTCTGCGCACGGGGCAGGTGGACATCAACGGCGCCCGCTTCAACCCCAGTGCACCATTTGGCGGCTACAAGCAGTCGGGCAACGGGCGTGAGCTCGGGCGCCATGGTCTCGAGGAGTTCCTGCTGGTCAAGTCAGTGCAGCTGCCGTGAGCGCGCCGGTGCGCGCCGCGGTGCTGCGTGCCGCCGGCGAACCGCTCCGCGTCGAGGAGATCATCCTTCCGGCGCCGGGGCCGACCCAGGTGCGCGTCCGCCTCATCGCCACCGGCGTGTGCCACTCCGACCACTCCCTTGCGCGGGGAACGCTGACCCATAGCCTGCCCGTGGTGCTGGGACATGAAGGATGCGGCCGTGTGGTCGACGTCGGCTCGGCGGTGCACGGCGTCCGTCGCGGTGACGCGGTGCTCTTCAACTGGGCGCCGGCGTGCCGTGCCTGCTGGTGGTGCGACCACGGCGAACCGTTTCTCTGCGCCCACGCCGACCGGGCCGGAGCCGAACCGTACGCCACCCTCGCCGGCGGTACGCCGGTGTACCCGGGCCTGGGAGTCGCCGCGTTCGCGACCGAGACCCTGGTCGCGGAGGCGGCGTGCATCCGCATCCCCGACGACGTCAACCTCGAGGAGGCCGCGCTGCTCGGCTGCGCGGCGCTGACAGGCGTCGGGGCGGTCAGCCACGCAGCCGGCGTGCAGCCCGGTGACTCCGTGGTGGTGATCGGCCTGGGCGGGGTTGGCCTCTGCGCGGTCCAGGGTGCACGGATCGCCGGGGCAGAGCCGATCATCGCCGTCGACGGTTCGAGCGCCAAGGCAGAGCTGGCCCAGGGCCTGGGCGCGACCCACGTGGTCCCCCCGGGCGCCGACCTGGGCAAGCGTGTGCGTGCGCTGACGGGGGGCAGAGGTGCCGACCACGCGATCGAGTGCGTCGGCCGGGCGGAGACGATTCGCAGCGCGTGGTCGGTGACGCGCAGAGGCGGGCGGGCCACGATTGTCGGCCTCGGTTCGAGGACAGACACCCTCACTTTCAACGCACTGGAGATCGCGCACTTCGCGCGTACCCTGCGCGGATCCATGTATGGCAATTCCGACCCAGCAGTCGACGTGCCGGTTCTGCTCGAGCACGTGCGTGCCGGCCGCCTCGACCTGGGGGCGCTGGTGACCCGCCGGCTTGGGCTCGACGACGTGGAGGACGCCTTTGCCGACATGATGGGCGGCCAGGGTGCGCGCAGTCTCATCGTGTTCGAGGAGAGCAGTTCGTGACCGATCCAGCCACGCGTCGCTTCCAGGATCGCGTCGCCATCGTCACCGGCGCCGGCCAGGGGATCGGCGCGGCGACCGCTCGCCGCCTCGCCTCCGAGGGCGCCACGGTGTTCGTCTTCGAGCGCAACACCGCGGCCGGTGTGGCCACCGCGGACGCGATCACCGCGACCGGAGGGCGTGCCCTGGCGGTCGAGTGCGACGTGTCATCGCGGTCGAGCGTCGACGCGGCGGTCAACGCCGCCGTGGCCGAATCGGGGCGGGTCGACGTCCTCGTCAACAACGCCGGCGTCACCCGTGACAACCTGCTCTTCAAGCTTTCCGACGAGGACTGGTCGACGGTGCTGACCGTCAACCTCACCAGCGTGTTCCTGATGTGCCGCGCCGTCCAGCAGCACATGGTCGCGGCGCGGTACGGGCGCATCGTCAACCTCAGCAGCCGGTCCGCGCTGGGCAACCGCGGCCAGGCCAACTACGCCGCCGCCAAGGCCGGAATCCAGGGCCTGACCGCAACGCTCGCCATCGAGCTCGGTCCGTTCAACATCACGGTCAACGCGGTGGCGCCGGGGTACATCGCCACCCCCATGACCGCAGCCACCGCCAAGCGCGTCGGTGCCACCGCCGAGGCGCACCAGAAGGAGGTGGCGGAACGCACCCCGCTGCGGCGCGTCGGCCAACCCGAGGAGGTGGCCTCCGTGGTCGCGTTCCTGGCCAGTGATGACGCCTCGTATGTCAGCGGGCAGACGCTGTACATCAACGGTGGGGCGCGCTGAGTGCGCCACTTCGAGTCGCTCGAGCAGTTGAAGGCCGCGGTCGGCGAGGAGCTCGGGGTCAGCGCGTGGCACGTCGTCGACCAGGCCCGGATCACGGCGTTCGCGCACGCCACCGATGATCACCAATGGATCCACATTGACACGGCCCGGGCGGCCGATGGACCGTTCGGCCAGACCATCGCGCACGGTTTCCTGACACTGTCGTTGATGCCCGTGCTGGTGCGCGAGGTCTACTCGGTTGACGGGGTGCGCATGGGCATCAACTACGGCACCAACAAGGTCCGCTTCCCCGAGCCTGTGCGCAGCGGCGGCAGTGTGCGCGCGCGGGTCCGTCTTGACAGCGCCGAGGACGTACCTGGTGGCCTGCAGGTGGTCAGCCACGTCGTGGTCGAGCTGGCCGGCTCGGAGAAACCGTGTTGCGTCGCCGACCTGGTGACCCGCTTCGTCGCCTGAGCGTGCGCGCTCGGTTCAGGCGAAGGCGCTCACGCCCGTCAGCGCCTGCCCGATGATCAGCTTCTGGACCTGGCTGGTGCCCTCGTAGAGGGTGGTCACCCGCGCGTCGCGCAGGTACTTGCCGACGGGGTACTCGTCGATATACCCGTAGCCGCCGAACACCTGCAGCGCGCGGTTGGCGCATCGCACGGCAGCCTCGCTGGCGAAATACTTCGCCTTGCTCGCGGCCAGGTCGATGCGCTCGCCGGCGTCGGCGAGGTCGGCCACCACCCATGTGAGCGCGCGGGCGGCATCGGTGTCGACGGCGATCTCGGCGAGCATCTCCTGGACGAGCTGGTGACCCGCAATCGGTTTGCCGAACTGCTCCCTGTCCCTGGCGTAGGCCACCGATTCCTCGAGGCAGCCGCGGCAGATTCCCACGCAGCCGGCGGCGAGGCTCATCCGGCCGCGGTTCAACGCCCCCATGGCGACGTTGAACCCGCGGCCCTCCTCCCCGAGCCTGTGGCTGTCCGGCACCCGCACGCCGTCAAGGTGGAGCGTCGCGGTCGCCTGGCCGCGCAGACCAAGCTTTCCCTTGATCTCCGCGCTGCTGAAACCGGGCGCGTCGGTCGGGACGACGAACGCCGTGATCCCACGCGGCCCCTCCCCGCCGCTGCGCGCGAAGACGAGCGCAAGGTCCGCCCAGGTGCCGTTGGTGATGAACACCTTCTCGCCGCTGAGGATCCAGTCGCTGCCGTCGCGCTGCGCGCGGGTCACCAGATGACCAGCGTCGCTGCCAGCACCGGGCTCCGTCAGCGCATAGCAGCCGAGGCTGTCGCCCGAGCAGATTCCGGGCAGCCACCGCCGCTTCTGCTCGTCCGACCCCTCCGCGAACACGGTCTTGCCGAACAGCCCGAGGCTGACGCTGACGATGCCGCGCACCGACGAGTCACCGCGCCCGAGCTCTTCCATGAGCAGGCAGTACGCACGGTAATCGGCCGGGGTGCCGCCGTACTCCTCGGGGAGGGTCAGGCCGAGGAAGCCCAGGGCGCCGAGCCGCGCCACGATCGAGCGGTCGACCTGCTCGGCGCGGTCCCACTCGACGCGATGCGGCACCACCTCACGGTCGACGAAATCCGCGACCGTTCGGCGCAGCAATTCCTGGTCCGGGGTCAGCGTGAAACCCACCTCGACGTCCTCCGCAGTTGCCGGCGCGAAGGCCGAGGTTGCCACAAAGCTCAGCGCTGCGCGAGGGCAGCCAAGCCGCCCCAGAGCAGGGCGGTCAGGCTGGCGGTCGCGTCGGCCACGGAGACGCCGGGGCGATCGCGGCGCCACAGGGCCATGCGTTCGCAGGCGCCGATGATCGCCTGCGCGAAGGCCTCGAGGTCCTGCGTCCTGGCCTCCGGGAACTCCACTCCGATCCTCTCTGCAACGAACGTCGCCTGGTCGCGCCTGATGGCCTCGAGCGCGTCGGCGGCCTGACCGACCACCGCGCTCTCGCCGATCAGCGTGAACCACCCCTGGCCGTGCGACTCGATGAAGCCGAAGAACCCGGCGACGCCGGCGGCGAGCACCTCGGCAGGACCTCGCGCCTCCTCCACCGCCGCGGCGACCGCGCTGAACAGCTCGGCGCCGGAGCGCCGGAGGCAGGCGGCGATCAACCCCTCCTTGGAGCCGAAATGGTCGTAGAGGACGGGCTTGGTCACGCCGGCACGCAGAGCGATCTCGTCCATCGAGGCCTCGCGGAAGCCCCGTACGGCGAACACCGCCTCGGCGACGTCGATCAGCTGCTGCTCTCGCTCGAGCTTGGGCAGCCGGCGCCGCATCCCGGTCTCGACCACGGCGTTGACTCTCAGTGGGTTGGTTACTTAGAGTAAGTTACTGCAAGTAGGTTGGATGTGGCAACTGCATTGTGGCGGAGGGAGTGCGATGCAATCCGTCGTCGTCGACAGCCTCCAGCAGACCGGCCCGGTGTGGTGGATCCCACTGGGGCTCGGCGTCGCTGTGCTCGTGGCGTGCATCGTGGCGCTGAGCCGGGTTGGTGACGCCCGCCGCGACCCGCTGCGCCGGCCGTTCGACGCCCTCGGCCGCCTCACCGGTCTACCAGCCTGGTGCGCGGCGGGCATCGGCATCGCTCTGTGGTCGCTGCTGGTGGCGCTGGTCGGCTTCTCGTGGGACGTGGCGTGGCACGCCGATCTCGGCCGGGACCGGGCACTCTTCACCCCGCCGCACGTCATGATCCTGACCGGCCTCGTCGGCATCGGCGTCGCCGCCCTGGCGTCGATCGCCCTGGCCACGGCCGACCGCGCCCGGGTGGGGCTGGCGATCGGGCGCCTGCGGGTCCCCTGGTCGGCGTTGCCGATGGGGATCATGGCGGCGGGTGCGGTGATCGGCTTCCCGCTCGACAACTACTGGCACTCCGTCTACGGCATCGACGTGACCATGTGGAGCCCTACCCACCTGCTGATGATCGGAGGGGCGTCTCTCACCCCGGTTGCCGCCTGGCTGATGCTCGCGGAGTCGGGCGCGCCCCGGCCGAGCAGAGGACGGGCCAGGCTCCTGTCCGAGGCACTGGCCGCGTCGTTGCTGCTGGGGCTGTCCACCTTCCAGCTCGAGTTCGACATGGGTATCCCCCAGTGGCAGGCTCTGTACCACCCCGTGCTCATCGCGCTGGCCATGGGCGTCGGCCTGGTGGCGGCGCGCGAAGCGCTCGGCCGGGGGGGCGCGCTGCGCGCGGTGGCGGCGTTCCTGGTGGTTCGCGGCCTGGTCGCGCTCCTCGTCGACCCGGTCTTCGGGCTCTCGTTGGAGCGCTTTCCGCTGTACATCGGCGGCGCGCTGGTTGTCGAGGCCGTGTTCGCGGCGACGCCGCGGATGGTCCCTGCCCTGCGTGTGCTGATCACCGCCCTGCTGCTCGGCACGGTGGGGATGGCCGTGGAGTGGGCGTGGACCCAGGCATGGAGCCCGCAGCCGTGGCATCCGCGACTGCTTGCCTCGTGGTGGGTGGTGGTGGCGATCGCCATCGCCGCATCCTTCCTCGGTTCCGCCCTCGGCCGCGCCGTGGCACACCTCCCCCAGGTGGTGCACTTCTCGGGAGTCGCCGCCGCCTTTGTGGTCATGGTGGCGATGCTGGCCGTCCCGTTCCCCCGCCACGGGCTCGACGCCACCGCCACGGTCACCGCGTCACCGGCCGGTCCGCGGGTCCCGACGATCACCCGCGAGGGGCTGGCCACCTTCGAGCAGGACATGACCGTGTCGGTGACGGTGTCGCCAGCTGCGGCGGTGGACGACGCCGACGTGTTCCGCGTGTTCACGTGGCAGGGCGGCGGTCTGATCATCAGCCCGCTCCACCCCACCGGCAGCGGTCGCTACACCATCGATGGGCCGGTGCCGACCGGGGGCTCGTGGAAGAACATCGTCTTCCTCGAGAAGGGCGACGTGGTGGCGGCGGTCCCGGTGTCCTTCCCCGCCGACCCCACCTATGGCCTGGCGGCGATCCCGACGCCCGTGGCGTCGCCACGGACGGCGCCGTTCGAACCAGCCACCGACTACCTGACCCGGGAGAGCCACGGCGGCAGCGCGCTTCCGGCCATCCTCGCGTACACCGCCTTCCTGGCCATCTTCGTCATCTGGTGCGTGGCCGTGATCGGCGTGGGCGAGGCGATGCGCCGCCGCGTGACCGCGAGACTGACCCTGCCGGCAGCCCTGAGCGGCAGCGGCTGACCCAGCCTGTGACCACACCAGGCCCGCCGATCGCTCCCCACCGATAGCTGCCGCTTAACCGCGAGTTAAGCGGGCCGGCTCTACGGTGTGAACACGGTCATGACCGCTGATACCGATCTCACACGCGCCGTGCGACTCCGCATTTCCGTCCGCGCAGCCGGTGGTCTCGTGATCCGCCGTGGGGGCGACGACGAGGTCCGTGTGGTGCTCGTCCACCGCCCCCGGTACGACGACTGGTCGTTTCCCAAGGGCAAGCAGCGCCGCGGCGAGACGCTGCTGGCGGCAGCCCTCCGCGAGGTGCGCGAGGAGACGGGCCTGCTGTGCATGGCCGAGGCAGCCCTCGGCGTCACCGAGTACTTCGACCGGCGGGACAGGCCCAAGCTGGTCAGATACTGGGCGATGAACGCGGTGGGTGGCAGCTTCGAACCCAACAGCGAGGTCGATTCCATGGCGTGGGTGCGCCCCACCGAGGCGGTGCTCAGGCTGAGCCACGACCACGACATCGAGTTGCTCACGGCTGTGACCCCCCAGCTGGAGGCCGTTCTCGACCAGCGCGACCGCGCGGAGACTCTCTCGCTGGGGTGACGCCGTCACAATGGCGGCCGTGCCAGTGCGCCGCCCGGCAGCAAGAGCCGCATACGCGGGTGTCGACCTCGGAGCCACCAAGATCGAGGTGGTCGTCACCGGCGCTGACTTCGTGCCGGTGGCCCAGGCGCGCGCTGCCACCCCGGCGCGCGGCGGACCCGCGGCCGTGGTGGTGACCGTCGCAGGCGTCGTGGCCGAGGCCGTGGAGGCGTCACCACACCCACGGATCTCGGCGCTGGGCATCGGGGTCCCCGGGCAGGTCGACGTAGCCAGCGGAACCGTGGCCAGGACCCCCAACATCCGCGGCTGGACGGCGAGCTTCCCGCTTCGCGATGAGCTCGAAAAGCTGATGGGCGTGCCCGCCGTCGTCGACAACGATGTGCGCGCCGCGCTGCTCGGCGAGCACCGCCTTGGTGCCGCCCAACCGTATGGCGACGTCCTGGCGGTGTGGTTCGGCACGGGTGTGGCCGGCGCGCTCCTCCTCGAGGGAGTCATCCGCGAGGGCAGGCTCGGAGCCTGTGGGGAGATCGGCCACGCCTGCGCTTCGCCCGGCGGGCGGCGTTGCACCTGCGGGCGCCGCGGCTGCCTCGAGGCGTACGCGGGCCGTGCGTCGATGGAGCAACGAGCCCGTGAGCGCGCCGACAAGGGTGAGAAGACCGCCCTGTTCACGCTGATGAAGAAGGCCGGCCGCACCCGGCTGACCTCGGGCGTCATCGCCAAGGCCCTGGACCAGGGCGATCGGCTTGCCAACGAGCTCATCAACGATGCGGTTCGCGCGGCCGGCCCGGTGATTGCGTCGGCGGTCAACGTCGTCGACGTGGACGCTGTGCTGATCGGCGGCGGGCTGGGCAGCAGGCTCGGACAGCCATTCGCCCGGCGCATCCAGCGCTCGATGCAGCCACACCTCTACCACGATGGTCGCGAGAGCGTTCCCGTGCTCGCCGCCGGCCTGGGCGACCTCTCCGGAGCCCTCGGCGCGGTGGTGCTCGCAGCCGAGCGGGCCTCGGCCTAGCGGCCGCTAGGCGCCGGCGGTCGGCGCGGCCTTGCGGGTTGTGGGCTTGCGGGTTGCGGGGGTGCGGGCTGCGGGCTTGCGGGCTGCGGGCTTGCGGGCTGCGGGCTTGCGGGCTGCGGGCTTGCGGGCTGCGGGCTTGCGTGGGCGGGGCGCTGGGGCCGCGCGGTTGGCGCTGTCGCCGACGATGGCGCTTGCCTGGGCCATCAGGTCGGCGATGGCGGCCGCTTGCGCATTGATGCGCTGGGCAAGGTCGGCCAGCCTGGCGTGCGCCTGTTCGACCTTGCGCAATCGCTTCTGTGCTTTCGCGGACTCGCTCGTGGGCATGTGGGGGATCCTCCTCGTGCTTCGATCCAGGAACCCTGGACGCGCGTGCGCAATGCTACTTGAACTCGACGGCCACCTCAGGGCGGCGGGCGCGTGTGCGCGGGTGACTGACGTCGCTCAGCTCGCGGACGTCGCGGCGAAGGATCGCCCGGCAGCGCTCGGACAATCCCGCGGGGAGGAGCATCGGCGGCATGCCGCCCACGTCAAGACGGCCGTCGCGGCCCAGGCCTCCGACGGACGCACCGAATCCCGGGGGGAGGCGCCGGTCGATGTCGTCGGCGAGTGCCAGCAGCACACCGGCTCGCTCCAGGGTTGCCCGCGTCGCCTCGCTCTCGCGCCGTAGGGCTATGGGGATCGGTGCCTCACCGGCGATGAGCAGCACGGCGGCGATGGTCGCCAGCTCGGCGTGCGTGAAGCCGTCGAGGTCGGCGGTGGTCACCAGGTTGGCGGTCTCCGACCAGCGCCCGTAGTGGTCGAGGTGGGCTCCGGCGTCGACCAGCCGGGCCGCATGTGCGGCCATGTCGAGCACCGCGGCGTCGAGCTTCGGGGCCAGCACGGGGGCGAGCGCGGCGAGCAGCTGGCGACGGCGCTGCGAGGTTGGGCTGCCACCGCGAAGGCGGGCCAGGACCGCGGTCACGCTGGCGTCGCGGACCTGGCGCGGGCGCGCCACCCCGAGATCCAGCTGGTCGAGGATCACCCCCTGGCGCACCCCGTACCCGGACACCATGACCATCTCGGCACCGGCGAGCTCCATGAGGACCTGGACGACGAGCGCCCCGCCCAGCACCGATTCGGCACGCGTCCCGCTGATGCCGGGCACCGACGAGCGGCGCGCGGCGGGAAGCCTGGCGAGCTGGTCCACCAGGGTGTCGACGTCGCGGCGACGCAGCTCATAGCCGTGGAGGCGGTTGACCGCCACCGGACGCCGTCCGCGCGCCGCCTTGGCCAGCGCCCGAATCGTCCCGCCCGTCCCGACCAGGCTCTCCGCGGTGGCCACGTCGGTGACGTCGACGGCGATCAACGCGGCACGAACATGGTTGCGGAGCGCCGCGACCTCGTCCGCCCGGGGCGGGTCGTGATGGAGGAAGGCGTCGCCCAGGCGCAGCGCCCCGAGTGGGAGGGTCAGCCCGGCGCGAAACCGGCGGCGGGAGAACGCCGCCACCTCCATGCTGCCGCCGCCGAGGTCGACCACCGCGCCGCCCTCGACGGGAAGGGCGGACACGGCGCCCACCAGGGCGAGCCTGGCCTCGTCCTCGCCGCTCAACACCGTGATGGTGGTGCCGGTGCGACGTTGCGACTCGGCCACGAAGCTGTCCCGGTTGCCGGCGTCGCGGACCGCGGCCGTGGCCACGACGCTGACGGTGCGGGCGCCGTGACGGCGTGCAATGCTGCTGAACGCCTGCAGCGTCTGCACGGTCCGCTGCAGCGCCGCACGGCTGAGCCGCCCGGCGGTGTCGACGTCGCGCATCAGGCGGAGTGCGACGCGTGCGTCTGCGAGCACGTCGAGGTGGCCCTGTTCGGTGGGGCGCACCACCAGCAGCCGCGCCGAGTTCGAGCCGATATCGGCGACAGCGCGGGGTGCAGGGCTCACATCGAGCGGAGTATAGGCAGCCGTACCGGCGGTGACCCCGGCCCGGCGGCGCGCACAATACGTCGCCATGGCCACTCGAGAGCACCTGCGTGAACCGTCCGGTCGGGAGCAGGAACCCGCGGACCAGCCCGCCGGCGCAGAGCCCAGGTACCTGAACCGCGACGTCTCCTGGCTGGATTTCAATCGGCGTGTGCTGGCGCTGGCGAGCGACGCCACAGTGCCGGTGCTCGAACGTGCCAAGTTCCTGGCCATCTCCGCGCACAACCTCGACGACTTCTTCCAGGTGCGCGGGGCTGTGCTGGCACAGAACGTCGAGACCGGCCTCAGCGACCACTCCCCAGACGGGCTGACCCCGGTCGAGCAGCGCCAGCTGTTCCGCGAACGCACCTCGGCGTTCGCGCGCGACCAGGACGCGGTGTACAACAGCTCGGTCGCGCCGGCGCTGGACGCGGCCGGGATCCACATCTCCGACTACCACGAGCTCGACCACGCCGAGCGCGCCCATCTCGATTCGTATTTCGCGCTGCAGATCTTTCCCGTGCTGACTCCGCTCGCGGTCGATCCAGCGCATCCCTTCCCCTACATCTCGTCGATGTCGCTCAACCTCGCCGTCGTCGTTGCCGACCCGTTGACGCGCGAGCAGAGGGTCGCCAGGGTCAAGGTGCCACCCGCGCTGCCACGGTTTGCAACGCTGCCCAGCGGTGACCGGTTCGTGCCTCTCGAGCAGGTAATCAGTGCGCACCTCGACGCACTGTTCCCGGGCATGGACATCATCACCCAGCATCCCTTCCGGCTCACCCGCGGCGCCGATTTCCAGCTGGACAACGACGAGGATGACCTGCTCGAGGCGGTGCGCGACGTCCTCAAGCGCCGCCGGTTGTCACCGCTCGTCGTCCGGCTCGAGATCGACGAGCGGATGTCGGACGAGGTGCGCGACCTGTTGGTTCGCGAGCTCGAGATGGACGAGCGCGACCTGCAGGTCGTGCACGCGCCGCTCGATCTCTCCGCCCTCTTCCAGCTGACCGCGCTGGACCGGCCCAAGCTGAAGTACCCGCAGTGGATTCCCACGGTTCCGGCGGCGCTGCTGCCCCACCAGGACGGCGGCTTTGACATCTTCGCGGCGGTGCGCGCCAAGGACGTGCTCGTGCACCATCCCTACGAGGACTTCGAGGCGTCGGCGGTCGCGTTCGTCGAACAGGCCGCGTCCGACCCCACCGTGCTCGCCATCAAGCAGACCCTGTACCGGACCTCGGGCACCGACAGCCCCATCATCCACGCGCTGATCCGCGCCGCTGAGGCCGGCAAGCAGGTCGTCGCGCTGGTCGAGCTGACGGCTCGCTTCGACGAGCAGGCGAACATCAGTTGGGCGGAGGCGCTCGAGCAGGCCGGGGTGCACGTCATCTACGGCATCGTCGGGGTCAAGACCCACGCCAAGGTGTCGCTGGTGGTGCGCCGGGAGGGTGGGCGGATCACCCGGTACTGCCACGTCTCGACCGGCAACTACAACCCGGACACCGCGCGCATCTACGAGGACATCGCGCTGCTGACGTCCGACGACGAGATCTGCGCCGACCTGAGCGAGCTGTTCAACGCGCTCTCGGGATACAGCCGCGACGTGCAGTACCGGCGCATCGTGGTGGCCCCGCAGCTGCTCCGCGGGGTGGTCACCGGGTTGATCCACCGCGAGGCGCGGCCGGGCGGCAGGATCGCCCTCAAGCTCAACGGGCTCATCGACCCCGGGATCATCGACGCGCTCTACGAGGCCGCGGAGGCCGGCGCCGAGGTCGACCTCATCGTGCGCGGCATGTGCACCCTCAACCCCGCGGCCTCAGCCGCGCCGGAGCGGCTGCGGATCCGCTCACTGGTTGGACGGTACCTCGAGCATTCACGGATCTACCGGTTCGGGACCGGGCAGACCTCGGCCTACTTCATCAGCTCCGCCGACCTGATGCCCCGCAACCTCGACCGGCGCGTCGAGGTGGCTGTGCCAGTCGCCGATCCGGCGCTGCGCGGCCGGCTCGACGAGATCATCGAGCTCTCGCTCGCCGACGACGCGCTGGCGTGGCGGTTCGACGGCCACGTCTGGGAGCGCGTGCCGCCAAGCACCGGGGTCAATGCACAAGAGGCGCTTGCGGAGGGCGCGACCCGGCGCAACCGGGGAGTTGTCTGAGGCCGGTCCGGGGCAGCGGATCCGGCTGCCACTCGACGTGTCCGTGAGCCGGAGCCTCACCGCCGCCGGATACAGCGTGCGGACTGGGCCGGTGACCCAGAGGGTCATGGACCTGTACGACACAGCGGATCGCAGGCTCGCCGCCGCCGGGGCCGAGCTCAGCCTCAGCCAGCGCGACGGCTGGTGCTGGCGGCGCGACACCCTGGGAAACCCCAAGCTGGCGGTTCGCGAATGGGATGCGCCAGCGCACACCGCCACCGAGGTGGTTGGCGACTGGGCGCGGGCCTACCGGCGGGGACGACCGCTGGCGCCGCGGGCACGGGTGTGTGTCCAGCGCCGGTCCCACCAGGTGTCCGGCGCCAGTCTGGCTGAGCCGCTGATCGTCACGGAGGAACGCGTCGACGACGGCGGCGCCGGCGCGTGGACGCCACGGCTGCGCAGGCTCGCCGTGCTCGACGGTGAGGGCGGCGAGGGGATCGCGGCGATCCGTGACCTGTTCGCGGAGGTGGCCCTCAACGAGGCGCCCACGCTGGCGCTCCTCCGCCCGGCGCTGGTCCGCGCTCCTCGGTTGCGGCTCCCGGATCGCGACGCCACCGCTCCCCGTGACCTGTTCACCCGGAGCACGACGCTGTCGATGACCCAGTGGCTGCATTTCGACGGCGAGCTGGCCGGGCCGGGCTCACCCGATGCGCTGCGCAAGCTGCGGGTGGCGCTGCGACGGCTCCGCAGCGACCTCCAGACCTTCGCTCCGCTGCTCGAGCGCGAATGGGCCGACGAGCTGCGGACGCAACTCGGAGGATTGGCGGCACGGCTCGGGACCGTCCGCGACGCGGAGGTGCTCAGCGCTCGGCTGGTCGAGCTCACGACCCTGCTGACCGAGGACGACCGTCAGGCGGCACAGCCGCTCGTGGACAGCGCGGCGGCGCAGCTGTCGAGGGCACGCGAGGGGCTGCTCGACGAGCTGGCCGGCGACGAATACCTGGCGCTGGTCGACAGCGCCGTCGTGGCGGTGACCCACCCCAGGTGGCTCGATGGGGACGGCGAGATTCCCTCGGTGACCAGCCTCGCCGCCAAGCGGTGGCGCCGGCTGCGCGACTACATCGCGGCCATGGGCGAAACACCCACCGATGACCAGCTCCACCGCGTCCGGATCCTGGCCAAGCGAGCGCGGTACGCCGCGGACGCATGTGTGCCCCTCGCCGGGGAGCTCGCGGCCGCGTCAGCCGCGAAGCTGGCCGACCTCCAGACCCTGCTCGGCGAGCAACACGACGCCGCCGTGACCCGGGAGTGGCTGCGAGGCCAGGCCGAAGCCACCACCAGCGTGGCCTTCGCCGCCGGACAGCTGGCCGCACTCGAGGTGGGCAGGATGCGGGGAGCGTCGCGGCGCTGGCGCACGGTCTGGGAGGCCGCGTCGCGAAAGAAGGACTGGCGATGGCTGCGCAGCTGATCCACGTGGTCCGGCACGCCCATGCCGGCGATCGAGCATCCTGGTCGTTCGACGATGACCTGCGTCCGCTCTCGGAGCGCGGCTGTGGGCAGGCGGAGCGACTGCCCGGCCAGCTGGGCGAGCCCATCGCGGCGATCTACTCCAGCCCGTCGCTGCGCTGCCTCGGCACCGTTGTGCCTCTGGCGCGGAGTCACCGGAGGGCGATCACCACGCTCGAGGAGCTCTACGAAGGCGGTGGCGCCGCACCCATGCTGGCGCGGCTGTGTGCCGAGCCGGAATTCCCGGTGGTGGCCTGCACCCACGGCGACATCCTCGCCGACCTCCTCGGACTGCTGATCAATTGGGGCTTGACGCTGCCGTCGCTACGGGCCGAGAAGGGTTCGACCTGGACCCTCGAGCTCTCCGACGGTGCGGTCAGCTCTGCGCGCTACGCCCCGCCACCCTGAGCCGCGGACCACCGCCGGCGGCTGGAAGCCGCGGCGGGCTGCCCAGGCCGAGCGCCAGCCGGAGCGCGGCAACCCGGTCGGTGGTGATCGAGTCGACGCCCGCGGCCGCGACCGTCTGGGCGATGGCCGGGTCGTTGATGGTCCAGGTGTTGACGTGGAGCCCGGCGCGGTGCGCTTCCTCGACGAGGAGCCCGGAGATCAGCCATTTCTGCACGCAGACGCCCTCGGCTCCGAGGTCGCGGCACAGCCCGGTGATGTCGAGGGGCAGCCCTCGCCACGGCAGCGCAGCCAACCGGGCGAGGCTCTCCTCGGGTCGATGGCGCAGGTGCCGGGCGACGTGGTGAACGTCCGAGAGGCCGCGGCGCAGACCGCCGAGGCTGGCGTGGCTTCGCCAGAGGCCGGCGACGACCCGCTGCACGTGGTGGCGCGAGTGGTCGCCGATGTCGGGGAAGGACGGCCACCTGGCCACCCGCGGCGCGGCGAAGCGCAGGTGCAGCAGCCAGGGGAGGTTCTCCGTGCAGAGCGCGAACTGGCCGGGGTCGCGGCGGCCGAGCAGCCACGGTCCGAGCGCCTTTGCGGCGTGGGCCATCTTGATGTCGAGGAGCATCGGGATGCGCCCGTCGAGGTGCTCACTGACGTCGTCAAGGGTGAGCAGCTCCGGGTCGTCACGGCGAAGGCCGTCGAGGTCGACGTCGGCCACGAACCGGCCGTCGGCGAGAACCTTGTCGTGGCGCACGACCAGGTGTCCGTCGGCGCTGCTGCAGACGTCGATCTCGACGCGGTCGAGGCCCAGGGCCAGCGCCTCATCGAGCTGGCGTCGCGTGGGCGCGCCCCCGGCGCGGTCGATGGCGAGGCAGGCGTGCCCCACCACCTGGGGATGGCGGCGGGTGTGGTCACGGGCGGGTGCCGCAACGTCCCGGGCCGCAGCCGGCTGACGTCCGGTGTCGGCGGGGGACCTGACCACGAGACCACGGTATTCGGCCTCGGGTTAAGGCGAGGTTTGGTTCTCGTTCAGGGTCGAGACCGGAATTGCCGCGTCGAGCCTGTCCAGCCGGTAGCCGACCCCGAAAACGGTGGTGATCCTGAAGGGCAGGGTGTCGAACGGCTCGAACTTCTCGCGCAGCCAGCGGATGTGCACATCGACCGTCTTGTGGTCGCCAAAGAACTTGCTGCCCCACACCCGGTGGATGATCGTGGACCGCGACAGGACCCGGCCGGCATTGGCCAGCAACAGAGAGAGCAGGTCGAACTCCTTGGGCGAGAGGTGGACGTCAGCGCTGCCGGCGCGGACGGTCCGCGCCGCGCGGTCGAGCCGGAACCCGCCGAAGTCCTCGACCTCGCCGGGGCGGTTCTGCTGTCCGCCGGCGAGCTCAGCGCGGCGCAGCATGGCGGCGACGCGGGCCAGCAATTCGTTGAGGGAGAAGGGCTTGGTGACGTAGTCGTCGGCGCCGACCTGCAGTCCCACCACCTTGTCGAGCTCGCTCGCCTTGGCCGTGAGCATGAGGATCGGTGTGTTCATCTCGGCGCGGAGCACGCGGCAGACTTCGAGCCCGCTCATCTCGGGCAGCATCAGGTCGAGCAGGATGAGGTCGGGGTTGCGCTGGCGGGCGAGCTCCAGCGCCTGGGTGCCCGTCGCTGCCTCGCTGACCTCGTAGCCCTCGCGGGTCAGGTTGTAGCGAAGGGTCTGGCTGATGTTCTCCTCGTCCTCGACCACGAGGATGCGTTTGGGCCCGCGCGCCAGCGCCATCAGCCGAGCTCCTCCACCGAGCCGGTCTCCAGGAAGACCAGGTCCTCGGCGAGGTTGGTGACGCGGTCGGCGATCCGCTCGAGGTTCATCGACACCAGGATCAACTGCGTCCCGGGATACACGTTGCGGCTGTCGCCGACCATGAGCTGGAGGATGTCATCGACCATGCGATGGTAGATGCGGTCGACACGGTCGTCGCGGGCGGCGATCTCGCGAGCGCGATCGATGTCCCGGGCGACGAGCGCATTGAGCATGTCGCGCACCTGTGCCGCGACGGTGCGCGAGAGGATGGGCAGGTCGACCGGGGCGCCGAGCGGGGGAAGATCGGACAGGTTGCGCGCGATGCGCGCGATGTTGACGCAGTGGTCTCCCATGCGCTCCAGCTCGTCGGACATGTGCAGGAATCCGAGGATCTCGCGGAGGTCGCGCGCCACCGGCGCCTGGGTGAGGATCACCGACAGACAGTGCTCGTGCACCTCGGCCTGGCGCGCATTGACGACGTGGTCACCGGCGATCACCGCGCCGGCGAGCTCGACGTCGCGATCGACCAGGGCGCGGGTGGCGTGGTGGATGGCGATGTCGACCATCTCGCCCATCTCCAGGACAAGGTCGCGAACGCGGCGCTGCTCGGTCTCCAGCGAGGGGCGATGGGGATGCGCCAGCGGCTCCATCAACCAAATCGACCAGTTATGTAGTCCTCGGTGCGGCGGTCCTTTGGCTGGTTGAACAGCTCGACGGTGCTGTTGCTCTCGACAAGCTCGCCGGCCCGGCCGGCGCCCATCATCATGAACGCGGTCACGTCGCTCACGCGGGCGGCCTGCTGCATGTTGTGGGTCACGATGATGATGGTCACCTCGTCGCGAAACTCCCGCATCAGCTCCTCCACCTTGAGGGTGGCGATGGGGTCGAGCGCGGACGTGGGCTCATCCATGAGGATCACCTCGGGCTCGACGGCGAGGCTGCGCGCCAGGCAGAGCCGCTGCTGCTGTCCGCCGGAGAGGCCGAGACCGGACCTGCCCAGGCGATCCTTGACCTCCTCCCAGAGGCCGGCACGCGTGAGCGCCCGTTCCACCGGCTCGGCGAGCTCTGACTTCTTGAAGCGGCGCTCCAGGCGCAGCCCGTAGGCGACGTTGTCGAAGACCGACATGGGGAACGGGTTGGGCCGCTGGAAGAGCATGCCCATGTGCCGACGCAGCCCGATCACGCCGGCGGGGTCGGCGGGCGCCGCCGAGCCGTCGAGGACGATCTCCCCGCTGGTGCGATAGCCGGGCACAAGGTCGTTCATGCGGTTGAGGGCTCGTACCAGGGTGCTCTTGCCGCAGCCGCTGGGCCCGATGATCGCGGTCACGCGGCCCTTCGGCGCCGAGAAATCGACCTTGCGCAGCGCCTGGAAGTCGCCATACCAGGCGTCGAGCCCTCGGGTCTCCACCATGGGGGGCGGAAGCGGCTCGCCGGACACGGCCGGGACGATATCGGACGCCACCTGGATGCGGAACTCGGCAGACATCAGACGGTTCCCTGGAGGCGTCGAACCGCGCGGCGGCCCGCGTAGCGTGCGGCAACGTTGAACACCAGCACCAGGAGGATGAGCAGCGCGGCCACGCCGTCAGCATAGGTGGCGGCGTCAGTGACCTGCGCGGGGTCGACCTGGCTGCGGAAGACGTAGAGGTTGACGGCGAGGGTGTCCCCGGGCAGGAACGGGTTCAGGCTGTAGTTGCCGTGGTCGGTCGGGGTCCCGACGGTGCCGGTGAACAGCACTGCCGCCGCCTCGCCGAAAACGCGGCCGGCGATGAGGATCACGCCGGTGACCAGCTGCGGCAGCGCAGCCGGGAGCAGCACCCGGGTGATGGTCTGCCAGCGGGTGGCTCCCAGCGCCAGGCTGGACTCACGCAGCGTCATGGGCAGCGACCGCAGGGCGTCCTCGCTGATGCGCACCGCGTACGGGAGGGAGATCACGGTCAGCGCCAGCGCCGCAGCCAGCCGCGACGGGTGGCTGTGCGTCGCCTGCACGAACAGTGCGTAGCCGAACAGGCCGACGACGATCGACGGTAGCGTTGCCAGAGTCTCGGTGGCGCGGCGCACCGCGTTGACGAACGGGCCGCTGCCGGCGTACTCGGCGAAGTAGATGCCCGCGGCCAGTCCGGTGGGGACGGTCAGGATCACCGTGCTCACCAGCAGGTAGAAGGTGTTGAAGATCTGCGGGCCGGCCCCGCTGCCCACCCTGTCTGTGCTCGGCGGGCTGGTGTAGAAGGCCGCGCGAGCGAGCTCCGACCTACCCTGGATGACGGTGTAGACGAGCACCACAACCACCAGCAGGACGAAGGCGACGGCAAGGGTGCGGACGGCACCGAAAGCCATCGCGTTGGTCAGCCGCGCTCGCCGGTTCACAGCTTCATCTCGCTGCGCCGCTGGGCAAAGCGGATCGCGCTGACACAGCCGAAGGTGATCAGCAGGAGCACGAGCGCGAGCATGTACCGCGCCGCCTCCGCCTTGGGATTGGCCCCGAGGTTGCTGATGCCGTCGGTGATCGTGGTGGTCATGGTCATGGTCGGGTAGAAGAGGAAGCTGAGCCCGGTGGTGGGGCTGGGGATCTGAGCCACGTTGCCGATGACAAGGGCCACAGCCAGCGCTTCACCCATGGCGCGGGCGAAGCCGAGGACGATGCTGCTGATGATGCCGGGGCGCGCGGCGGGGAAGACCACGCGTATGAGCGTCTGCCATGCGGTGGCGCCGAGCGACGTCGACCCCTCGCGGAGCGTGCTCGGGACCGACTGGATGGCGTCGGCGCTGAGCGTGGCGATGGTCGGCACCACCATCACACCGAGCACGATCCCCGCGGCGGCGAACCCGAAGCCGGCCTTGCCCGGAGGGGCGACCTTCTCGAGCTGGGGCACCAGCAGGACCAGGCCGACGTACCCATAGACGATCGACGGCACACCGACGAACAGCTCGATCGCCGGCCGGAACACGCGCTCGCCGATGTTGCGACTCGTCTCCGCGAGAGTGATCGCCAGCGCAAGGCCCACGGGGATGGCGATGACCAACGCCAGGCCCACCGCGATCGCGGAGCCCGCGATCGGAGTCAGCGCCCCGTAGCGACCGCCGATGTAGGTCGCGCCGTCGGGATCCCACGTCGCCGACCCGAAGAAGTTGTCAAGGCCGATGTGGATGAACGCCGGCCAGGCGTTGACGGTCAGAAACAGGATCACCAGGGCGACGACGACGAGGCTGAGGGCCGCCGCGCCCGCGAAGCCGATTCGCGAGACCCTTTCGGCCCGAAGCCGGCGCCGCCACAGGGACGGCACCGGCACAATCGCGCTCGGGACGGTGCTCACGGGAGGCGCAGGTTACTGATCGACGGCGGCCTTGCGTGTGGTGGTGCTGAGGGGCAGGTACTTGAGGGTGGTCAGGTCGCCGTTCTGGAAGGCTGGGCTCTGGATGTACTGCAGGAATGAGAGCGTCAGCGTGCTGGGCTGCGGCTTGGTGAAGCAGTGCTCGTGCGAGAAGAACGGGTAGCTGCCGCTCGCCACCGCCGACCCGGAC
>DATBCJ010000171.1:0-5199 GCA_036270565.1 Candidatus Dormiibacterota bacterium | reverse complement strand
GGCGCACTGATGCAGAACGAGCGCGAACTGAGTTCGATCGTAGCGCTTCCAGCATCGATCACGATCAGCGACGACCGCCTTCGACAGCCGATAGGCATGATTGGCACTTGATCGCTCGACCAATTCCTGTCACCCTCCAATGGCATTGACCGAATGACCGATCTGGCGCAGACCGGCCGCGATCTTCGCGATCCGCGGTTCGAGCACGACGGATGCGGGGTCGCGTTCGTGGCCACGACCTCCGGCCAGCGCGATCACCACATCGTCGAGCTCGCCATGCGCGCGCTCGTCAACCTCGGCCACCGGGGCGCAACCGGCGCCGACCCCGACAGCGGCGACGGGGCCGGCATCCTCCTGCAGGTTCCCCACGAGTTCCTGCAGGCCGCCGCCGACGTCGACCTGCCCGCCCGGGGCGGCTACGGCGTTGGCATGGTGTTCCTTCCCAGCGACAGCGCGGCGCGGCGCGCGGCTCGCGCGCTCATCGAGCACGCCTGCGACGACGAGGGGGTCCGCCTGCTCGGCTGGCGAGACGTGCCCATCGACACCACGGTCCCCGGTCGCACGGCGCTGGCCGGGATGCCCACCATCCGGCAGTTCTTCGTCGCGGCCGTCGGCCTCGAGGGCGACGCGCTGGAGCGCCGCCTCTACGTGCTGCGCAGGGTCATCGAGGCCCGCGCCGTCGAGGTCGGCATGGACCGGCGCAGCCTCCACGTCGCCAGCCTGAGCAGCCGCACCCTCGTCTACAAGGGGATGCTCACCGCAGCGCAGCTCACCGCGTTCTACCCCGACCTCGCCAGCCCGTTGACGGCGTCGACCCTGGCCCTGGTTCACGCGCGCTTCTCAACCAACGTGCTGCCGCGCTGGGACCTCGCCCAGCCGGCGCGGCTCTCCGCGCACAACGGCGAGATCAACACGCTGCGCGGCAACGTCGCCTGGATGCAGGCGCGGCAGTCGAAGTTTCGCAGCGCTCTGTTCGGCGGCGACGTCGACAAGATCCGCGACGTGCTCGACACCGCCGGTTCGGACTCCACGCAGTTCGACAACGCGCTCGAGCTGCTCACCATGTCGGGGCGCTCGATCGAGCACGCCATGATGATGATGATCCCCGAGGCGTGGGAGAGCAACGAGCTTCTCGACGACGAGCGACGCGCCTTCTACGAGTTCCACGCCAACCTGCTGGAGCCGTGGGACGGCCCGGCGGCCATCGCCTTCACCGACGGCCGGCTGGTCGGTGCCAGCCTCGACCGCAACGGTCTGCGCCCGGCTCGCTACCTGGTCACCGACGATAGCCTGGTGGTGATGGCCTCCGAGGCGGGCGTGGTCGACATCCCCGAGGAGCGCATCGTCAAGAAGTGGCGGCTGGACCCGGGGAGGTTGCTGCTCGTCGACACGCGCGCGGGCGCCATCCTCGACGACGGGGCGTGCAAGCAGCAGCTCGCCGGCCGCCACCCCTACTCGGCCTGGATCCGCGACGGCACCGTGCACCTCGACGAGCTGCCCGCCGTCGGCGAGTCGATCGAGCCCGACGCCGGCACGCTGCGCATCCGCCAGCAGCTGTTCGGCTGGACCGACGAGGAGTTGCGGCTGATCGTCGAGCCGATGGCGCGGATCGGTGAGGAGCCGGTCGGCTCGATGGGCAACGACGCCCCGCCGGCAGTGCTCAGCGATCGCCCGCAGCCGCTCTTCGCCTACTTCAAGCAGCTCTTCGCGCAGGTCACCAATCCACCCATCGACCCCATCCGCGAGGCCTCGGTCATGTCGCTGGTCACCAGTCTCGGCGCGGGCGGCAACCTCCTCGAGCAGGGGCCGACCCAGGCCAAGCGGCTGGAGATGCCTCACCCCATCCTCACCAACGCCGACCTGGCCACCATCCGCCACGTCACCCAGCGCCAGTTCCCGGCGGAGACGATCAGTGCGGTGTTCCATCGCGCCCAGGGCGCGGCTGGGCTGGAGCACGGGCTGCGGCGACTCTGCCGCCTCGCCTCGGAGGCGGTCGCGGCAGGCCGCAGCATCCTCATCCTCAGCGACCGTGGCACGGACGCCACGCACGCGCCGATTCCCTCCCTGCTGGCCACCGCGGCGGTGCACCACCACCTGCTCCGCGAGCGCACCCGCACGGGGGTTGGGCTCGTCGTCGAGAGCGGTGAGCCGCGCGAGGTGGCCCACGTCGCTCTGCTGGTCGGTTTCGGGGCAGAGGGTGTCAATCCGTACCTGCTCCTCGACACCGTTGCCGAGATGGCGCTCACCGGCGTCCTCGGCAACATCGACGTCGCCAGCGCGCAGCGCAACCTCCTCGCCGCCCTTCGCAAGGGATTGCTCAAGACCATCGCCAAGATGGGCATCTCCACGGTCCTCTCGTACTGCGGGGCGCAGCTGTTCGAGGCCATCGGGCTGTCCCAAGCGCTCGTCGACGAGCACTTCACGGGAACGCCGACGCGCATCGGGGGCACGGGCCTGGATCGCATCGCCGCCGACGCCTTGAGCCGTCACGCGCGCGCCTTCCCTGAGCGGGGGGCGCCGCCGGACCTGCTGGACGGCGGCGGCCGTTACCAGTGGCGTCGTGGGGGCGAGAAGCGCGCCTGGAACCCGGAGGTGATCGGTGCGCTGCAGCACGCGGTGAAGTCAGAGTCCGCGGCGCACTTCGCCCAGTACGTGGCTTTGGCCGACGCCGAGTCTGCCGAACGGCGAACGCTGCGCGGGCTGCTGGCCCTGCAGGAGGCCGACGTCCCGGTGCCGCTCGACGAGGTGGAGCCGGCCGAGACGCTGATGCGGCGCTTCGCCACCGGGGCGATGTCGCTCGGCTCGATCTCGCCGGAGACCCACGAAACGCTGGCCATCGCCATGAACCGCATCGGCGGCCGCTCCAACACCGGCGAGGGCGGTGAGGACGAGGCACGGTTCGCCACGGACGGCGCCGACTCGTCACGCAGCGCCATCAAGCAGGTGGCCTCGGCGCGGTTCGGCGTCACCGCCAACTTCCTCGTCAACGCCGACGAGATCCAGGTCAAGGTGGCGCAGGGAGCCAAGCCCGGTGAGGGAGGCCAGCTGCCCGGCGACAAGGTCGACGTGACCATCGCACGCCTGCGCCACGCCACCCCGGGCGTCGGCCTCATCTCTCCCCCACCACACCATGACGTGTACTCGGTCGAGGACCTCGCCCAGCTGATCCACGACCTTCGCGCGGTCAACCCGGCAGCCCGGATCAGCGTGAAGCTCGTTGCCGAGATGGGCGTCGGGCCGGTCGCCGCCGCGGTCGCCAAGGCGCGCGCAGACCACATCGTCATCTCCGGCGACTCCGGCGGCACCGGCGCCGCGCCGCTCTCCTCGCTGACCCACGCGGGCGCCCCCTGGGAGCTCGGCCTCGCCGAAGCCCAGCAGACGCTGGTTGCCAACGGGCTTCGCGACCGCGTCGTGCTGCAGAGCGACGGCCTGATGCGCACCGGCCGCGATGTGATCGTCGCCGCGCTGCTCGGCGCCGAGGAGTTCGCCTTCGCCACCGCCCCACTGGTGGCGGCGGGCTGCGTGATGATGCGCGTCTGCCACCTCAACACCTGCCCGGTCGGCATCGCCACCCAGGACCCCGCGCTGCGTGAGCGCTACACCGGTCGCGCCGAGCACATCGTCACGTTCATGCGCTTCCTCGCCGAGGACGTGCGCCAGTGGATGTCACGGCTCGGGGTGCGCCGCTTCACCGACCTGGTGGGCCGTGTCGAGCTGCTCAGCCAGGTGAGCCACCGCGGCGACGTCGACCTCGTGCGGCTGCTGGTGGCGACCGGCGGGGCGCGGCACTTCCTCCCCCGCGATGCCTATCGATGCGCCGACGACATCGACGAGCGCGTGCTCGCCGTTGCCGGGGACGCGCTCGAGCGCGGCACCCCCGTGCAGCTGGGCATGCGCGTCGGCAACGGCGATCGCAGCGTCGGCGCACGGCTCAGCGGCGCGATCGCGCAGCGGCACGGCGCGGCGGGACTGCCGCAGGACACCATCCGGGTCGACCTCCACGGCAGCGCCGGGCAGTCGTTCGGTGCCTTCCTCGCCGCCGGCGTCACCCTGACCGTCAAGGGCGAGGTCAATGACGGCTGCGGCAAGGGCCTGAGCGGCGGCCGCATCGTGGTGGTCCCGCCCGCCCAGGCCCGCCGTCGCGCCGACGACAACGTCATCGCCGGCAACGTGCTGCTCTACGGCGCAACCTCCGGTGAGCTCTTCGTCCGCGGCGTGGCCGGCGAGCGCTTCGCGGTTCGCAACAGCGGGGCGGACGCGGTCGTCGAGGGCACCGGCGACCACGCGCTCGAGTACATGACCGGGGGCACGGTTGTCATCCTCGGCCTCACCGGCCGCAACGTCGCCGCCGGGATGAGCGGCGGCGTCGCCTATGTGCTCGACGTCGACGGCCGGTTCGAGCAGCGCTGCAACACCGGGATGGTGCGACTCACGGCCGTCGAGGACGAGGAGGACGAGCGCACCCTGCGAACCCTCCTCGAGCACCACGCCAGCTACACGGGGAGCCCCGTGGCCGACGGGCTCCTGGAGCGGTGGGAGTCGACGGCCGCCCGGTTCGTCAAGGTGCTTCCCGTCGACTACGAGCGCGTCCTCGCCGCGCGCCGCACCGCGCTCGAGGTGGTCGCCTGATGGGCCGTCGCGACTTCCTCGAGATTTCGCGCCGCACCTCGCCGTATCGCGCGGTCGCCGAGCGGGTGCGTGACCACCGGGAGCTCATCCATCCGCTGCCGCTGGCGGCGGTCGAAACCCAGGCGGCGCGTTGCATGGACTGCGGCGTGCCCTTCTGCCACAACGCCTGTCCGCTCAACAACCTCATCCCCGAGTGGAACGACCTGGCGCGGCGGGGCGACTGGCGCGGGGCGTTCGCCAACCTGGACAGCACCAACAACTTCCCCGAGTTCACCGGCCGGCTCTGCCCGGCGCCATGCGAGCCGGCCTGCGTCCTCGCCATCGCCGGCGACGCCGTCAGCATCAAGGAGATCGAGCGCACCGCGGTGGACCACGCATTCGAGCGCGGCTGGATCCGCCCCCAGCCACCCGCCCACCGCACCGGCCGTAGCGTGGCTGTGGTCGGCTCCGGGCCGGCCGGCCTCGCCGCCGCGCAGCAGCTCAACCGCGCCGGCCACCGCGTCACCGTGTACGAGCGCCAAGACCGTCCGGGTGGCCTGCTCCGCTACGGAATCCCCGACTTCAAGATGG
>DATBCJ010000170.1:0-3569 GCA_036270565.1 Candidatus Dormiibacterota bacterium | reverse complement strand
CTCGGTCTCGGCACGGGGACCACCGCACGGTGGTTCATCGAGGCGGTCGGCAGCCGCGTGTCAGCGGGACTGCACGTGACCGCGGTGGCCACGTCGCTGGCCAGCGCGGCGCTGGCGGCTCGCCACGGCATCCCGCTTGTCGAGCTCGGTGGCGATGGCGTGGACCTTGCGGTCGACGGCGCGGATACCGTTGACCCCGATCTTCGGCTCCTCAAGGGCCTCGGCGGGGCCCTGGTTCGCGAGCGCATCGTCGCAGCTGCCGCGCGGCGATTCGTCGTCGTTGCCGACGAGACCAAGCTGCGACCGCACCTTGCCGGGTTTGTCCCGGTGGAGTTGCTGATGTTCGGCTGGCACCACACCATGACCCTGCTCGACCAGACCGGCGCGGCCTTTCAGCTGCGCCTGGACGCCGCCGGCGAACCTCTGCGCAGCGACAACGGCAACCTCATCGCCGACGGTGAGTTCGGCCCGATCGCCGACCCCGAAGGGCTGGCGGCCCGGCTCGACGCGATCCCGGGTGTGGTCGGCCACGGGCTGTTCCTGGGGATGGCCGACCTCGTGATCGTCGCCGGCCTGGATGGCGCTCTGACCCGGCTGGCACCGGCGGGGGGCGGTTCGGCAAGCCTATCCTGAGCCGGTTGCGACCGCGCATGAGGAGGTGGCCGCCATGGCCGACGCCGACGTCATCGCCTGGACTGCAGTCAAGCCCGGGCACAGGGTTCTCGATCGCGAGGGCCATGAGATTGGCACGGTCCACCGCGTCCTCGCCGATGACGGCGCGGACATCTTCCACGGGGTCTCCTTGCGGCGGGGGGTGCTCGGCAAGGAGGTCGAGATCACGGCAGATCGCATCGAGCGCATCACAGCCGAATACATCCACACCGACCTCGGCGTCGAGCAGGCCGACGATCTTCCCGCCGCTCGGGGCGCCTGATCGGCGCTAGAGTGGGCGAGCCGGGCGGGTAGCTCAGCTGGTCAGAGCGTCTCGCTTACACCGAGAAGGCCGCGGGTTCGATCCCTGCCCCGCCCACCGAGTGCCCCGGCCAGGGCGCTCGGACAACGGGTCAATCGCGTCGCAAAAGCGACTCCGAAACGCCAGTTTGTGCCATCATCAGCCTAAACAAGGAGGAAGATGATGGCCCGGGGCGCACAGGCGGCGATCGCAGTGGGGGTGGCCGTCTTCGGCTTCGACGCCGATCCGGGGGTTCCCTCCAGTCGCGCTTTGCAGGTGCTCACCGTGCGCCACGGCCTGCCCCGCGGAGAGCTCGGTGGGCGCGAACGTATGCTCGACGCCGCCGCCCGGCTCGCCGCCGCCGCAGGAGTGGTCGTCGCCGGCCGCCGGGGCAGCCGTACGGAACGCCTCCGCCTGGTCGGAATCGATGACGACCCCGGCCGCGGGGCGCGGACCGTGACCGCGTGGTACTACGCCACCGCCCCGCTGGCCCAGGTCGACGGCGGTGGTGCCTGGGCAGCCGTGGGCCGCGGGCTGCGCCTTGAGGCCCGCGACGCCGCGGCTCTCCGCCAGGCCACGGAGCGCCTCAGGCAGGACGCGCGCCAGGTGGGCGGAGCGGCCTCGCTCCTCGGCGACGTCTTCACGGGTGACGACCTCCTTCGGGTTCATGTGGCGCTCCACGGCGGTCCCGAGGGCAGCGACCGGACGTTCCGCCGTCGCATCCAGGAGCTTCGTGACAGCGGTCTTCTGCGCCCGGTCGCCGACCGAGAGGTGGCGGCGCTGCGGGCCCGCGTGCCGCGCTTCCGTTCACCCGCGGGCACGGGGGGCCGGCCGCCGGAACTGTTCCGCTACGCGGGCACCGGCAGCGAGAACGAACAGCTGGTGGCGCTCCGAGCTCGTCGCAGCGCCTGACGCTCAGCCCGCGTCGGCCTCCCAGGGGCCTTCACCCGTCGTGAGCACCAGCGTCACCGGCCCGTCGTTGACCAGCTCCACGCACATGTGCGCGCCGAACTCACCGGTGGCCACCACCAGTCCGCGGCCGCGCAGGCTCTCGACGAACCGGGTGTAGAGGCGCTCACCCTGCTCTGGCGGTGCGGCGCCGATGAATGAGGGGCGGTGACCCCGGCTGGTGTCGGCAAGGAGTGTGAACTGGCTCACCACCAGCAGCGAGCCGCCCGCCTGGGTGAGGTCGCAGTTCATCCGACCGTGCTGGTCGGGGAAGATTCGCAGTCCGGCGATGCGCGACGCCAATCGGTCCGCACTCGAGTCGTCGTCCTCGGGGCCCACGCCGACGAAGACGAGCAGGCCGACGCCGATCTCGCCGGTGGTTGCGCCGGCAACCCGGACCGCTGCGCGAGCGGTGCGTTGCACCACCGCCCTCATGCGCGGTCGTCGGAGGGGAGCGCTCGGAATCCGCGGAAAATACGCATCGCCTCCGCCTCCGCGCCGAGAAAGGAGGAGTCGACGATGCGGATGTCGTGGACGATGAAGCTCCAGCCGATGTGAGCGTCCTCGCCGACCGCCCGTCCAAAGGCTGATCCGCGAGCGCGCGGAGGGATCATCTCCATGCGTGATCCGTCGGGCATGCGGCGGAAGATCGCGCGCTGCACGAGGATGCTCTCGAGCGCGGCACCGGTGGGCAGTCGGCCGGACGCGAGCTGGACATGACGCAGCTTGGCGATCGGGTTGTCGGGGTCGCGAAGCTCGACCTCGACGGCGAAACGCTCGGACAGGTCACGGGCGATGAAGGTGAGCGCCAGCGCATCCGCCTCATCTCCTTCGATGCGGACGAACGTTGCCGCGGACAGCGGTCGCTGGTCGCGGGCGGCCCGAGCCTCGGCCTGCGCCTGGTCGAAGAAGAGCTGGGGCAGGATGTCGCGTGACCTGGCGTCGGCGAGCCACGGCGTGCCCTGGCGCCATTCACGTCCAGCCACGAGGCCGTCGAACCGCCGCTGAATGGCGTCGCGCACCTCGGGCGCGGCACCGCGCACGCGCACGTGGATGACCCGGCTCATGCCTCGATTGTAGGAGCGGTGCGCTGCGGCGATTGGAGCTCGGCCTGTCGGGATCGCCAACTACACTACCCCCTCCGCGCCGAGGTAGCTCAGTTGGTAGAGCACAGGTCTGAAAAACCTGGTGTCGACAGTTCGATCCTGTCCCTCGGCACGCCGATTTCGTATTCGAAGTCAGCCTTCAGAAGGCCTATTTGACGGGATGTGCAGGTCGCCTGACACCTTGCCTGACACCTTACTGACACCTTAGCGCTATGATGTGACCGCGGCAAAAGGGTCACCCTGCACCGCCGGATCTGACCCAAGCGGGGCCGGCTGTAACCGGGAGGAACGACCACGGAACAGGGTGTCTCGGCGGTAGTCACCGGTCAGGTGAAGCGTCCGCGCCGTCGGCGGGATCGGGGCGACGGGGCTGTCTTTCAGCGAGGCGACGGCCGCTGGGTGGCGCGCCTGAGGGACGCGAAGGGACGCACCCGTTACCTCTATGGCCGAGACCGAACGCAGGTCAAGCAGCGCCTTACAGAGGCCATGGCAGTGGTCCAGGTCGGCCTGCCCCTCCCGGACCAGCGCATTACCTTCGGCAGCTACCTCCTCGACTGGGTGGC
>DATBCJ010000169.1:0-6046 GCA_036270565.1 Candidatus Dormiibacterota bacterium | reverse complement strand
GCACGGTGTCTCCGCGGCGCAACCTGGGCGGGAAATGGACGTCTCGATCAGGCATCTATTTCCTCGCTGTGGTGCAGGTCCATGCCGAACGATGACCAGCCTACTCAGCGCACACCCTGCACGATGGCCGCCGCGGCACCCAACCCCGCGAGCGCCAGCGTCCACGAGCGCACCGCCGTCTCATCAAGGCGTCGCGCCAGCAGCACGCCTGCTCCGAACCCGACGAGCAGCGCCAGCGCGCCGCCGGCAAAGAACCAGGCCGACATCGAGGGGACTCCGCGCGACGCCACCGACACGATGTTGATGCCCAGGAAGTACGCCCCCAGCGTGGCGCGCGTCTGCGCAGCCGACCAGCGCGCGTTCAGCGCGTAGCCGGCGACCGCCGGACCGCCGACGCTGCCGGCCACGTTCATCGCTCCACTCACGGCACCGGCCAGCACCGCGCCGACGCGGCCTGCGAGTCGCTGCGCCTCCAGACCCCACGCCAGCACGGCCACGGTGACCAGCACCAGGCTCCCGGCCACAACTGCGAGCACGTGGGGGTTGGCGCCTCGGATCACCCAGGCGGTCGCCACCGCCGCGAGGCTGGCGGGCACCAGCAGCGTCAGCACCCGGCGCAGGTCCGCCGCCCGGCGTTCACGCACCAGCATGAGCAGGTTGCCACCAATGCTCAGCACGTTGGCGACGCGCACGCCATCAGCACCACCGAGCACGATGGTCAGGACGGGCGCGCAGACCAGCGAGAAACCGATCCCGGTGACCGCCTGCGCGCCGGCACCCGCGGCGACGGCGACGAGAGCAGCACCCTCAGCGAGGCTCACCGACCAGATGGTGCCCAATCGCCTCGCGGTCTGGCGTCCGTCTGAGGCCCTCCCCTCTGATGGAGTTCACAACGCGCCCCAGCACCAGGGTCGCGGGCGCGGTGATGCCGGCCGCGTGCACCGCGGTGGCGATGTCGCGCAGCGGCGCGCGGACGGTCACCTGGTCCTCGGTCGTGGCGCCGGCGATCACGGCCGCGGGCCACCCCGGCCCGAGCACCGGGATCAGTCGCTCGACCAGGCGAGGCAGCGCCGCCAGCGGCATCAGCACCACCAGCGTGTCGACCGCCGCCGCCAGGGATTCGAGGCCGCGCGGGAGCAGCCCCTCGCTGTCGTGGCCGGTCACGATCGCAACCGACCCCGAGACGCCGCGAAAGGTGACCGGGATGTCCGCGGCCGCCGGGGCGGCCAGCGCGGAGCTCACCCCCGGCACGACGTGCGTCTCGACGCCGGCCGCGCGCAACGCGTCCAGCTCCTCACCACCCCTGCCGAACAGGAACGGGTCGCCGCCCTTCAGCCGCACCACCTCGAGGCCCGAGCGCGCCGCGTCGATGAGCAGCGCGTTGATGTCCTCCTGGGACGTGCGCACTCCGCCGGCGCGCTTGCCGACGTCGACCAGCCGCGTCCGCGTCCCGCACAGCTCGAGGATCGCCGGCGACACCAGAGCATCGTGGAACACGACGTCGGCCGCGAACAGCAGCTCGCGCGCCGCCACGGTGAGCAGGCCGGGGTCTCCCGGCCCGGCGCCGACGAGGTGCACGACGCCGGCCGACGGCGCAACGTCCCACGCCTCGGAGCCGAGCAGGGACGCGGCGCCGGCGCGTCCTCCCGCGCGGCGCAGCCCGTCGCGGACCTGCGGGCGCAGCAGCCGCCGGTAGACGCGCTGCTGTTCGACGGCGGACACGCGCTCGCGCCGGAGGCGACGCCGAACGCCGCCGACCAGCGCGAGCAGCGAGCCCCATTCCTCGCCGATCAAGCTCTCCAGGCGTTCACGCATCGCCGCGGCCACGTACGGGCTGTCACCCGACGTCGACACCGCCACCTGCAGCCTCCCGCGCCGCACAAGGGCCGGCGAGGCGAAGTCGCACGAGGCGGGACGGTCGTGGGTGTTGAGCAGCACGCGCTGCTCCGACGCCTCGACGCGCACCACGCGTTCCGTGGCGGCGTCGTCGACGGTGTTGAGCACCATGAACGCGCCGCGCAGGTCGCCGCGCTGGTAGGCGCGCGCGACCCACTCGATGGTGCCGCTGCCCGCCAGCTGCGCCAGGGTGGCGTGCAGGGCCGGCGCCACCACGCTCACCAGCGCGCCGGCGTCGAGCAACCCGGCCACACGATGGGCGGCGACCTCGCCGCCACCGAGCACCACGCACCGCCGCCCCGCGAGGTCGAGAGCGACCATGTAGGCCAGCGGTCGCTCGGCGTGGATCACCCCGCGGCTGCCGCGGCGACCGCGACGTCGCCGTCGACCAGGTCCGGCTCCGCGAAGCGACCACGCAACGCCTCGATGCCGGCGCGGTGGCACCAGTCGCCGAACGCGTCCGCGTCCCGTCTCTCGGTCGCGTACGCGTGCAGCAGCGGCCGCAACAATGCACAGATGGAGTCGAGCGGAACCGCAGACGCGTAGAGCTGGTTGAGCCGGGTTCCGCCGGGGTCGCCACCGAGGAACACGTCGTACTTCCCCAGGGTGGTGCCCACCAGGCCCACGTCACCGAGGTAGGGACGCGCGCAGCCGTTGGGGCAGCCCGTCATGCGCACCGAGATGGGGGAGTCGGCCAGGCCCACGGAGTCGACCAGTGACTCGATGTCGCGGATCAGCGAGGGCAGCACGCGCTCGCTCTCCGCCACCGCCAGCCCGCACGTGGGAATCGCCGGGCACGCCATCGAGAGACGGCGCACCGGGTGCACCATCGTGGCTCGCTCCACCCCGTGGGCGTCGAGGATGTCGTCGACGGCGGCGCGCTGCTGGTACGTGATCCCCGCGATGATGACGTTCTGCTGCGCGGTGAGCCGCAGTTGCGGACGGACGCTCTCGACCACCTCGCGCAGGGCGGAGCGCAGGTGCACGCCGGGCACGTCGGCGATGCGGCCGTTCTCGACGAAGACGCCGAGGTAGAGCTTGCCGTCGCCCTGTTCGTGCCAGCCGAGGTGATCCTCGACGCGGGGCCAGGTGACCGGCGCCGGCTCGCCGAGCGCGAAGCCCACGCGACCCTGCACCTGGTCGGCGAACCACGGCAGGCCGCGATCGGCGATCAGGTACTTGAGGCGCGCGTGGCGGCGCTCAGCGCGGTTGCCGTGGTCGCGTTGCACCTCGATGACCGCTCTGCTCAACGCCACCACCTGGTCGGGCCGCACCGTCGCCAGCGGCTGGGCCACCGCCGCGAAGGTGTCCGGCTTGTTGCGCGTGCGCCCCAGGCCCCCGCCCACCAGCGCGGTGAACCCCGACAGGCCGCCGTCGTCGCCGCGCAACGCCACCAGGCCGAGGTCGTTGGCGTGCACGTCGACGCAGTTGTCGCCCTGGAGCGCGATCGCCGTCTTGAACTTCCTCGGCAGGTAGCGTTCCCCGTAGAGCGGTTCGTGCTCCGCGTCACCCGGCTCGACGGCCCGCTCGCCGTCCAGCCAGATCTCGTGGTACGCGCCGGTCGACGGCGTCAGCTCGGCGACCAGCGCGGCCAGCCAGTGCGCCACCTCGGCGCGGAACCCGTCCACCAGAGGGGCGGGGCAGCACATGATGTTGCGCTCGACGTCCCCGCATCCGCCGAGCGTGGTCAGCAGCGCCTGGTTGATCTCCCTGATGGCGTCGCGCAGGTCGCCCTTGAGCACGCCGTGCAGCTGGAAGTCCTGCCGCGTGGTGACCCGCATGGTGCCGTTGCCCCAGCGCGACGCGATGCGATCGTGGGCCAGGTACGCATCCGGCGACACGACCCCGCCGGGAATGCGGGTGCGCACCATCATCTGGTGGTGCTTGGCCAGCCCAAGGCGGCGCGCCTCCTTGCGCCGGTCACGATCCTCCTGCTGGTAGATGCCGTGGAACTTCAGCAGCTGCGTCGACGGCTCGGTGAAGAGCGGCTCGGCCGAGGCCAGCTCGTCGACGATGTCGCCGCGCAGCAGACGGCTGTCCGCCTTGATCCGCTCGACCTTGGAGAGGTCCTGGTCAGGCTCGTTGCAGCCGCAGGTGCCACACATCAGCCAGCCGCCTCCTCCGCGGCAACCAGCGGCGTGGTCAGCACCGGCGGCCCGAGCGCGCGCTCAACCGCGCGCAGCACGGCGGTGACCGCCTCGTCGACGCTCTGGCTGCCCGTCTCCACGCGAACCTCGGGGTCGAGCGGATCCTCGTAGGGGTCGGACACGCCGGTGAAGTGCTCGATCTCGCCGTTGAGCGCGCGCCGGTACAGTCCCTTGACGTCGCGGCGTACCAGCTCATCGAGCGGGCAGTGCACGAACACCTCGATGAAGCTGCCAATGCGAGCGCGCACCTCGTCGCGCACCTCGCGGTACGGAGATATCGCCGCCACCAGCACGATCACGCCGTTGCGGGTGAGCAGGTCGGCGACAAAACCGAGCCGGCGGATGTTGGTGTCGCGATCCTCCTTGCTGAAACCGAGACCGGCGCTGAGGCTCTTGCGCACCTCGTCGCCGTCGAGGATCTCCACCGCCCTGTCCTGGTCGCGCAGGCGGGCGGCCACAGCCTCGGAGAGCGTCGACTTGCCGGCGCCGGACAGCCCGGTGAACCAGATGGTCAGGCCCTGCTCGGTCATGAGGCCGCAGCCAGGGGAACGACCACCGGCAGCGCATGGATGCCGCACTCCTTGTCGACGCCGCGCTCCCACCACCACCTACCGGCACGCGGGTGCTCGCCGGCGGAGACCGCCCGCGTGCACGGGGCGCACCCGATGCTGGTGTATCCCTCCGCGTAGAGCGGATGCGCCGGCACCGCGTGCTCGCGCAGGTAGCCGCGCACGGTCTCGCCTGACCAGCGCGCCAGCGGGTTGACCTTGGCGATGTTGCGGTGCCGGTCGTCGATCTCCAACACCTCCGCACCGGCACGCTGCGCCGACTGACCCCGACGCAGCCCGCTCAGCCAGCAGTCAACGTCGAGCAGCGCGCGCTCGAGCGGTGCCACCTTGCGAAGGTGGCAGCAGTCCAGGCGTCGCTGTGCGGAGGCGTAGAAGGCGTTGGCACCGTGCTCGCTCGTGAATGATTGAATCTCGTCGCTGTCGGGGTGGATGACCTCGATGCCGCGTCCCCAGTGGTCGCGAAGCGTGTCGAGGTACCGATGCGTCGCCTCGGGAAGCCGGCCGGTATCGATGGTCAGAACCCGCACCGAGGGATCCAGCGCGATCGCCATGTCGGCGACGACGACGCCCTCCGCCTGCAACCCGGTCACCACCACCCGGCGGTCGGCGGGGAAGCGTTCCAGGGCCCAGGCGATCACGTCGTGCGCGTCGCCGTCGCGGAGGCCGGCGCGAGCCTGCACCAGCTGCTCTTCGGTGAAGACGGTGTCCGGCACGGTCATATCGCTGCGGCCCACAGCATCGGAGTCATGCAAACCTTCCCCTGTCTGTTTCTGTGTGATTGTCACCCGCCACCGGCATCAGCGCGTGCGACGTGGTCGCCAAGTCTGTGCGCAGTCCCCTGTCAGGACGGATTCCCGCAGCGTTCAGGCTGCGGCAGCTACGTCGACGGCGCGACCGCGGTCGCGTGAAAGCCTGCCGACTGCGCTCAGCGCATTCGACAGATCGCGGTGCCGCAACGGCCGTGGTCGAGCCACAGCCTGCGTGTCAGCGAGTCGCCTTCCCTCGTCATGTGCGCTGAATCGTACGGGCGACCGGGCGTTCACGTCAAACCTGAACGAAGCACGCCACCAGTTCACAGAAGCGACGTGGTCGCAGGTGAGCCCGGCATCAACGATCGCTGAACAGCGCACTCTTCCGATATCGTCCGCCCATGCGCGGTGGGGCGGCGACGTGGGGGTGATCGCCTGGGCCGGCCTTGTCGTCGGTGTGCTCCTGGTGGCCCTGACCTGGGCCAGCGTGCTGGAGACGACCGTGGTTCCGCGGAGCCGGCGCACCGGGTTGTCCGCGCTCATTTTTCGGTTGTCCGGGTACCCGGTCACGGTGGCGACGTCGCGCGTCGACGACTTCGAGGCACGCGATCGCATCCACGCGTATGCCTCCGCGGGATACCTGATCGCGACGCTGGTGGTCTGGCTTCTGCTCTTTCTCATCGGC
>DATBCJ010000168.1:0-10609 GCA_036270565.1 Candidatus Dormiibacterota bacterium | reverse complement strand
CAGCAGCCGGCAGAGCTGGCGGTGCTGCAAGCTGCAACGGTCGGCGCACCCCGCGCCGTGCAGACGGCGGTCGCCTACGACATCAGCGTGGTGCGGACCCAGGCCGCGCAGGAGGCGGCGATTCAGGCGGCGGTGGCCAATGCGGCAACGCCGACCGCACCGCCCCCGCCCACAGGTCGTGTCAGCTTCCATGCCCCCGTCGGAGGGGTGGTGACGCAGGCGTTCGGGCCCACGAGCCTCGCACTGGAGCCACCGGTCACGTACAACGGCGTCTTCTCGCAACACTTCCACACCGGGCTGGATATCGCGGCCCCACTTGACACACCGGTGGGTGCCGCGGCCAACGGCGTCGTGGTCCTGGCCGCATCCAGCCGGGACGCGACGGGCAACCTCGTGGGCTACGGCAACTACGTGGTCATCAAGCACGCTGACGGCTACGAGACGGTGTACGCGCATCTTGACCAGATCCTGGCGACGGTTGGTGAGCAGGTGCGCCAGGGTCAGGTGATCGGCCTGCTCGGTTCCACCGGCTGGTCCACCGGGCCCCATGTGCATTTCGAGATACGCCTCAACGGCAGCTACGTCGACCCGGCCCCCTTCCTCGCCGCGCAACTCCGTCCGTAGCGAGAACGCTCATCTCCGTTGGTCGGCAAAGCCGCTGAGCGATCAGCACCCGCGTCGTTTCAGGAAACCGCTGCGGCTGGCACCGGCGGCGGCAGCGGTACCGCACCCGCTCGGAGCCGGCGCCGCAGGTGGACGGCTGCAACCACCCACGCCGGGATGAAGACGACCGCGATGCCGACGAGTTCGCCGAACGGCTGCCCGCCTGAGGCGATCGGGAAGAAATTGCCCTGCGTGGATGACGACGCCGCCGGGACGACGACGTAGCTGATCACCCCGTACACGGCGCCGATCAGGCCGAACAACGCACCGAACCCGTAGAGAACGGTGAACGCGACGGTCGACCCGCGCTCCACCCAGACTGGACGACCTCCCGGCAGACTCGCCACCGCCCGGGCCAGTGCCCGATGGGCAATCGCAACGGCGACGCCGACCACGATCAGGGTCAGACCCAGCACCAGGTCCTGCGTCCGCTGTGGGGTGAAGTCGAACTGGGGGGTGAGCGGGGCGCACGCGCTGGCCGGCGCACCGGCCGGGCAGGGCCCCGAGGACGACGATCCCGAAAATCCCTGCAGCCCGTATGAGTAGTTGAGGTTCCAGAACCCAAAGGCCGCCTTCACCACCAGCACGCCACCGCAGAGCGCCGCAGTCGCGGTGAGGATGACCATGAGGTGCGCGTAGAACGCCGTGGCGCTGGCCAGGGTGAACGGCTCTGCCGCGCGCTGCCTCAGCCCCACGACGACCCAGATGATCAGGCCGACGACGGCCGCGGGGATCAGGACCGCCAGGACCACCACGACAGCTTCCTCCTCGGGGCGCAACGCCGCCACGGTGGCCGCAGTCTACGCGGATACGGGCACGAGCGCCCGCCGTGGGTCAGCCGGTGCGCTGCTGCTGCATGGCGAGCTGCTGCTGGAGCAGCTGACGCCGATCAGGGAACAGCTGCGCCAGGCGCGGCGGCAGCGGAACACCCATGTCGAACAGCCTGTCGATGATCTTGGGGCGGATGCCGGTGGGGTTGAACTCACCGACGATCTTGCCGGTGGCCGGATCGGCGCCCTTGGACTCGAACTTGAAGATCTCCTGCATGGTGACGGTGTCGCCCTCCATGCCGATGACCTCGCTGACCGACGTGACCTTGCGCGAACCGTCCTTGAGACGGCTCAGCTGGACGACCAGGTTGATCGCGCTGGCGATCTGTTGACGAATCGCCTTGAGCGGCAGGTCCATGCCGGCCATCAACACCAGGGTTTCGAGCCGCGACAGCGACTCACGTGTGCTGTTGGCGTGGATGGTCGTCAACGACCCGTCATGGCCGGTGTTCATCGCCTGCAGCATGTCCAGAGCCTCGCCACCACGGCACTCACCGACCACGATCCGGTCGGGGCGCATGCGCAGCGAGTTGGCAACCAGGTCGCGGATGGTGATGCGACCGTCGCCGTTGACATCCGACGGGCGGGACTCCATGCGGCACACATGCTCCTGGTGGAGCTGCAGCTCGGCCGCGTCCTCGATGGTGACGATGCGCTCGTCGATGGGGATGAAGCTCGAGCAGACGTTGAGCAGCGTCGTCTTACCGGTGCCGGTTCCGCCGCTGACCAGGATGTTGGCGCGGGCGAGCACGCACGCCTGGATGAAGGCTGCGCTCTCAACTGTCAGGGTGCCGAAGCCGATCAGGTCGTTGACCTGGTACGGGTCCTTGCTGAACTTACGGATGGTGAGGATGGGACCGTCCAGCGCGACCGGGGCGATGGCGGCGTTGACGCGCGAGCCATCCAGGAGGCGAGCGTCACAGAGCGGCGAGCGCTGGTCGATGCGCCGACCCACCGACGACACGATGGTGTCGATGACGCGGAGGAGATGCTCCTCGCTGTCAAAGCGGATGTCGGTGAGCAGGATCTTGCCCTTGCGCTCGACATAGACCATCTCGGGGCCGTTGACCATGATCTCGGTCAGGCTGTCGTCGTCGATGAGGGGACGCAGCGGCCCGAGCGCCTCGAGGTAACGCGGATCGATGCCCTTGGCGGCGGTTGCGGTGGCCATGCTGTGGCGACTCCTCTGGATACAGGGACGGGACGACGAGTTGCGTCCTGCCGGGATTCTCTCCCGTGGCGGGCCCACCGCCACTCATAGAAACCGCTTCGCGACACGATCTTTTCCCGGCGCGTTCGGGGCCGGCGCTGGAGCGCGCGTACGATGACCTTCTCACCGCCTCACTCTGGAGATCACCCGATGCCGTCCGACACGTCCGCCGGCACCCCGCCGCAGGCAGGTCCTCCGCAGCCACCGGATGGCGGCGACCTGGTGTTCGCGGCTCACGACCTCGGTCGTGACCGGCCTCCACCCCCGCCGCGCCCCGACGACGAGGTCGAGTTTGCGCCGGCGCCGCGCCCCGGTGACGCTCCCCCGCCGCCACCCCCGCCTGCACCGCTCGTCGCAGCCCCGGCTCCAGCTGTGCCGTCCGCCCACGACGGCTTCGTGATCCGAGACCTGGTCGCCGGCGTTCCGACGACCCCTGTCGACGCGCTCGTGGTCAGCGCCCCCGCGCCTTCCCCCGCACCCGGTGCGATCGTGCCCAAGGGGGAATTTCGCATTCACTCGACGGCGCCGGTCCCGGTTGCCGGCGGACCCGACAGCCCCCTGCCGTGGACGGTTCGCGACGACACGCCCTCTCCCGCAGCGTCGCGACGGGGGTGGACGGCTCGGCAGGGTGGTCTGAGCGAACGCTCAGCCCAGGACACGCTCCGGCGGCTGCGCGAGGACGCGGTCCACGTCACCTGGAGGGCGGCGTGGCTGGCGGTGACGTCCGCCGACAACCGTCTGTTCAAGGAGCGGAACGGGGCGTAGGTCGTCTCAGCGCCGCGTGTCGCCAGAGTTACGGCGCTGCATGGTCGCGTAGACGGCGTCGAGCGTGGGTCGTTCACCCGTCCGAAGGAGTTCGACAACGACCTCGGGGTCGATGCCACCCGGCGCGGCGAGCGCAGCGGCTCGGGCGGCGTCTTCGGCAGCGGACTGGGCGACGCGGAGGCGGTCCTTGAGGCGCTCGATACGTGCCACCATCGCCATGCAGAGCAGCGCAAGGACGATCGCCACCACCCCGAGCGTGTACGCCGGTTGGCTGCGCAGAGTGTCGATGATGGTGGTCAGGTGCATCTCTGAGGTCAGACCCCGCACAACACTTCGGCGGCGCGGAAGTGCATCTCGCGGGCCATGGCGCGCATGACGGCGTTCTCGTGCCCAGGGATGTCGAGGGAGGCAATCTCCTGGATCGCGGCCACGAAGTCGTCGACACCTGGGCGCGCGTTGTTGATGGCAGCGGCCACGGCGGCGGCGTCGTCCTTGCCGAGCCATACGTGGGCGATGCTGATCAACTCTGCGCGCAGCGCGTCGATGTCCACCTCGACCCGGGTCGGCACGAAATCGGCGAACGCGACGGTGGCCTCGACACGAGGAGCCGCCGGAGCCTCGGCGACCGTGGTCTCGAGCTCCTCGCCGGGTGCGGCGTCCCCGACCAGCAATGGAAAGGTGATGCCCCCGATCTCGAGCGGGGCAGAGGCATCTGCATCGGTGCGCAGAAGGGTGACCTGCGCCCCGGGCGCCTTCAGCAATCGACCCAGGGCGGCCTTGGTGGTGACCGGCGCCGGTTTGGACTCGGTGTACACGGCGACCAGCTCGCCCTCGCTGAACAACGCGACCCCGGGATCGTCGGATCCGGCGGCCAGCAGGGCGCAGGAGGAGCCGGCCGAGCGCACACCGGCGAGCAGGCTGTCCACGGCGACCGAGCGTCCCGGCACGGTTGCCCACAACCGCGGCGCTCGCCACAGGATCGGCACCGCCGCGACCACCCGAGGATCATCGATGGCGTGGGCCGCCACGCTGCCGACGCCCGCGCCGAACACCGCGACCGCGGCGTCGCCGCCGAGCAGGCCCACGGAGCCGTCCACCCAGACGGCGTCGGCGACCGATGCGCCGGCGACGAGGACGGCGCCACGAGCATGGGACGCGTCCAGGACGATCAGGCAGTCGGGAAGATGCGGGACCGCCCGGTCCAAGCCCTCGACGCGGCTCGCCTGGTCTGCGAACAGTGCCTTGCCGAGCGGTAGGAGCGGAAAGCCCGAAAGGTGGAACGGCGCTGCCTCCACCACGGCCTGTGGCGGGTCGCCCGCCACCCCGTCGGTCGGCGTCCCGGCTGCGCGCCGCGATTCCTTTGACTTCCGCTTGGCGGTGGCGGTGGGCTTGGCGCCGTTGCCGGCGGTGATCGTGTTGTCGCGGCGGAACAGGAACATCAATTCCTCGGTGGTGCAGCGCAGGGTGTCGTCCGCGACCTTGGCGCGCCTCCACGGCGCCACCCGGAAATCCGCGGGCAGCTCCTCGACGAGCGCCGAGAGCGCGTCGTTGCCGACCAGCTTGCGGCCGTCGGCGCGCTCGAGCTCGGCATGGCTGGCCTGGCCGAAGGTGAAGAAGAGGCTGGCGCGTGTGCCGTCCCACTCGACGTCGAGCGCACCGGTGCGCTCGCGGTCCCCGGCCGCCGACAGCTCGCGCAGCATCGTGGTCTGGGACTCCGTTGCCATGAATTCGATTCTAGGTACGGCCACGCGGCCGTCATCACGCCAGCGTTACCGGAGAGTGGCGTGGTAACGACGGAATGTCGCGCGCGACATTGCCTTGCGTCCGATCGGTGACCCCGGACCACCCCGTAACCCGCGTGTGACCCATCGTGCGACCAAGCATCGGACTGGCGGGGCCGATAATCCCCTCCATGAACGCACCAAACGACGCGAGCACCTCGTCCAGCCTCAACCGTGTGCCGGAGGGTCGCAGCCGGCTGGTCCGTGACCGCAGCCTTCTCGAACGATTCGGGCTGCGCCCCGGTGAGATGTACCGCGTGGCCTACGTGGTCGGCAGCACCGAGCCGCGGCGCGTGAGCCGCACCCTGGTGGTCTTCGAGGGGGCGTCGTGGCGGCGCCGCTGGGACGGCGAGGTGGCGTCGTGCCTCGACTTCGTTCTGCCTCACGGCCGTGCCCTCTCCCTGCTCGGCAGCCAGCTGGTCGACGTGCGCCCAGCGGAGCTCAACGAGCACGGTCAGTGGGTGCTCCTGGCCCAGGCAGCCGGTGGCCGGCATCGCGCCTCCCGTCGCACCGTGCGGCGGAGCCTGACAGCCTGACCGGCTACTGGCCGACCGCTTCGTCGATCGGGGAGTCGGTGTCATCGTGCGCCCGCGAGAGGCGGTCGGTGAGACCTCGGCGCTCGAACCGATAGCCGATGCCCGGCACGGCGTGGATGTAGGTGGGGCGCGGGCCCTCCGGCTCGATCTTGCGACGCAGCCGGTAGACATGGGCGTCAACGCTGCGCAGGTCGAGGTCGGCTCCCTGGCCCCACACCTTCTGGATCATCTCGGTGCGGGAGATGACCCGGCCCGGCGATGCGGAGAGCAGGGCGAGGAGGTCGAACTCGGTCGGCGTCAGCGTCACCGATTGGCCGTCGCGGAGCACCTCGTGGCGGCCCACGTCGACGATCAGGCCGGGGAACTTGAGACGGCCGGGGCGCACCTGCGTCTGGCTGGTCCGCTGGCGGCGGAGCTTGGCGTTGATGCGCGCGGCGAGCTCGCGGATCTCGAACGGCTTGATGACGTAGTCGTCGGCGCCGATCTCCAGGCCGACCACGACGTCGACGGGGTCGGAGCTGGCCGACACCATCACGATGGGGATCTCGATCCCGGCGGCACGGATGCGGCGGCAGACGTCGAAGCCGGTCAGCCCGGGGAGGTTGAGGTCGAGCACGATCAGGTCGACGTCGTTCTGCTCGGCGAGGCGCAGCCCGTCGCTGCCGTCGTCGGCGAACTGGATGCCGAAGCCATGCTGGTTGCCGAGCACGGCGAGGATGTCGTGCATCGACGGGTCGTCGTCGATCACCAGGACCGTGGCTTCGTGCCCGGTCGGTCGTCCCGGCGATGACAACGGTCCGAGCGCGGGCTCGGAGTAGCTCTTCATGGACACGCGGCACCTCGATCGGGGGGATGAGTGGGGGCAACGTAGCACGCGTCTGCGCACATCCCGGGGCCGGTTACCCGAGTGTTGCGGACAGTCACGGCACTGGAATAACCGTTTCCTCGCCCACGCGGTGGTGCGATCACGAGCCCGGTTCCTCGAGTGGCACGGCGACGAAGAACGAATTGCCCCGGGCGGTGCGGTTGTCGAGCCAGATCCGGCCGCCCATGCGCTCGACAAGCTGGCGGGCCAGGTAGAGGCCGACGCCGAAGCCGCCGCGCTGGCGGAGCAGGGGGTTCTCCACCTGGTAGAAGGAGGCGAACACGCGCTCCACCTCGCCGTCGGGGATGCGCCGGCCGTTGTCGCGCACCTCGATGTGCGCCTTGTTGACGACACGCAGCGCGGTGATCTCCACCGGGTCGTTGTCGGGCGCGAACTTCAATGCGTTGTCGATCAGGCAGGCGAGCACCAGGACGAGCCGCTCCTCGTCGACAAAGAGGCTGCCCAGGTTCTCGTCGATGTGCACCAGGAAGCGACCGCGGTCGGCGACCTCGACAAAACGTGAGACCACCTGGCGGAGGACGCCGGTGAAGTCGACCGTGGTGGGGCGCAGCCGGATCTCACCCGACTCGAGCTGCGCGATGCAGAGCAGGTTGTCGGTGAGGCGGCCGAGGTGCTCGGTCTCGATGCGCAGCTCGTGAAAGCCCTCCTGGCGCGCCTGCGGCGGCAGGTGGTCGCCGGCGTCCTGCATCAACGCCAGCCACGCCTTGATCTTGGTGAGCGGGGTGCGCAGCTCGTGGGACGCGAGCATCATGAATTCGCTCTTGATGCGGTCGACCTCGCGCAGCTCGGCGAAGACGGCGTGCTCGAGCTCGGCCGTGTGAGCCATCTGCTGGGCGCGCGCCATCACCATCTCGCGGGCGAGCAGCGCGCTGGCCAGCGAGACGACGAAGAAGAGGAAGAGGCGTGAGACGATCACGTTGACCAGGGTGTGGTCGATCGGTCCCGACGAGACGGCCAGGCCGACGCCGACGTAGAGCGCGCTGATGGTCATGGCGCAGAGCAGGCTGCCGAAGACACCGAAGCGCAGGCTGCTGAGCCCGATGAGCACGTAGAACACCACGGCGAGGTTGCTGCCGAAGCCGCCGCTGAGGTACACCAGCGCGCTGGCAACCACGAGGTCCATCCCCAGCATGGCGAGCTGGGTGTTGCGACTCGGAAGATGGCGGATCAGCAGCGCCAGGGTCGCGCTCAGGTTGAACAGGCACCAACCACCGAGGATGAGGTTGACCGCGCTGGTCGTCGACGTGTGGGGCTGGCCGGGGAAGTTGTTGCTGACCCCGGCGTACACGAGCACCGCCCAGCGGGCCAGCTCGATCACCCTCTCCACCCCGGCCCGGCGATCGCGGTCGGCCTGCACCGGGTGGGTGGCGAAGGGTTTGCGCGAGACCCCGGGCGGCGCCGCCGCCGGGGCCGCCCCCATGCGGCGGGTCAGCTGCTGGGTCACAGCATCGCCCCACCCGCGACCGCGCAGGACGCGCCATCAGTCGCTGGCCGCTTGCTCACGGAACCAGCCTACCGACCGATTCGGGCGGCGGCGACAAGGACCGGTAACGAATAGCCCGGTGACGCTGTAACAGGAATCGCCGCGGGGTCAGATCACGAGCAGAACGGCGCCGATCCGAGCGTGGCGGCGTTGCCATCGCCGCCCCCGGCTGACATGACCACGCTCCCCGAGGCGGGGTCGCGGCAGTCGACCGACCAGCCCAGCGTGAGCAGCGCAGCGGCCTCCTGGCCGCCGGCAGGGAGGATGCCGTCGTGGATGCCGGCGTCGCTGATCACCTGGGCCCAATCGGGCCTGAGGTCGTGGACGTCGAGGTACTGCTGCAGGGCGGCGTCCCCGAAGACCGCGGTCTCGTCGTAGAGGTAGACGACGCGGCCCACCGGGAACCTGCCGGCGAGGTAGCCGGTCCAGGTATCGATCGAGTAGAGGCGCCGGCCGGCGAGGTGGGTGGCGGCGTAGTCGGCAGCCGCCTTGGGCTCATGCGACGACTCGTAGGTCGCCGCGGCGCTGGCCGTCAGCTGCGGGACCACGGCGGCGGCGGTACCCGCGGCGAGCACGGCGAGCAGCGCCGAGGCGAACCATCGCGGCGGTCGCGCCCGGCTCGTGGCCCTGGGCCACGCCGCCAGTCGTGGGTGGCCGGCGCGCAGCGCCGACCACGCGTCGGCGCCGTACATGGCCAGCTGCGGAGCGGCCACCACCGCGAACAGCGAGACGTTGCGCTGCGCCTGCAGCGACGCGGCGACCGCGGCGCCCGCCAGCAGGAGGTCGACGCGGTCGCGGCGCCGGCTCAGCGTCCACGCGACGACGAGCAGGACCGCCTCGACCTCGAAGAGGCGCAGCCAGTTGTCGTGGAAATCCGGCGACTGCCACTCGGTGACCACGCCGGTGAGGGTGGGGTTGGTGAAGGTGCTGACGGCGTAGGACCACAGCCCCGGACCGGCGGGATTGGCCAGCGTGGCCAGGGCGGCGGCGGCGATGGCGGCGCCGAGGAGCATCCGCGCCCTGCGCACCGGTGTGCGCACCGTCAGCAGCGCCACCACGGCGATGCCCAACCCGATGATGAAGCCGGCGTGCAGGTTGGCCCACACCGCGAAGAGCGGAGGCAGCACCAGCAGCACGCGCGTCGAGCCGCCGCGCCAGCGCATCACCACGTACAGCACCACGGCGGCGCCGAAGAGGCTGAACACCTGGCCACGGACGCCGACCAGCTGGGCCGCGACCAGCGCGCTGAGCAGCAGCGCCGCCGCCATCCAGGGGCCGGCGGGACGCCGATGCGCGGGGATGGCGAGCGTGGCGATGAGCAGTGCAGACGACGCCACAACGCCCATGACCAGGGACGCCAACCCCGGCCCTCCGAGGTCGACGAGGCGAGCCAGGCCGAGCTCGTACAGCCACTGCTGCCCGACCCAGGGATTGGCGGCGTGCAGGAAGCTGAACGGCTCCGCCGCCGGGATGCCGTGGGCGATGATGTAGTGGCCCATGGCGAGGTGCCACCAGACGTCGCTGTCGCGGAACGGCTGCACGGTCAGCACCAGGCTCACGATGGCCGCGCCGACCACCCAGCCGTTGCGTCGCAGCGCGTTCATCCCGGCGCCTGCTGGAGCTGCGACGGCGGCGTCTGCACCAGGGTGGTGCAGGCGTCACCCCGGGTGGTGTACGACGGTTGTGGCGGCAGCTGGAGAGTTGCCACCCGGTCGCGTGGCGCGAAGGCGACATTGTGTGGATCGGAGTACACCTGCACCCAATCCGGCGCATGGGCGAGCACGTTGCTGAGCGGCGTGTTGGTGTCGAACAGCACGATGTCGGTGCCGGCATCGCGCAGGATGCTGTCCCACCGCGGGGTGACCGACTCGACGTCGCCGTAGGTGTAGAGCAGCGCGTCGCCCATCAGCGCGGCGTCGCCGAACACGAAGACGCGATCGCCCTGCGCGGAGAGTCGGTAGGCCAGGTAGCCGCCCTCGCCGTACTGGTTGAAGATGTGCAGCGGGCGCGTGTCGGTGGCGAGCCACCGGGCGGCGCACACCGGGAAGTCCTGCGCGTAGAACAGCGAATCCTCACCGGTGTGCATCGCGGGAAGCAGCCGCGCGCCCACGTACACGCCGAGCACCGCTCCGCAGAGCACCACCCAGCTGACCACGCGGATCGGCGCCGGCGGCAACACCGTGCGCTTGCGGGGGCGCTCCCGCAGCCGCCGCACCAGCACGTCCGCCTGGCTGATCCACACCGGCGTCGACGCGGCAACGAAGAGCGCGATGTGTCGCACCGACTGCAACGACAGCGCCACGGTCACCAGGACGAGCGCGGCGTCGCGCAGCCTGATGCTGCGGTTGGCAACGATCAGGGCGGCCAGGCTGAGCAGCATGACGCCGAAGAAGCGCACCGACCAGTCGTGGAAGTCGGGCGAGTGCCATTCGAGGATCAGCGACTGCTGTGCGGC
>DATBCJ010000167.1:0-5331 GCA_036270565.1 Candidatus Dormiibacterota bacterium | reverse complement strand
GGCGCGGCCCGTAGAGGGCGGCCGCGGCGGCGGCCGTCGCCGAGTAGGGGTCCGAGTGTGACGAGCCGACGACCCGCATGGCGGTGGTCGAGCAGTTCTGCTCGTGGTCCGCGTGCAGGATGAACAGGACGTCGAGCGCCCTGGACAGCACGGGGTCGGCCTCGAACCTGGGCTCGGCGACCTTCCAGAGCATGGACAAGAAGTTGGGGGCGAAGTCGAGCGAGTTGTCGGGGTAGACGAACGGCATCCCGACGCTGAAGCGGTGGGCCGCCGCCGCCAGTGTGGGCATCTTCGCGATCAGCCGGATGACCTGCTTGTTGCGCGAATCGAGGTCGAAGATGTCCTTGGCGTCGAGGTAGAAGGTCGACAGGGCCGCCACCGCGGAGACGAGCATGCCCATCGGATGGGCGTCGTAGTGGAAGCCCTCCAGGAAGCGCTTGCGGACGTTCTCGTGGATGAAGGTGTGGTACGTGACCTCGTGACGCCACGCGTCGAACTGCTCCTCGTTGGGCAGCTCGCCCTTGAGAAGCAGATAGGCCACCTCGAGATACGTCGACTTCTCCGCCAGCTGTTCGATCGGGTAGCCGCGATAGCGCAGGATGCCCGCGTCGCCGTCGAGGTAGCTGATGGCACTCTCGCACGCCGCCGTCGACATGAAGCCGGGGTCGAAGAACCACACCCCAGGGAGGAGCTTGGCCCACTCCACGGCGGAGACGCCCCCGTTGACCAGCGGGATCTCCATGGACTCGCCCGAGCGATTGTCCGTGATGGTGATGCTCTCGGCCACGAGCTGGCCCTCCAATTCCTGGTTTCGGTGCGAATCCGATCCTATGACCGCGGTGCACAGTTGGTCGACACCGCGCCCTTCGGACCCAAGCACGTCGCCTGCGAGATCGCCAGCGTGTACTGGACGGCCGTGCCGGCCAGTTGCGTCTGCGCCGGCGGGACGTCCACGCTCACGGTCAACACGTAGGTGGTCCCCGGGTTGACCGTGAAATTGGCGGTGGGCAGGGCCTGCGAGGAACCCGGGGCGAGCGCCACCGCGTGGGTCCGGCTACTCGTGGCGCCCGACGTCTGGTCGGCCAGCGTGTAGTGGACGGTGGCGCGCGGCTCGGCGACCGAACCGTCGTTGGCGAGCACGACATCCACCGTGACCTGCTTGGTGGGCGTCAGCACCGAGACGTTGGCCGCGACGCCCTGCGGCGTCGGCAGCGCCGGCGGGCCGACCTGCACCGTCCGGAGCGCGAGGTAGTGCACGGCCACCAGTGACGGCGACGAACCCATCAGGTCGATCTGACTGGCGACGGCACCGGCCGCCCAGAGTTGCGGGTCTCGCACCCATGTCGATGCGGGCAGCCGGCCGTTTCCCGCGGCGGTGCGCAGGGCGTGGCGCACCGAGCTGTACAACGAGTCGGAATGCGTGAGCAGCGCACCCGCGGCCGCGATGCGGTTCGTGGCCTCCGTCGCCGTCATGAGCGTGGCGTCGGCGCCGCGGGCGGCCACGGTGGTGGCCGAGCCGTCGACGGGGACGGGTTGCAGGCCGAGGTAGCCGTCGATGGCGGCACGCAGATCGCGCATGGACTGCGCCCGGTCGGCAAAAGCGGCGGCGAAGTCGGCACCCACGGATCCCAGCGGGGTGGCCCCAGCCGCCGCGGCGGCCCCGGAGGATTCGTCAGCCGTCTGCTGGACCAGGGTGTCGAGGGCGATCTGGAGCCCGGGCCGGTTCTGCGTCTGGAGCGTGTTCATGAGCGCCGTCGCGGAGGACGCGGTGGCATTGGACTGTTTCGCCACGACGGCGCCCTGCGCGGCAAGCGTCCGGTTGGAGGTTGCGTCGTAGCCCTCCGACTGCCGCGACACTTCGGCCAGTCCCCCGACGAGGAGCGCAGCGAGGACCGCCACCGCCCCCAACACCAGGATCGGCCGGGCCGGAGATCGACGGCGCGCGCGGCGGCGTGGCCTGCGTGGCGACATCGCCGCAGGAAATTACAGCGGGAGAGGTGCGGCTACAGCGCGAGGAACGAGGAATTGCCCGTTTCGCCCGCCGTGGTCAGGGTGCTGGCGCTCGAGCGCCACTGCACGGTCGGGGCGATGGCACGCACGTCCACCCGGTCCCGGTGCTGCTCGACCAGCTGGAGGATGCCGCTGATCACCTCGTCGGTCAGGAGGTGCGGCTGCAATCCGAGGTCCAGCAGCTTGGTGTTCGCCGCATTGAAATAGTGCTCCTCGTGCTCGACCCGTGGGTTGGCGAGACCCTCGGCGATGTCCACCCGCGTCGGGCAGACGCGCTGGACCATCTGCGCCATGTCCCGGACGGAGAAGGACTCGGTGAACTGGTTGAAAACCCTGAACTCGCCGCGGTCCGCCGGGTTCTCGAGGGCGAGGGTCACGCAGTCGAGGGTGTCGCGGATGTTCAACATGCCGCGCGTCTGGCCGCCGGCGCCGTAGACGGTCAAGGGGTGACCCGTCACGGCCTGCACGCAGAAGCGGTTCAGCACGGTGCCGAAGACGCCGTCGTAGTCGAAACGCGTCGCCAGCACCGGGTCGAGGTCGGTCTCCGCCGTCGACTGGCCGTACACGATGCCCTGGTTGAGGTCGGTGGCGCGCAGACCCCAGATGCGGCACCCGAACATGATGTTGTGGCTGTCGTGCACCTTGGAGAGGTGGTAGAAGGACCCGGGCTGCTTGGGGTAGGGCAGCACGTCGGTACGGCCCTTGTGGGTGATCTCGATGAAGCCCTCTTCGATGTCGATGTTGGGGTAGCCGTACTCGCCCATCGTCCCGAGCTTCACCAGATGGATGTCGGGGTCGATCTCCTGGATCGCGTACATCACGTTGAGGTTGCCCACGACGTTGTTCACCTGCGTGTAGACGGCGTGCTCGCGGTCGATCATCGAGTAGGGCGCTGAGCGCTGCTCGCCGAAGTGCACGATGGCGTCGGGCTCGGCCTCGGCGACGACGCCGTAGGTGAACGCGGCGTCGGTGAGGTTGCCGATGCGGACGTTGACCGCGTGACCGGAGATCTGCTCCCAGCGCGTCACGCGCTCTTCGAGGGAGGCGATCGGCACCAGGCTGTCGACGCCCATCTCGCGGTCGTACTCACGGCGCACGAGATTGTCGACGACGGTCACGTCGTGGCCGCGGGCCGACAGGTGCAGGGCGGTGGGCCACCCCAGGTAACCGTCTCCACCCAGAACCAGAATCCTCATCCTCAACCCTTTGTTTTCACTCAGGCTCCGCTTTTGTTACGGAGTCATGTCAGGCTCATCATGCGGCAGCACCCTGAATCCAGGCTGTGTTTGGGCTGTTATTGCTGTGAGACCAGGACTTTTGTGTGCCGGCGAAGCATAAAAGATGCGGTAACACCCGTTAGGGATGCTCGCCGCCCCACACGGCGTCCCGCAATCCCGAGGCCCGGGAGATCGGACGTTCGACGGCGGCCCGGACGGACCCCTCGGCGCCGACCAGGATCAGCCGTTCCTGGGCCCGCGTGACTGCGGTGTAGAGGAGCTCGCGGGTCAGCAGGCGTGAGCCCGCTCCCGGCAGCATCAAGGCCACGGTGTGGAACTGCGAGCCCTGGCTCTTGTGCACCGTCATGGCGTAGACGGTGTCGACAGCCGCCAGGCGCGTCGGGCTGACCTCGGCGACGCCGCCGCCGCGCTCGAATGCGGCAACGAGCCGGCCGTCGCCGGCCTCGACCACGACGCCGGTGTCGCCGTTGTAGAGCCGCAGCCCGTAGTCGTTCTCCGTCACGATCAGCGGGCGACCGACGTACCACTCGCCACCGGTGAGGAATCCCTCGACTTCGGCGCGCAACCAGTCCTCCACGTGCTGCATCCAGGTGGCCACGCCCCCGGGCCCGTGCCGGTGCGCGCAGAGGAGGCGGAAGCGGCCGAGCGCCGCGATCGCCGAGGACGCGTCGCCCGCCCGGGCGGCCTCGATCACGGTGCGGCCACTCTCCACCGCCGCCGCGCGGACCGCGGGCAGAGCGGAGGGAACCGCCGGCGATTCGTCGTCCGTCACGATCCACTCGACATTGGACCCGCCGTCCTGGAGGACGCGGACCGCGGCATCGCCGTCGCCGCGCTGGATCGCCTCGGCCAGCGCCGCGATCGCGCGGCCGTAGCGGTGGACCCTGTGCAGCACCACGATGCCGTTGCCGATGGCGGCCGTGGTCCCCCCGCCCGGCGGCACGCGCTGGCCGGTCACCGCGGCGAGCTCGGCGCGTGCAGCCTCGTCCATGCACAGACCCTTCGAGGCGGGGCCGACGATGTCACCGAGCACGGCGCCCGCCTCCACCGAGGCGAGCTGCTCGGGGTCCCCGACGAGGATGAGCCGCGCGTCGGCGCGTACCGCCTCGAGCAGCCTCGCCATCAACGACAGCGAGACCATGGAGGTCTCGTCCACCACCACGACGTCGAACGGCAGCCGGTTCAGCCGGTTGTGGCGGAACCGCGTGCGGTTGCCGGGGTTGAAGCCGAGCAGGCGGTGCAGCGTGACGCCGGCCAGGGCGCGCAACCGCTCCTTCACCGCCTCGCCGACCGGCATGTCCTGCGCACCGCTGCGCACTGCTTCTTCGAGCCGCGCCGCCGCCTTGCCGGTCGGCGCCGCCAGGGCGACCAGCGGCGCACGACCGCCGGCGGCAACGGCCTGGGCGTCGAGCAGCGCCAGCACCCTGGCCACGGTGCGCGTCTTGCCCGTTCCGGGCCCGCCGGCCACCACGGCCACGCGCCGGAGCACCGCGGCCGCGGCCGCCATCCGCTGGAGGTCCGGGTCGTCGTCGCCGTCGAACAGCTCGTTCAGCCCCGCCGCCAGCGTCGGTCCGTCCACGCCGGACGCGGGCGTCGCCGCCCGGAGGCGCAGGTCCGCCGCGACGGCGCGTTCGTCGGCCCACAGGCGGTCGAGGTACAGGTTCGTCCCGGCCAGCTGCAGCGGGCGGCCGTCCCCCACCATGGGGCTGGCGGCCATGCGTTCGATCCACCCCACCGGCTCGGGCCACGGCAAGGCGTCGAGGTCCGCGGGCAGGTCGGTGTCGCTGCTCGCGGTGGCGCGGATCGAGGCGAGGTCGACGCAGACGTGGCCGAGGCGCGGCGCCCGTGCCGCGAAAGCGGCACCGAGCGTCACGATGTCGTCGTCGACCGCGCCGAGGTCGGCCAGTCGCTGGGCCACGTGGACGTCCGAGGTCGAGAGCATTCCGGCGGCGTTGAACTCGTGCAGCAACCCGTCGAGGCCGAGTGCCAACGCGGCGTCGTAGGGGTCGCCCTCGAGCAGCGTCATGCGACACCCCGGTCGAACAGGTCGCTGAGGGACTCGACGAGCCCGGCGGGCGCGCGC
>DATBCJ010000166.1:0-3221 GCA_036270565.1 Candidatus Dormiibacterota bacterium | reverse complement strand
GACGGCCGCTTGCCGCCTGGTGGCGGCTTGCGCTCGCTGGGCCCCTTGCCGCCCCGTGGTGCCCGCATCTGTCAGCTCCTGTTGTCCGCTTGGTCGGCCGATGGTAGCCGATCGTGGCCGCATGGCCATCGTCGTCGGCCTCGTGTTGCTGTCACTGGTGACATCAACGTGGTGGGGTTGGCTGGTGCCGGTCGCCGGCAGGGTTGCGGTCACCGCGGTGGCGGGTACGCGTACCCCCACGTGGGACCACCCATGAAGTCGATGGTGCGCTCGAGCGTGCCGCCCAGCTTGCGCGCCACCGCCGCCGAGGGTTCGTTGCCGGGCCGGATCAGCGAGATCACGTGCTTGTCGATGTGCTCGTGGGCGACGCGGAGAGCTGCACGCGCGCCCTCGGTTGCGTAGCCACGGCCCTGGTGGCGCGGCGCGATCACCCAGCCGATCTCGAGCGACGGCCAGCCCTCGGGAAACCAGGGCCCGAGGCGGCCGACGAACTCACCGCTTGCACGCAGCTCCACCGCCCAGTGGCTGAAGCCGCGCAGCGACCAGGCGCCGGCGTGCAGCGCCATGTGGCGCCACGCGTCATTGCGATCCGCCGTCGCACCGTCGCCGAGGAAGCGCATCACCCTGGGGTCCGCAAGCAGCTCCGCGTAGGCGTCGAGGTCGCTGTCGCGCCACTGCCGCAGCAGCAGCCGCTCCGTCTCGACCTCCGGCGGGACTCGCGACGCGGTCGCAGTGGAGTCGGTCAGCGGTCGCGCTCCACCCTGGCGAGGCGCGCGTGGGCAGCCGCCAGCCGGGCCACCGGGACACGGTACGGCGAGCACGACACGTAGTCGAGCCCCAGCTCCTCGCACAACGCGATCGACTCCGGGTCGCCGCCGTGCTCGCCGCAGATGCCGATGCTCATACCCGGCCGCGTCCTCCGGCCCTCCTCGACGGCGATGCGCATCAACCTGCCGACGCCGTCGCGGTCGATGGTCTCGAAGGGGTTGGCGGGGAGGATCTTCTCCTCCACGTACTTGAGCAGGAACTTGCCCTCGGCGTCGTCGCGGGAGTAGCCGAAGGTGGTCTGGGTGAGGTCGTTGGTACCGAAGGAGAAGAACTCCGCGTCCTCGGCGATGGCCCCCGCCGTCAACGCCGCGCGGGGCAGCTCGATCATGGTGCCGAACTTGTAGTCCACCTTGGTCTTCGACTCGGCGAGCACGGTGCGAACCGTGTCCTCGAGGTAGCGCCGGGTGCGGCGCAGCTCCTCGAGCGTGCCCACCAGCGGAATCATGATCTCGGGGTGCACGTCGACGCGCTCCTTGCGCAGCTGCACCGACGCCTCGATGATGGCGCGCACCTGCATCTCGATGATCTCGGGGAACATCAGCCCCAGCCGGCAGCCGCGCAGGCCGAGCATGGGGTTCTGCTCGTGCAGCCGGCGTACCGCCTCGAGCATCCGCGCGCTCTTCGCCCACTTCTTCTCCGGCTCACCCCTGGCCTGCGCGGCGGTGACCTCGACGAGCAGGTCCTCGAGAGACGGCAGGAACTCGTGCAGCGGTGGGTCGATGAGACGGATCACCACCGGCAATCCCTTCATCGCCAGCAGGATGCCGTGGAAATCGTCTCGCTGGAAGGGCAACAGCTTGGCCAGCTCGGCGCGCCGTTCCTTCTCGGTCTCGGCGAGGATCATGGTCTGCACGATGGGCAGCCGCGACTGCTCCATGAACATGTGCTCGGTGCGGCAGAGGCCGATGCCCTGCGCGCCGAACTCACGCGCCAGCACGGCGTCGTGCGGGTAGTCGCCGTTGGCCCACACCTCCATGCGACGGAAACCGTCGGCCCAGCGCAGCAGCTCCTTGAGCTCGCCGGAGATCTCCGGGTCGATCATCGCCACCTGGCCGGCGATCACCCGTCCGGTGCTGCCGTCGATGGTGAAGTAGTCGCCCTCCTTGACGGTCTGGCCGCCGGCGACGAACTGTCGCTTGCCGAGGTCGACGCGGATCGACTCAGCGCCGGCCACGCACGGTTTGCCCATGCCGCGGGCCACCACCGCGGCGTGCGAGGTGCGACCGCCGCGCGCGGTCAGCACTCCCTGCGCGGCGATCATCCCGTGCACGTCGTCGGGGTTGGTCTCGATGCGCACCAGGATCACCTTCTCGCCCTTGGCCGCGAGGCTCTCGGCGCGGTCGGCGTCGAACACCGCCTTGCCGTACGCCGCCCCCGGGGATGCGGCCAGGCCGGTGGCGAGGACTGTGACCTTGGCCTTGGGATCGAGCCGGGTGTGGAGCAGCTGGTCGACGTGCGTGGGCTCAACGCGCAGCACCGCCTCCTGCCGGTTGATGAGCCGCTCGCGGACCATGTCGACGGCGACCTTCACCGCAGCCTCGGCGGTGCGCTTGGCGCTGCGCGTCTGCAGCATGTAGAGGCGCCCGCGCTCGATGGTGAACTCCATGTCCTGGACGTCGCGGTAGTGCTTCTCGAGCCGCCGCGCGATGGCGGTGAACTGCCGGTACGCCTTGGGCAGCTCGGTGGCCAGCGCGCTGATCGGCTTGGGCGTGCGGATGCCCGCCACCACGTCCTCGCCCTGCGCGTTGGTGAGGTACTCGCCGTAGAGCACCTTCTCGCCGGTGGACGGGTCGCGCGTGAAGGCGACACCGGTCCCCGAGTCATCGCCCATGTTGCCGAACACCATCGACTGCACGTTGACCGCGGTGCCCAGGTTGTGGGGAATCTTGTTGTAGTTGCGGTAGTCGACGGCCCGCTTGTTGTTCCACGAGGAGAACACCGCCCCAATCGCCTCGCGCAGCTGGTCCATCGGGTCCTCGGGGAACTCGACGCCGGCGTGCTTGCGCACCAGCTCGCGGTAGCGTGTGATCACCTCGTCGAGAGCGGCGGGCTTGAGGTCGGCGTCGGTCCGCGCCCGCACCTTTGTCTTGACGGCGTCGAGCTCGTGCTCGAAGAGGTCGCCCTCGATGTCGAGCACGATCTTGCTGAACAGCTGGATGAAGCGCCGGTACGAGTCCTTGGCGAAGCGCTCGTCACCGGTGAGCTCGGCGAGCCCGCGCAGGGTCTGCGCGTTGAGGCCCAGGTTGAGCACCGTGTCCATCATTCCCGGCATCGAGAACTTGGCGCCGCTGCGCACGCTCACCAGCAGGGGGTTGCGAGGATCGCCGAACCGCTTGCCGGTCTTGCGCTCTGTCTGCGTGAGGGCGGCGAGCACCTGCTCCCACATTCCGTCA
>DATBCJ010000165.1:0-11121 GCA_036270565.1 Candidatus Dormiibacterota bacterium | reverse complement strand
AGCGCGCCCTGGTGTTGCGCCAGCGCACCTGTGATGCTGTTCATGTTGTCGATGACGCCGGCGAGCTGGGTGCTGCTCTGGTTGAGCGTGTCGGCGGTGGTCCCGAGGTTGACCAGGATGTTGTTGATCTCCGGGTTGCGTGTGACCAGCTCCTGGGTGGGGGTCACGCTGTGCACCGACAGGTCACGCAGGTCGGGGATGAGCTGCTGGAGCGTGCCCTCCTGGCCCTGAACCGCGCCACTGGCCGTGCGGATCAGGCTGGTGATCGAGTCGCGGGTCGGCTGGTCGAACGTGTTGAGGATCTGGTCGAAGTCGACGACCGGCTTGGTTGCGGGGAGCGCGATGGTGCCGTCGTCGGCGTACGTGTGCGACGTGTCCCTGCCGGGGGTGAGCTGCAGGTACTTCTGACCGAGCAGCGTCGCCAGGCGGATCGACGCCGAGGTGTCACGGGCGAGCGGCCAGTCGCCATCGTCGACGTTGAACGTGACCGTGCTGAAGGTGCCCTGCGCGTTGACGGCGGTGATCTGACCGACGGGGCGGCCGGCGATGCGCACATCGCTGCCGACACTGATGCCGTCGACGTCGGCCACCTGCGCTGTCATCGTGTGCGTCCTGCTCCACGGCGCTGCGAAGTCGAGGTTGATCTTGGCCAGCAGGCCGAGGACGAGTGCCATCGCCACACCGGCGATGAAGCCGGCGATCAGGGGGTTGAAGCCGCCGCGGCGGCCGGTGCCGCTCATCAGCAGGGGTTCTCCCAGGTGCCGCCGCAGGGCGACGCAGATTTGCCCGGCAACGGCAACGAACCGTCGACACGAAGTGTGTCGAGCGGCAGCCCGTAGGCGTTGTTGCCGGTGCCCTTGTCGTAGCCGGTGGCGGTGACGAACTCGTGCAGCAGCACGTCGAGGTCGCCGATGTACGGGTCGACGTTGGCGATCAGCGGGGAGAGCATGTCGGCGGCGTTCTTGGCCTCGTTGAGCGCCGTCGGGCCGTCGCTGAAGATCTTGGCGAGGTTGCCCTCCTCGCCGTGAAGGGCCTGGTCGAGCGTCCCCAGCGTTCCAGCCGCGTGCACCAGCGTGCCCTGCAGCGAGACCTCGTGCGTGGCCAGCGTGCCCAGGAAGACGTCACCGTTGGCGATCAGACCGCGCAGGCTGGCGTCCTCGCGCGCCAGGTCACCGCTGATGGTGTCGAACTCGCCGTTGAGCCGGTCGAGCTGCGGCGACCGCGCCGCCAGGACCCCGCTGATCGGCACCGCGTCGGCGGTCAGGGGGTTGGCGTTGGCGATCGTCTGGTTGAGGTCGGGAACGCCGGTGCCGCCGAAGGCCAGCACACCCTCCTGCAGCTGCGTGCGGATGGATGCCCGAACGCTCGGATCGAACACGTTGGAGAGCTCGTCGAGGTTGACGGGGCTGCTGGTCTGGCCGAGCCCGAACGCGGGGCTGTCACCCAGCGACCGGCCGGACGCCGACCCCGGGCTGACGTCCACGTACACGTTGCTCAGCACGCCCTTGGGACGGACCGCAACCCGGGTGCCGTCGCGGAGCGGCCAGTGAGCGTCGTCGACGCTGAAGACGACCTGCGCGGTCTCCTGGCCCGACTGCTGGTCCACGTGCACATCGAGAGACTGAACGGTGCCCACCTGGATGCCGGCGATGCGCACCTCGTTGCCCGTGGTCAAACCGTTGACGTTGCTGAACTGCGCCGCGGCCGTGTGGGTGGTCCCGCCGAGCGACAGCGCGAGCCCGCACAGGGCACCGGTGACGAGAGCGGCCACGAAGAGCCCTTTGGACGACGCAACCAGGCGCGCGGTTCTCACGATCATCCGAACAACCCCAGCAGGTAGGAGGACGCCGTCGACGACGGCGGCGCCACGGTGGCGGAGGTGTTGTGGATGGTCGCCGCCTGGCAGGTCTTCTCGATGGCGGCCTGGCTGCCGGCGGGGAACAGGGAGATGAACTGCTGCGTCAGCGTCTGCGCCACGGTGTCGCAGTGGAACGACAGAACGATGTTGAGCGCGCAGTTGCCGCTGGACGTGCAGGCGCTGCTCCCGTTGGCTGGGTTGTGGCCGGAGACCGCACCGCTCGACCCGGGCTCCGAGAACATCGAGTCCCACAACCCCGTGGTGGCTTCCCCGTTCGGTGAGGTGACGTTGAGCTGGTCGTTGGGATACGCGATCTGTCCGTTCAGGGTGCCCGCGATCACCGTGTCGATGCCGCAGGCGTGCCCGCTGCACTTCGGCCCCACGATGTCGTTGAGCAGCCTGTTCTCCGACACCAGGGTCGGGGCCAGCTCGTCGAGGGACTTCTGCTGTGCGGTGATGGCCGGGGTCATCGCGGTGTTGAGCTCGGTGGCGACGTTGCTCGCCTCCTGCAGCGTGCTCACCAGGGCGGCATCCTTCTGCGCCACCGCGCCGAGCGCCACGTTGCCGTTGGCGAGGAAGCCGGCGAGCTGCTGATGCTCGTCAGCGAGCGTCTGCATGATGGTGTTGAGCTGCACGAAGATGTCGTCGGTCTGGGGCTGGTCCTTCTCGTAGACCTGCGCAACCGGGCTGAGGTTGGCGACGACCTGCTGGAGCTGCGGCAGAATCGACTGGATGTCACCCGCACGGCCCTGCGTGGCCTGGTCGAGGGCGGCCAGCACCTGCCGTTGGTCTGCTCTCGTCGCCGCGTCGAAGGAGTTGAAGATCTCGTCGTTGGAGACGTCCTTGCCCGTCTCGGCAACGGGAAGGTACCCACCCGACGAGATCGCCTCCGCCGTGGCCGCGGACCCCACCGTCAGGTCGATGTACTTCTCGCCGAGCAGCGTCTTGGGTCGCACCTTGGCAAAGCCATTGGTGTAGATGGGAACGGCCTGGGTGTCGCTGATCTGCATGGTGACCACGCTGAAGCCCGGGCTGCTTGGATCGTGCGAGATGGAGGTGACCTTGCCGACGGCCACGCCGCTGACGCGCACATCGGCGGCAGTGGGGATGCCGTCGGAGTCGGCGAAGACTGAATGCACGGTGTAGTCCGAGGACAGCGGGTTGGGCTGGCCGATGTTCACCGCCAGGAATTCCATGACCAAGAGGCAGAAGACGGTGAAGGCGACGAGAATGCCGCCGTTGATGAGGGTGCGTCTGCGATCCATGCTCAGCCCCCCATCGCCGCTGCCCAACTCGCGTTGGGAGCGCTCGAGCTCGGAGCCTGGTTCGACGCCTGGCCGGTGCAGCTGCTGCTGCAGTTGACCGAGAACACCGACCAGAAGTGTTGGTTGTTGTTGTTCGGGTCGGTGTCGAAGAAGGAGCTGCCGAGGTTGGGGAAGACGTCGTGGATGGCACCCCGGTACTTGGCGATGTCGGCGAGGATGCCATTGCTCTGGTCGAGGAAGCTGTTGAGGTTGGTCAGGGTGCTGGGCAGCTCGCTCAGCGTGTTGTGCAGGTTGGCGCCGTTGCCGGTGACGATGGCGTCGAGGTTCTGCAGCAGCGTGTCGGCCTCCCTCACAGTGCTGCCGATGGCCAGCTCCTGACCGGCGAGCTGCTGCATGACCGCGTTCCAGGTGCCGAACTCCTGGCGCACCTGCTCACGCTGCTTGGCGAGCACGTCGTAGAACCGCTGCAGCTCCAGGACGATGTCGTTGACCTGCTGCTTGCGCACCGAGAGCTGGGCGGCGGGGCCGTTGAGCGCGGTCACCAGCTGGTTCAGCGAACCGGCCTGGCTGTTCATGTTGTCGCCGTTGTTGGTGGTGCCCTCTCCCACCGCGTTGATCAGCAGCTGGACTCGCTGCACGGTGGCGGGGTCGAACACCGCCAGCACCTGGTCGATCTCGGTGATGGGGACGGTCTGACTGACCGGGATGACCCCGCCGGACGGGATCTGTCCGACCTGGGAGCCCCGGGTGAGATCGATGTAGGTCTCGCCGAGCAGGTTTTTCTTGCGCACCTGGGCTGTGGCGTCGGGGTGGAGCGGCAGCGCGTTGCCGTTGTCAAAGAGCAGCTGCGCTTGCGCGTGGCCGCCCGCGACTGTGACCGAGCCCACGTAGCCGACCTTGGTGCCGTTGAGGAACACCTCGTTGTTGGGCAGGATGCTGTCGGCGTCGGTGAAGGTTGCGGTCACCTGGTAGGGATGTGACCAGGGCACGGTGAACTCGAGGCCGCGCACCACAAAACCGAGCACCATCACACAGAGGGCGACGTAGCCCAGGTAGATCGGCAGGTTCCAGCGGCTGCGCATCGCTAGTCCGCCAACCAGACGGCGAGCAACGACATGTCGCTGCGCCCGGTGTCATACGAGGACGGGACGGAGTCTCCGCCGGCCGAGTGGGAGATCGACGATGGCACGTTGCCCTGGCACGAGGTGCCCACGTTGCTGGGATTGAGCAGGCAGATGCGGAAGATGGCTTGCGAGGGTGTTGAGCCGCCCTCACTCTCGAGTGCGCCACCGGTCGCGGTCGGCCCGTGAACGAGTCCGCTGTTCAAGGAGTTGAGCACCGTCGGGTTGTTGGCCTGGGCGCCGAGGAAGGCCAGGAGCTTGCCCTCCTCGCTGGTCAGGGTGACCAGCTGCGGCGCCACTCCCAGGGTTGCCTGCAGAGACGGCACCGCGCCGTCGATCGCGGTGTTCAGCTCGCCCAGGGCGGTCTGCGCATCGACGAACCCTCGGCTGAACGCGGCCTTCTGCGTCTCGATGGCGTTCAGGGTGGTCTGGCCGTTGGTGATCAGCTGGCTGAGCTGGACGAGCTGGTCGTTGGTGGTGATCTTGCTGAGCACGCCGTCGAGGCCGACGAGGATGCGGTCGAGGTCGGCGTCGCGGTTGTTCAGGGTGGTACCGAACACGGCGAGGTTCTGGAGGTCGGCCTTGCCGGCGGCGATCGCCTCGTTGAGGCTCAGGCCGCGACCGGCGACGCCCGCGCCCAGGTCGTTGAGCAGCACCCGGGCGGCGTTGCGGGTCGGCTCGTCGAGGCTGTTGATGAATTGGTCAAGCTCGACGGGAACTGCCTTCTGGGTTTCGTGCAGGGTGACGGCTGTGTCCAGGGCGGAGTTGCTGGCAGGGCCATCGTGGATGTCGACATATTTCTCGCCCAGCAGTGACTTGGGCCTGATGTCCGCGGTGGTGCCGTCGTGCAGCGGCCAGTGGGCATCGGCAACCTGCACGGTGACCAGCGCCGAGTTGTCCTGGGTGGGCTCGATGTCGCTGATGGTGCCGATCTTCGACCCGGCCTCGAGAACATCGCTGCCCGAGACCAGGCCGTCGGCCGTGGGGAACGTGACCTGGAACTCGTGGTAGTGGGCTCCCAGGGCGCGCGGAGACACGATGGCGAATCCCGCTCCTCCCACGAGGACAGCAGCGACCCCGATCCCGGCGATCGCCGACCTGGACACACTCACCTTCCTGTCACCTTCCTGGTCAATCCATCCCCAACGGCCCCTCTGACGAGGCGTTGAAGAACTGGTGGACGAATTCGTCGTCCGACTCCTCGATCTCCTTCTTGTTGCCGAAGTGACGCATCTTCCCCTTGTAGAGGATGCCTATATTGTCCGCGAAACGACGCACGGCGCCAACATCGTGGCTGACCACGATGGAGGTGGCCTGGTACTTGGCGCTGATCTCCCGGATCAGGTCGCACAGCAGAGTGGTGCGCACCGGGTCGAGCCCGGAATCTGGCTCATCGAAGAGCAGGATCTTGGGCTCCATCACCAGGGCGCGGGCGAACCCGGCGCGCTTACGCATGCCGCCACTGAGCTCGTTGGGCATGCGCTTCTCGGCGCCGGCGAGGCCCACCTCGGTGAGGCGGTCCATGACGATCTCGCGAATCTCGCCCTCTCTCCTCTTGGTGTGCTGGCGCAGCGGGAACGCGACGTTGTCGTAGAGGCTCATCGAGCTGAACAGTGCGCCGTCCTGGAACAGCATGCCGATGCCGCGGCGCAGCTCGAGCAGCTGGTCTTCCTTGAGCTGAGGAACGTCGCGGTTGTCGACGAAGACGTCGCCACTGTCCGGTGGGAGCAGCCCCACGATGTGGCGCAGGGTGACGCTCTTGCCGGTTCCCGACGGGCCCATGAGCACGCTGATCTCACCCTTGGGGATCCGGCAGGTGACGCCGTCGAGCACCTTGAAGGCGCCGAACGCCTTGTGGACATTGCGCAGCTCGATGATCGCCTCCTTGGCCCAGGTCGACTCCGACTGGGTCGCCGGCCGCTCGCTCACCGGCTGGCTGAGGTCCGTGTAGGCGGCCTGATCGCCCTGCGGGACGTTCTTCTGGCGCGAGGGATCGCGCGACGGCGGGGCCTGGGGCGGCGCGGGCGGGGGCGCACCGCGACCATTCTCGGAGGTGCTGACGGGGGGTTCGGACACGCTCACCTCGTAGTCCACCTCTATGTTGCGATTGGCAGGTTCGGGTTGGTGCCCCAGAAGATCTGGGTCAGAAGGGCGTTGACAACCACGGTGACGACCAGCGCCACGGCCATTGTCTTGGCTACGGCCTTGCCGATGCCCACCGCGCCCCCGGTCACGTTGTACCCGTAATAGACGGCCACGCAGACTATGAGGAAGGCGAAGACGACGGCCTTGATCATCGAGAAGACCAGGTCCTGGATGTTGAGAAACCTGAAGAAGTAGTCGGAGTACACCCCGCTGGAGATGCTGCCGCTGGGGATCTGCACCATTTGCACGATGTACGAACCCAGGTAGCTCACCGCCAGCGCCAGGATGTACATGAAGGGCAGCACCAGGAAGCAGGCGAGCATCCGGGTGCTCACCAGGTAGATCTTCGAGGGGATGCCCATCACCTCGAGAGCGTCGATCTCCTCGTTGACGCGCATCGTGCCCAGCTCGGCGACGAGCCCGCACCCGACCTTGGCCCCGATCGCAAAGCCAAAGAACAAAGGCGTGATCTCGCGGGTGTCGCAGATCGCGTTGAACACACCGGCGAGCGACTGCGCACCGATCTGCGAGAGCGAGTAGTACGCCTCGATGGAACACTCGCTTCCGGTGAAGTAGGTGAGCACCAGGGCGATCGGCGTCGAGCCGATGGCGATGAACGCCGCGTACCACCAGACCTCGCGCATATATCGCGTGGACTGGGGGATGTGCGCGATCGCGCCGCCCGCAAAGTTGACGATGTTGCCGAGCGTCTCCAAGCCGCTGCGCACGCCCGCAAGCCGCGAGGGCGCGCCCGCGCGGCGGGTGGCGGGAGGCGGCGGTTTGATGGGGCGGGTAACTGTGGCCACGAGGTCCCTAGCGCAACACGTTGTTGGAGTGGAAGAGGGCGAGGACCGTCGGGGTGTAGAGGTACTCGATGATCTGGATGCTCACGAAACAAGCGACCACCGACTGGTGCACGGCGCGCGCGACTCCCTCGGCGCCGCCCTTGGCGGTGATGCCTTTGTAACAGCACACCGTGGCGATGAGCATGCCGAAGATCACGCATTTCAACTCACCGCCGTAGAGGTCCTGGAGCGTTCCCTGTGTGTAGAACGTGCTGATGAACGCACCGCTGTTGACCCCCACCAGCGCCAGCGAGGCGAGGTACCCGGACAGGCAGGTGAAGATGATCATCGGGATGTTGTAGAGCGCGGTCATGAACGCCAGGGCAAGAAAGCGCGGGACCACGATGAACAGGACGTTGCTGATGCCCATCACGCTGATCGCCTCGAGCTCGTCACGGACCTTGCGCGCCCCGAGGTCGGCTGTGATCGCCGTGCCGCAGACCGCGGCGACCATCAGGCCGGTGGCGACCGGGGCGAACTCACGGACGTTGGCGAGCACCATGAAGCCGCCGATGCGCCACTCCGCCGACGCGAGCTTGAAGAAGTTGCCCGCCTCCAGCGCCACGATGGTCCCCCAGCCGAGGCCGGTGAGCGCCAGAGGGACGGCGCAGGACACCAGGATGAAGCGGCACTGCTCGAGGAACTCCGCGGCATAGAAGGGTCGCTGGAAGGCGCCTCGCACGGCCGCGGCGAAGAGCAGGGCCTGGTCACCAAGCGTGACCACCCCCCTCCGGCCCCGGCTCACCACCGGTCCGGCTCCCCGGAAGGCCTGCTGGGGCTCGCCCGCGCGAATCCCCTCATGGACATAACCTCACGTCGCGGCTATCACGAACCACTATAGTGACCGTGTCGTCCCATAGTTGTCGCCCCTGTATGTAGACGTCGCACAGCCGGTGAAGCTTGCGGACCCGTATTCGGCGACAGCGTGCCGGCGTTGCAGTCCGGTGACGCCGGGTGGCAGGGTGGCGACGTCGACGGGATCGGCGCGTTGACCGCCATATGCTCGGTTCATGGCTGGATCTCCACTCCTCAGCGTGGTCATCCCCACCCGGGACGAGGAGGCCAACATCGAGGCGCTGCTCGGGCGCCTGCGGGCCACGCTCGGCAGCGTCGACCACGAGATCCTCTTCGTCGACGACTCCGACGACGGCACCCCCGGGCTCGTCGCCGCCGCCGCCGCCTCCGACCCGCGGGTTGGGCTGGTCCATCGCCAGGGCGCCGAGCGCCAGGGCGGGCTCAGCACGGCCGTGCTCAGTGGCATCCACGCGGTCCGCGGCGAATACGTCTGCGTCATGGACGCCGACCTGCAGCACCCCCCCGAGAGCATCCCGGCCATGCTCGAGGCCGCCGTCGGCGGCGCCGACGTGGTGGTGGCCAGCCGGTACATGCGCGGGGGAAGCCGCCACGGGCTCGACGGTGCGATTCGCCGCCTGGTGAGCCGCGGAGCCGGTGCGCTGGCCCGTGCCCTCTTCCGGGAGGCCCGGGCCAGCAGCGACCCACTGAGCGGCTTCTTCGTCTGCCGTCGCGGCGTCATCGACGGCATCGAGTTCCGCCCGGTGGGCTTCAAGGTCCTGCTTGAGCTGCTGGTTTGCGTCCCCGGCCTGCGCGTCCGCGACGTGCCGCTGCACTTCGCGTCGCGGTCGGCGGGGGCCAGCAAGGCGAGCCTGCGCCAGGGGCTGCTCTTTGCCGGCCATCTGCGCTCCCTCTTCCTTGACGTCCAGGGCTCGGCGCGGAGCTGGAAGTTCGGCCTGGTCGGGCTCAGCGGCCTCGCCATCCTGCTCCCCCTGGTGGCCCTCCTCACCGGGGTTGGTGGCATGCCCGCGCTGGCGGCATTCCTCCCCGCCTACCTCCCCAGCCTGGTGTGGAACACCGTGCTCAACCGCCACTGGACCTTCGCCGACCAGCGTCATGGCATCGGCGAGGGCACGGCACGCTACCTGGAGCGCGCGGTCGTGTCCGGCGCCGCCATGTTCGCCGTTTACGCCGGCCTGCTCGCCGGGCATGTGGCGCCGATCCTCGCAGCCCTGGGCGGAGCGATGGTGGCGATGGCCGTGAACGCGGTGGGCAACCGTGCCGCCGTCAACCGCCGCCCGCGGCTCTGGGGGGCGCTGGCCACCAGCCTGGGCATCCAGGCGGCGCTGGCCCGGATCAGCCAGGAGGTGGGCGCGGACCACTCGTACGTTCTGCCGCCCTCGGGCGCGGAGCCGGCGGCCCTCCCCCCGGGCACCGTCGAGCGGGTCGTCAGCCGGCGGCGAGCGGTGCTCTTCACCGAGTCCGCCAGCCACCGCACCCAGCGACGCTCCAACATCGAGGTCGGTTCGACGCTGGTGGCGCCGATCGTCGACGGCGGCGTGGTCAGGGGTGTTCTGGTGTGCGAGCGGTTCACCCACCATCCGTTCGAGCCCAGCGACCTCGAGGCCGCGATGAGCGCGGCTCCCGCCCTCGGCGGCCTGATCGCGGGCGACGCCGCCCACGGCTCCGAGATGCGGCCGGCGCTGGTGCGCGGCGCCGTCAAGACCTAGCCGGCCCGCGCGCGGGTCGGCGATCATGCGGACATGATCCGCCGTCTTCTTCTCGCGCTGGTCTTCGCCGCCACCGTCCTTGCGGCATTCGCCGCGCCCACCTCGGCCGGTCACGTTCTCCGGGTGGGTGCCCTCTTCCCGCTCGACGGGCCGCTGTCGCCGCTGGCACGCCAGGAGTACCAGGGAGTCGAGATCGCGCGCGACATGGTGAACATGGGCGGAGGCGTCCACGGCATGCCCGTGCAGCTCGACGCCCGCGAGCTCGACGACCCCGCGGCGGCCTCCGCCGCCGTCCAGAGCCTGCGCGGCGACGGAGTTTCGGTCGTTATTGGTACGTACTCGTCGGCTCTGTCGGTGCCGGCGAGCGCGGCCGCGGCCGCGGCGGGACTCACCTACTGGGAGGCCGGGGCCGTGGCCGACCGGGTCACCGGTCGGGCGCTGCCGAACATCTTCCGGGTGGGCGCCAGCGGCGCCAACCTCGGTGTCAACTCAGCGACCTTCGCGGCCACGGTGGTGGCACCGAGGCTCGGTCTGGCGGCTCGCGCGACGCGCGTCTCGGTCGTGCTCGAAGACGACGATTACGGTCACTCCGTCGGCGACGCCGCGGTCGCCCAGGCGCGCGTGCAGGGGATGGACGTGGTGTCGTACACCACCTACGACGCACACCGGCCCGACTTCTCGAGCGTGCTCGCGACGGTGGCCGCGGCCCGGCCCGACGTGCTCATCCTCGCCTCGTACATCCCCGACGGCGTTGCCTTCCGCCGCGCCATGCTCGCGGCCCACCTGCACGTGGGCGCGCTGATCGGTTCGACCATGGCCGAGTGCGGTCCGGACTTCGGGCTGGAGCTCGGCTCCGCGGCCATCGGGGTCTTCGCGTCGGATCGGCCCACACAGGGCTTCAACGCCGGGGTCCTCAGCCCCGACGCTCGCGCCACCTACCAGCAGTTCTCCCACGCCTGGTGGCAGACGACGGGCACCGCACCGACGGAGGAGGGACTCGCCGGCTTCACCGCCGCGTGGGCTCTGTTCCACGACGTCCTTCCCCACGCGGCGCGGCTCGACGCGGCATCGGTCGCAGCCACCGCGCGTGGCCTCGACATCCCACGGGGCGGGCTGCCCAACGGCGCCGGCATCCAGTTCTCAACCGATCCGGCCATGCTCGGCCAGAACACGCGGGCGGCGGCGGTGATCTGGCAGTGGCAGGCGGTGCGCCACAGTGTCACCGTGTGGCCGCCGGTGGACGCCACGGGCACGGCGCAGCTGATCCCGCTCCCGGCGTGAGACCCGGGCGCCCCGCCCGGCGCTGGGCTGCCCTCGCCGTCGCCGCGCTGTCGCTGCTGGCCCTCGCCGCGGTTCGCAGCGCCG
>DATBCJ010000164.1:0-9449 GCA_036270565.1 Candidatus Dormiibacterota bacterium | reverse complement strand
TGACCCGAGAATCGTCCCGATGAGGCTGCGTCGCGTCGTCGTGTCCGGGTTCAAGACGTTCGCGAGCCGGAGCGAGGTCTCCCTGGAACCGGGGATCACGGCGATCGTCGGCCCCAACGGCAGCGGCAAGAGCAACTTCGTGGATGCCATCCGCTGGGCCCTCGGCGAGACCAATGCTCGCGAGCTGCGCGGCGCGCGGATGGACGAGGTCATCTACTCGGGCGGCAGCGGCCGCGGCCGGATGGGCTTCGCCGAGGTCGAGCTCATCCTCGACAACGAGGACGGCCGGCTCCCGCTCGACGACGTCGAGGTGTCGGTCAGCCGGCGGGTGGTGCGCCACGGTGACAGCGATTTCCGCCTCAACGGCGACCGGGTGCGCCTCCGCGACCTGGAGCGCGTGCTGGGCACCACTGGCCTCACCCAGAGCGGCTACGCCGTGGTCGCGCAGAACGACATCGACGCGATCATCGAGGCCACGCCGGCCCAGCGCCGCGCCCTGGTCGAGCAGGCCGCCGGGGTGCGTGCCCTGCGCGCGGCCTGCGAGGACGCGCTCGGCCGTGTCGCCCAGGCGGAGATCACCCTGCGGCGGTTCGAGGACCTGCTGGGCGAGACGGAGCCGCGCCTGGCTGAGCTGGCCGGGCAGGCGGCGCTGGCGCTGCAACAGCGCGAGCTCACCGAGCGGCTGACCCAGCTGCGCGGGTCGCTGGCCCGCGAGGCCTGGCGCGGGGCGCGAGCCCAGCTCCGCCAGGCCACCCGCAGGCTCGACGCCGCCGGGAACCGCCTCGAGGCGGCAGCCGTCGCCGAGGCGGCGTTCACCGATCGGCTCGACCGTCACCGCGAGCGCCTGGAGACCCAGCGCGCCAGCCACATCGAGGCCAGTCGCCGTCTCGAAGAGGCGCGGCTGCACGGCGAGCGTGCCGCCGGTGAGCAGCGTCGCGGGGTTGACCGCGTCCGCGCCGGGGTGCTGGCCCGGGCGACGGCCGCCACGGACCTGCGCACGGCGACCGTGGAGGTTGCAGAGCGCGCCGCGCAGCTGGAGGCGCTGGAGACGACGAATGCCGATGAAGCCGGCCAGCGCAGCGATCTCGAGCTGCGACTCGAAGGCGCGCGGGTGGCTGCCCGGACGGCGACCGCCGCGCTGGACGCGGCCGAACGGTCGCTGGCCGCCAGCGAGGCGGCACTCCGCGCCGCCGAGGAGGAGCGCGTCGAGGCCGACGCCGGGGTGCGCCGGAGCGCCACCCAGCTGCGCCTGCTCAGCGACGCCGCCCAACCCCTCCGGGACCGGGTGGACAGAGCCGTCGCAAGCGTCGCCGATCTCGAAGAACGTGCCCATGCGGCGCTGGCCGCCCGCGACGACGCTGCCGCCGCCGCCACGGCCGCGGACGCAGCGCGCGCCGGCGCCGGCGAGGCGGTGCTGGACGCGCGGCGGCGGGCGGACGAGGCGCAGTCCGCGCTCGACGCCGCACGGGAGACCGCGCGGACGGCGCTGGCGCGTGCCGCGGCGCTCCGCGGCCAGGTGGAGGGCGCGCTCGGGGGCCGGGGCGCCATCGCCGAGGCGGTGGCAGCCGGGGAGCTCTTCGCCCGCCGGCTCGTCGATTCGTTCACCCTCGTCGACGAGGCCGACGGGCCGGCGGTCGAGGCCGCGCTGGAGGCCCACCTCGGTGCCTGGATCGTCGCCGACGTCGACGCCGCGGCGCTGCACCTGGACGCCGGTTCGGTGCGCGAGGAGCTGGTCTCCGACGCCGCCCAGCCGGCTCCGCCGCGTGCGGCGCCGGGGGCAGCGCGGGCGGCCATCTCGGCGATCCGCGCCGAGCCCGGGGCCCAGGCTGCCCTGGCGTGGTGCCTGGCCGGAACGTGGCTGGTCGGCGATCGCCAGGCGGGCCGGCGGGTGGCGTCGGAGACCGGCGGACGCGCCGTGCTGCCCGACGGCACGGTGATCACCCCGATGGGGCTCCGCGGTGGAGGCCGTCCGGGCCGCACCCTCCAGCTCGCCGCCAGTGAGCACGAGGCCGGGGCCGTAGCCGCGACCGCGATGGCGGCCGAGCGCGAGGCCGAGGCCGCCCGGAGGGCCGTCACAGAGCGCCTCGCCACCCTCGAGGCGGCCGACCGCGCTGCCGCCGCCGACGTCCAGGCGGCCCACGTCGAGGCGGCCCGGACGGTCGCCCTGGCCACGGCGGCCGGGGCGTCCCTGGCGGCAGAGCGGCAGCGGCTCGAGGCCGCCCGGGCCGAGCTGGCCGCCCGCGACCGCGAGCGTGGCGTGCTGGAGAGCGACGAGGGCACGGCCGCCCAGCGTCTCGCGGCTGCCCAGGCGCGCCTCGAGGACGCCAGGTCCGAGGCGACCGCCGCCCGGGACGCGGCTGCGCGCTCACGGGCGGCGGCTCTCGAAAAGGCCGAGGCCGTCCGGGAGCTCGAGGCGGAGGCCGACCGGGTCAGATTCGCCGGCGTCGATCGGCAGCGCCGTCTCGACACCGCGCGTGAGGCGCTCGCCATCGCCATCGCGCGAAGGACGGACGCAGACCTGCGGGTAGTGACCGCCGAGCTCGACGTTGTGGCCGCGCTCGCCCACGGCCGCGCCGCTCGCCTCGCCGTTGTCCGCGTCGACGCGGACGTCGCCGAGGCGATGGCGGCGATCACCGTCGCCGCCCCCGGCCTCGCCGAGAGCGAGCGAGCCGTCGCCGCACTCGATGCCGAGCGGGCCGAGGTGGCGGTGGTGCTGGCGCGCGCCCAGGACGAAAGCAGCGCCGCGCAGGCCGAGGTTGCCGCCGCTGCTGCCCGCGTCTCCGAGCTGGCCCTGGCGCTGCGCGACGACGACGAGGACGAGGGCCCCGAGCCGCAGGCAGGCGACGCCGAGAACGCCGAGCGCGAGATCGTCCGCCTCGAGCGCCGCATCGCTGCCCTGGGGCCGGTCAACGCGCTCGCTCCCGAGCAGCACGACGAGCTCGCGGCCCGCGTGTCGGTCCTGCGCGCGGGGCGCGACGACCTCGGCCGGGCGTGTGCCGACATCCGGGCGATCGCGGGCCGGCTCACCACCGCCATCGACAGCAGGTTCGAGGCGGTGTTCGGGGCCGTGTCGGTTCACTTCCACGAGCTTTTCGCCGAGCTGTTCCCGGGAGGCCGAGCCACGCTCCGGCGCGAGGATCCGCCGCAGGGTGAACTCGAGGACAGCCCGGGGCGGAACAAGACGGGCCTGGCCGGCGTGGAGATCCTGGCCCAGCCTCCGGGCAAGCGGCTGCAGCCTCTCAGCCTGTTCAGCGGCGGCGAGCGTGCGCTGACGGCGATGGCCGTGATCTTCGCGCTGCAGCAGGTCAACCCCTCACCCTTCTACGTGTTCGACGAGGTCGACGCGCCGCTGGACGACAGCAATGTGGTGCGCTTCACGCGGCTGCTGAAACGGCTCGCCGAGGCGCAGCAGTTCATCGTGGTCACCCACAACCACATCACCATGGCGGCCGCCGACGCTCTCCACGGCGTCACCAGCGACGGCGACGGGGTGAGCTCGGTGATCAGCGTGCGCTTCGACGCGGAGTCGGGCGAGACCGTGCCCGAGGGCAACGTGGTCGGGCTGCGCCAGGCGACCATCCGCGCAGCGGTCTGACCGTCGCCGTGGCTGACGAGGTGGTCTCGCGGGTGCATCGCGAAGCCTGGTGGAAGCGCATGTCGCGGCGCATGGACCGTGCGTCGCTGGCATTCAGCGAGCAGGTCCGCGACACGGTGCTGCTGCGCCGCGACCTCGACGACGAGTTCTACGACGACCTGCTCGAGATCCTGGTCGGAGCCGACGCGGGCATGGGCGTTGCGGAACAGCTGGTGGCGTCGCTGCGCGAGCGGGTGCGGCTGCAGCGGCTGGGCACGGCCGAGGAGGCGCTCGCCGCGCTCAAGGCCGAGATGCTGGCCATGCTCCAGGCCCGCGACCGCGCCCTCAACCTCGGTGCTCGGCCCAGCGTCGTGGTCGTGGTGGGTGTCAACGGCAGCGGCAAGACCACCACCCTCGGCAAGCTCGCCCACCGTCTGCGCGGCGAGGGCGTCACCGTGCTGGTCGCCGCCGCCGACACCTTCAGGGCCGCCGCCATCGACCAGATGCGGCTGTGGGCCGCCCGCAGCGGCACCGAGGTGGTCGCCCATCAGCCCGGCGCCGACCCCGGCGCGGTCGTCTTCGACGCCATCCAGGCGGCGCTGGCACGCCGGATCGACGTCGTCCTCGTCGACACCGCCGGCCGGCTGCACACCAAGAGCAACCTCATGGCCGAGCTCGAGAAGGTGCGCAGGGTGATCACGCGATCCATCCCTGACGCTCCCCAGGAGACGCTGCTGGTCATCGAGGCGCCGACGGGGATGAACGCCATCGCCCAGGCGCGCGCCTTCCACGACGCCATGCAACTGACCGGCATCGTGCTCACCAAGCTGGACGGGACATCGCGGGGCGGGACCATCCTGGCCATCGAGGCCGAGCTCGACGTCCCCGTCAAGCTGGTGGGGATGGGGGAGGGGATCGACGACCTCAACGTCTTCGACCCCGCGTCGTACCTCGACGCGCTCTTCGCCGGCGTCCTGGACGTGCCCGTGGCCTGAGGTGCTATCCTGTCAAGGTCTTGCCCTTGACACGAACCACCGCCGCCGACAGGTCGGTCCACACCGCCCGCCACCAGCGTCTTCTCGACGTCTACGGCGGGGTGCTGACCACCCACCAGCGTGAGGCGTGCCGCCTCCATCTCGACGAGGACTGGTCGATCACCGAGCTGTCCGAGCACCTGGCCTGCACCCGCAGCGGCGCCCACGACCTGATCCGTCGCGCCGTGGCCCAGCTGGAGAACCTCGAGGCCCGCCTGGGCCTGGCCGACGAGCTGGACCGCCGCGACGCCCTCGAGGCCGATCTCCGCGTTCGGGTGGCAGCGCTCGAGGCGAGGCCGGTCTGATGTTCGACTCCCTCTCCGACCGTCTCGGCGACGTCTTCAAGCGCTTCTCCGGCAAGGGCAAGCTGAGCAGGGACGACGTCGAGGCAGGCCTCAGGGAGGTCCGGCTCGCCCTGCTCGAAGCCGATGTCAACTTCAAGGTCGCCCGGGCCTTCGTCGAGCGCATCCGCGAGCGGGCCCTGGAGACCGAGGTGCTCGAGTCCCTGACCCCGGGCCAGAACATCGTCAAGATCGTCAACGACGAGCTCACCGCCCTGCTCGGCGGCGAGCAGCGCAGGCTCCGCTACCAGTCGCAGCCGCCCACGGTGGTGATGCTGCTCGGCCTCCAGGGGAGCGGCAAGACCACCACAGCGGCGAAGCTGGCGCTGGCCGTTCGCAAGGAGGGTCACCGGCCGCTGATGGTGGCTGCCGACACCTACCGTCCCGCGGCCGCGCAGCAGCTGGAGCGCCTCGGCAAGGACAACCAGATCCCGGTGTCGATGCCGGACGGCAGGGCCAAGCCCCCGGAGCTGTGCAAGCGTGGTGTCGACGAGGCCAGGCGCCTCAACTGCGACGTGGTGATCCTCGACACCGCCGGCCGCCTCCAGATCGACGAGGTCATGCTCGACGAGCTCAGGCAGATCCGCCGCAAGGTGGAGGTGCACGACACCGTCCTGGTCGTCGACGCCATGACCGGCCAGGAGGCCGTCAACGTGGCCAGGGCGTTCGAGGACGCGGTCGGGGTCGAGGGCGTGATCCTCACCAAGCTCGACGGCGACGCCCGCGGTGGCGCCGCGCTCTCGATGCGCGAGGCCATCGGCAAGCCGATCCTCTACTGCGGCACGGGTGAGAAGGTGTCCGAGTTCGAGGCCTTCGCTCCTGACCGGATGGCGTCGCGGATCCTCGGCATGGGCGACATCCTCACGCTCATCGAGCGCGCCCAGGAGAACGTCGACCAGGCCCAGGCCGAGGAGGTCCTGGAGCGCTCGCTCTCCGGCAAGCTGACCATGCAGGACTGGCTCGAGCAGATGCGCCAGGTGCGCAGGATGGGCCCGCTGGAGGGCGTTCTCGGCATGATGCCCGGCGGCAAGAAGCTGCTCGCCGACGCCCGGCAGCAGGGTGGCGCCATCCCCGACGAGAAGGACCTGGCCCGGATGGAGGCGATCGTGCTCTCGATGACCACCCAGGAACGCCGCCATCCCGAGGTCATCAAGGGGTCGCGCCGCAAGCGCATCGCCGCCGGCAGCGGCACCTCGATCGCCGAGGTCAACAAGCTGCTCAAGGGCTTCGACCAGATGCAGTCGATGATGAAGATGCTGGGCGGCGGCAAGGGCACCAAGGGTTTGCGCGGCAAGGCACGGATGCTCAAGCAGCTCCGCAACATCGATCCCAGTCAGCTTCCGTCGTGAGCGGCCACAGGTCCAACAGAAAGGAGACGTCTTGGTCAAGATCCGCCTGAAGAGGATGGGCGCGAAGAAGCGGCCCTTCTACCGGCTGGTGGTCGCCGACTCGCGCAGCCCGCGTGACGGCCGGTTCATCGAGCTGCTCGGCTACTACGACCCCCTGACCGAGCCGGCCAGGGTCCAGGTCGACGCTGACAAGGTGCGCGAATGGATGAGCAAGGGCGCCCGTCCCAGCGACGCCGCCCGTGACCTGCTGGTGCGCGAGGGCATCCTGGCCAAGGTCCCGCGCACGTTCAAGGCCGCGCCGGTCGCCGAGACGGTCGCCGCGCCCGCAGCCCGGACACCGAGCGCGTCGGAGATGCCGGGTTCATCGGAGGAGGTCGACGCCGTCGACGCCGACAACGTGCACCTCGGTGGCGCCGGTACCGACGGTGGGGCGGAGCCGGAGCCGGAGCCTGAGCCGGCGGCCGAGCCCGAGCCGGAGTCACCGCCGGAGACCGCCGCGGAGCCCGATGACGCCGGCGGCGCCGCGGAGCCGGCCGCGGACTCGTGAGCGACTACGCCGACCTCACCCGCTTCATCACCGAGCACATCGTGGTCAACAAGGCCGCCGTCACGGTGAGCGCGATTCCGCGCGGACGCACCACGATCATCGAGGTGACCGTGGCCGAGGAGGACATGGGCAAGGTGATCGGCAAGGGTGGACGCAACATCGAAGCGATCCGGGCGGTGGTGCGCGCCGCCGGCCTGCGCAAGCACGAGCGCGTACAGGTGGAGCTCGCCGACGCCGGGCGCCATGCCTGAACCCGTCGCGCCCGCGCCCGACCGAGCGGCCCCCGCGCTGCTGCGTGTCGCCCACGTGCGCCGGGTTCACGGCGTCCGCGGTGAGGTGCGGGTGCAGACCCTGGGCGGTGACCTCGGACGATTCCGGCCGGGGACGTCGCTGCTGGCCGAGAAGCAGCAGCGCCGGCTCACCGTGCTCTCGTCGCGTCCGCTCGACGGCGACGAGGTGCTGCTCGCCTTCGAGGAGCTGCCCACCCGCGAGGAGGTGGCCCGCCTCAGCGGCGACTACCTGTGCGTCGAACCGGAGCGAGCACGAGCACTCGGTGCCGACGAATGGTTCGAGTGGCAGCTGATCGGCCTCCGCGCCGTGACGGCAGACGGTGAGCCGCTGGGCGTGGTTGCCGACGTCGAGGAGCAGCCGTCGAGCCACGTGATCGTCGTCGCCGACGCCACCGCCGAGCGGCGCTATCCGCTGGTGCGCGAGTGGGTGCGCTCCGTTGACGTTGCCGCCGGCGTGATGGTGATCACCCCCTGGCCGGAGGACGAGGGCTGATGCGGTTCGACGTGCTCACCATCTTTCCGTCGGTGTTTCCGGGGCCGCTCGGCGTCGGGGTCGTCGGCCGCGCCATCGATGCCGGCGGCGTCGAGATCCACGTGCACGACCTGCGCGACCACACCACCAACCGGCATCGCCAGGTGGACGACATGCAGTTCGGTGGGGCCGCAGGCATGGTGCTGAAGCCGGAGCCGATCGCGCGCGCTGTCCGCGCGCTGCGCGCTGACGTCCCCGGGCTGCGCACCATCCTGCTCTCGCCCCAGGGCCGGGTGTTCACCCAGGAGGTGGCGCGCGAGCTCGCCGCCGAGCGGGCGGTCCTGCTCGTGTGTGGCCGCTACCAGGGTGTCGACGAACGCGCCCGTGAGGAGATCGGCGAGGAGCTGTCGGTGGGCGATTACGTGCTCAGCGGCGGTGAGGTTGCGGCCATGGCGGTGATCGAGGCCACGGCGCGGCTTGTGCCCGGCGTCGTCGGCTCCCCCGAGTCGCTCGACGACGAGACCTTCGGCGGCACGGCGTCGGGAGGGCTGGAGCCGCCCCTCTACACGCGTCCCGCAGACTTCGAGGGCCACGCGGTGCCCGCGGTGCTGCGCAGCGGCGACCACGCGGCGATCGCGGCGTGGCGCCACCAGCAGAGTGAAGAAGCAACCCGGCGCCGCCGACCTGATCTGGTACGGTTGCGCGCGGTTCCCGGAGGAAACACGTGAATGTCATCGACCTGCTCCAGCGTGAGCAGGAGAAGCCGGAGGTTCCGGTTCTGCGCTCTGGCGATACCGTGCGCGTGCACGTCAAGGTCGTCGAAGGCACCCGCGAGCGCATCCAGGTGTTCGAGGGTGTGGTGATCGCGGTCAAGGGCACCACCGGGCTGCACACCAGCTTCACGGTGCGACGTGTCTCGCACGGTGTCGGTGTCGAGCGCACCTTCCTGGTGCACTCGCCGCGGCTCGACCGCATCGACGTGCTTCGCCACGGCGACGTGCGTCGCGCCAAGCTCTACTACCTGCGCGAGAAGGTCGGCAAGCGCGCCCGCATCCGCGAGCGCCGTGAGCCCATCGGCGGTGGGGCGATGGTGAGCCGGCGCGCTGCCGCGGCGGCAGATGTCGAGGTGGTGCCCGTCGACGTGGTGCCGGGAGAGGACGAGCCGTTCGACGACGCCGACGACGCGGCCGTCGAGGTCGTCGACGACGTGCCTGACGACAGCGCGGCTGAGGCCGTCGCCGTCGAGGCCGGCGCCGGCGAGGCCGACGTGGAGACCGACAACGGCTGACCCCGACCGGCGCGCGCCTGAGACGCTTCCACCTGCGCGCCCGCTGCGTCAGCGGGTGGGACACGCCGGCGAGACCGCCGCGCTCAACCACCTCAAGGAACACGGCTTTCGCATCCTCGCGCGCGACTGGCGCAGCCGCATCGGGCAGATCGACATCGTCGCCGAGGACGGCGAGACGCTCGTCATCGTGGAGGTCAAGGCGCGGCGGGGGGTGGCGTTCGGGCTCCCTGAAGAGGCGGTCGACGCGCGCAAGCGTCAGAAGCTGCGGATGCTGCTCGAGACATATCGCTCCGCCACCAAGCGGCAGAAGCAGCCCTGCCGGATCGACGTGCTCGGCCTGCTCCTGAACGAGCACATGGTGGTCACCCGCTGCGAGCACATCAGGGACGCTGTCCAGGGCGAGTGACGCGTCAGGCCGTCGCGCGCTCGCTTCTGAAGCTGAGCGCCCAGAGCACCAGCGGCAACTGGAGGGGGAGGCGAAGCCAGGCGCCCATGCGGCTGTTGGCGGGGAACGGCGCGTCCGGGTAGCCGCCGTCGAGCGCCATCTGGACATT
>DATBCJ010000163.1:0-4075 GCA_036270565.1 Candidatus Dormiibacterota bacterium | reverse complement strand
CCACCCTGCGAGCGCACCACCATGTCGACGCGATCGGCGAGGAGGTCGATGACCTTGCCCTTGCCCTCGTCGCCCCACTGCCCGCCCACCAGGATGGTGACGCTCATCGCGGCGGGAAGCCTACCAGAGGTCCCGTCTGCGACCAGCCGGACTTCTAACCAGCGGCGGACCCGGAGTCCGGCTGCTGATTCTTGGGTTGGCGACGGCGGGGGGCGCGCTTGCGGGCGGGTTTTGCGGCGGCCTCGGCCGCGGATGCTGCAACGTCTGCTGCCGGGGCGGGCGCCGGAGCCGGCGCGCGGTGTGCCTCGAGGTGCTCGCCGAGCAGGCGCTGCAGCTGGTCGGGGTTGCGCTCGGCGATCCAGTGGCCGGCGTTGAGCTCGACGAATGTGTATTCACCGGTAACGCACTTCTCGGTCAGTTGCGCCGCGCGGCGGCCGAGGAACATGTCGTGACGGCCCCAGATGTACAGAGTCGGAACGCTGACGCGGCGTGGTCGTCCGAGGCCGCGCGTGGCTCCGCGATACCAGTTGAGCGGACCGTGGATGCCGACGCGACGGAGGTGCTCGCGGTCGCGACGCCACGCATCCCTGGGCAGGCCGGAGACCCGCACGCCGACGCCCTGCTGCGCGAAGTTCGCGAACGAGAGCATCGCCTCGGGGAGCCGGGGGATGCGGAAGAATTTCATGTACGCGCTGCGCAGCGCCTGCGAGGAGGTGCGCAGCGCCTCGGCCATCGCCAGCGGGTGGGCGGTCGAGAGGACGGTGAGGCTGAGCACGCGATCCGGATGGTTGCCGGCGATCACCCAGGCGAGCGCGCCACCCCAGTCGTGGCCGACGAGGTGGAAGCGCTCGATGTGCAGCGCGTCGGCGATGCTGATGACGTCGGCCACCAGCTCGGGCATCGCGTAGTCGCCGGCGTCGGGCGGGTTGGCCCCTGGCGAGTAGCCGCGGAGGCTGGGAGCGACGCCGCGGTACCCGCGGGTGACGAGCCAGCTGATCGTGTCGCGCCATGTCTCGGCGCTCTGCGGGTAGCCGTGAAGGAGGATGACGGCCTCGCCGCTGTCCGGCCCCGCGAGGAGGGTCTCGAACCGGAGCCCGTTGGCCGCGACCTCGCGCTGCTCGACGCCTGCCATCGTGGAACTGTAGCCAGCCGGGACCGGGCATCATCACCCCCGTGGAGCTACGCGAGGTGCGCCTCACCGATGCAGCGGTCGCGCCTCTGCTGGCGGCGCTGGGGGAGGAGTACCAGCGGCGGTACGGCGCCAGCGACGAGATGACCACCACCCGGGCTGAGGAGTTCGACCCGCCCGGCGGCGGCTTTGTTGTCCTGGTCGACGGGGGGCGGACGGTTGCCGGCGGCGGGATCCGGCGTCGGTCCCGCGACACCTGCGAGGTCAAGCGCATGTGGACCGCTCCGGATCGCCGCCGCCAGGGTCACGCGACCACGATCCTGCGCGAGCTCGAGGAGCTGGCGCGCGTGCGGGGATACACCCGTGTATGGCTGGAGACGGGGCCGTCGCAGCCGGAGGCGCTCGCGCTGTACGCGCAGGCGGGGTACACGCCAATTCCGGTGTACGGACGCTACCCGTCGGCGCGCGCGTTCGAGCTGGTGCTGGGCGGGCGGGTAGGGTGACGGGTTCGTCGCACCTGCCTGTGTGCGCGACGATCCCGCGACATCCAGGTGTGGTGTCGCAATGCGGTAAAACCTCGCTCGGGCAAGGCGTTTCCTCTTGCATCGCGAACGTGTGTTCGTTATGGTCGATGCATGACCACTGCGCCGTGTGAGGACCACCTCGCGGCCGTCGCCCCTGCGGTCGACGATCTGGCCTTCGGGCTGCCCTCGGACGACCTCGCCGCCTTCGGCGCGGTGGTGGTGCGCTACTGCGAGCGGCCGTTCGTGGTCGAGGACGAGGAATCCCTGGCCGCCGACCTGCTCTTCAAGCGCTCCCTGATCAACCGCCTCGAGCTCGACTTCGCCCGCGACGCCGCCCGCTTCGATGCCGCCTACGACGAGGACGCGTACATCAACCCCAGCGCCGTCTCCTGGCTGCGCGAGCGCGCTCACATGACCAGCTACGCCGCCCAGACCGCGGTGTGCGCCGGGGAGCGCGCCGAGGACCTGCGCCTCAGCGCCGCCGCGCTGGTCGATGGCCGGATCGGATTCGCCCACTTCGGCTGGATGGCCGCCACGGCGCGGGCGCTCGAGGACTCCGGGTCGGCGACGGCGGTCTTCAACGAGCGCTGGCTGCTCGACAAGGCCGAGAGCCTGACCGTGCAGCGCTTCCGCACCGTCTGCGACCACGTCCGCCACGCCGCCGACCGAGCCGCCTTCCTCAAGGAGCAGGAGGACGCCCGCGAGCAGCGCCGGCTCACCCTGACCGCGTTCGGGGGTGGCTGCGTCGAGCTGACCGGGATGCTCGACCCCGAGGGCGGCGCCCTGCTCCGCACCGCGCTCGACCCGCTGGCCCGGCCCCTGGGTCGCGACGACCGCCGCGACCGCGAGCAGCGCTACGCCGACGCCCTGGTCGAGCTCTGTGCCCACCGCCTCGACCAGGGGGAGATCCCCCAGACCGCCAGCCAGCGCGCCCACCTCCAGGTCACCACCACCCTGGAGACCCTCGCCGACCTGGTCGGGGCGCCGGCCGGGGAGATCGAGTTCGCCGGGCTGGTCGCCGCCCCCACCGTGCAGCGCCTGGCCTGCGACGCCACCATCACCCGGGTCCTGGTCAACGCCGCCTCCCAGGTCATCGACGTGGGTCGTACCGAGCGGGTGGTCCAAGGCGCCACGCGGCGGGCGCTCAACGCCCGCGACCGGGGCTGCCGCTGGCCGGGCTGCGACCGGCCCGCGTCCTGGACGGTGGCCCACCACGTCCGCCAGTGGGGCGGGGGCCAGTTCGGAGCCACCGACCTGCCCAACCTGGTGCTTGTTTGCCGCCACCACCACTGGCTGGTCCACGAGGGCGGCTGGACCCTGGTGCACACCTCCGAGAACGGCGTCCTCGCCATCTCCCCGGTGGTGGGAGTGCAAACTCCGCTGCGCGACCCGGGCTCGGTGCTGCCGATGATGCCGCCCCACGCCCGCGACCCCGCTCCGCCGGCGGCCTGAGAGCTCGCGCGCGTCGAAACCAACGCGCCGGCGCGGAGAGCACGGCACGCTGGCGACGCCGCTGCGTCGGCTATACACGACCCATGACCGAGGTCGCCCCTGCGCAGCCACACCGGATGGCCGGGCGCCCGTGGTGGCAACCGGCGGGTGTCCTGCTGATCGCGTCCGCCGCCCTCGGGCTTGCCCTGCTGGTGCCCAGGCTGTTCAGCGACCCCGTCGGCGTCGACCCCTACGTCCTGCGCCTCAGCGCGGTGGCGACGGTGCTGGCCCTCGCGTCGCTCGTGTGGCGGCGATTCAACGCTGCGCGACCGCTGCTCATCGCCGTCGCCGCGATGACCGTCTCATTCAGCGTGTTCGCGGGGGGGCCGCAGTGGATCCAGGACAGTTCCGGCAGCCGCTTCGACTTCAACACGCAGGTGCTGATCGCGTCCGTGGCCGAGGCCGTGCTGACCATCGCGCTGGCGGTCGTGGCCCTGCGCGTCTCGCCGGCCCACCTGCGTCCGCTCTTGCGGCTGCGGCGGTTCGGGACCTCGGCGCAGGTCGTGACCGTCGCCGGGACGCTGGCCTTCCTGCTCATCGTCATGCTGCTGCCCGCAACGTTGCTCGGCCGGCCGGGGATCGCTCCGATTGCGCTGGCACGCGACCTGCCACTGCAGGGTCCCGCCGATGTGCTCCAGGGCTTCGCGCAGGAGTTGCAGTTCCGCGGACTGCTCCTTGGGGCGCTCGACCGCGTCGCACCGCCGTGGGCGGCCAACCTCGGTCAGGCTGCATTCTTCGGGCTGGCGCATATCGCTGTGCAGTACCAGGGTCCGGCGGATGCGTTCGTGCCCGCCACCATTGCGCTCGGCTGGGTGTTCGGCTGGATCACGCAGAAGACGGGCTCGCTGTGGCCCGCGATCATCATCCACGCGGTTGCCGATGTTGCCGTGACCGTCGGGGTCATCCCGGGGCTGTATGGCTACTGAGCGCC
>DATBCJ010000162.1:0-7153 GCA_036270565.1 Candidatus Dormiibacterota bacterium | reverse complement strand
GCTCGGCGAGCGAGGTCGCGATGGATGTCGCGGATCAGCGACATGTCGAGCTTCACGATGTCCGGCTTGGTGCTGAGGATGTGGCTGAAGGTCGCAAAGCCGGCGCCGGCGTCGTCGACCGCGTACCGCATGCCACGGAAGCGCAGTCGCGCCACCGAGCTGTTGAACTGTGGGTAGTCGCCGATCGCGGCGTGTTCGGTCACCTCGATGACGACGCGGTCGGTGCCATGCTCCATGAGCACCGCGAACTCCGATGTGACGGCCGTTTCCGGCGAGACGTTGATGGCCAGGTAGGTGCCGTTGGGCAGCATGTCGAGGTGACCGAGCGCCGAGCGCACCGCGGCGAGCTCGAGCTCAGTGCCCAGCCCGACCTCCTTGGCGGCGGCGAACCACACGTCCGGCGGCTGGGGCGTCTCGCCCTCGAAGCGGGCCAGGGCCTCGAACCCGACCGGGGCACCGCTGACCAGGTCGACGATGGGCTGGAGCACGGTGATCAGCCGGTTCTCGCGCAGAATGGCGCGGATCTGGGCCCGCTTCTGGCGCCGAGCGACGGCCTCGCGCTCCTCGCGCTCGAGTTGCTCGGCGTAGATCCGGGCCAGCATGCGCATGAAACGGACGTCGCGCTTGCCGACGCTGTGGTCGGGGCGGCGGCTGAGGCACGCCATCGAACCCCACACGCGTCCGTCGGGGAGGCTGACCGGCACCCCCACGTAGCTTCCAACGTGGGCTGAGCTGGTCACGGGCATCGCAGCTGCGACGACGTTGGCCATGGTGTCCGGGATCGCCTCGGGCAGCCGGCCGTCGCACATCGCCTTGCAGTACATCCAGCCGAGAGGGACCCGCAGCTCGGTGCTGAGGCGGAAGATCGCCGCGTCGCCCGTGACATGCCTGAACACCTGCTCGTCTCCGGCGAACTCCGCGACGAACGCCACGTCCATGTCCAGGTACTCGCGGGCCGCTTCGAGGATGTCGTCGACCAGCAGGCGCAGCGGTTGCTCGAGCGCCAGGGCGGTCAGGGCGGTGTCTCCGGGTGTGTTCTCGCCTTGGGTCACGGGCCATCCACGTGGTCGAACCAATCGGTCACGGTCGACACTCGTTGGTCACACACTGTAACCAGGCCACGGTTGCTGAACTGCGACACAGTCGTCACGCCGCGGGACCCGCCAGGGGCCGTCAGCCCGCCTCCTGCGCCGGCGGGACCGCCACCACTCCCTCGCCCGCGAGGCTGCCCGCCTCGGTCTGCGCAGCTTCCTGCGGGTGGTGGGCGGCCGCAACCTCGGCGTTGACGGCGCCGCCCAGCATGACGATCTGTCCGAGCAGGAAGAAGTAGAAGAGGAGCACGAAGATGAACCCGAACGTCTGGCCCCATTGCGGGCTGTGGGTGACCAGGCCGAAATAGAGCGGGAACAGCAGGGTGAGGCCTTCGAAGATCACGCCGGCGGAGATCGCGCCGGGGAGGATGTCGTGGACCCGCTGTTTGCGGTTGGGCACCACGTAGAAGATGAGCCCGAAAAGCAGTGACGCGTCCACGATGCCGGCGCCAACCTGCAGGAGGAGGCTGGCCGGTCCGCTGCGGAGGAAGTCGGGAACGCCCGGAAGCGACTGCAAGAGCCCCAACACGCTGCCGCTGACCACCAGCGGCACCGCCATCACCGCGAAGATCACCACCATCCCGATGGCCATCAGCTTCTGCCGGACGAAGCTGCGCGACCTGGCGCCGTAGAGGTTGTCGAGCCCCTGCTCGATGGCGCCGAAGAGCGATGACCCGCTCCAGATCAGCCCGACGATGCCGATGACCGCGAAGACGCCCGAACTTCGCCGGAAGTCGTCGAGCGCGGTGACGATCTGACAGCTGCCGCCGCTGGACTGCTGCGCGTTGCATGACGGAAACGCCGCCAGCACCTGCTGCACCACGGTGGCGCGCGTGCTGGGATCGCGGAGCGCCAGGCCGACAGCGCTGATGGCGAGGAAGACCATCGGGAAGAAGGCGAAGAACAGGTTCCAGGCGATGATCGTCGCCCAGTTGGGCCCCTGCGCCGCCAGGAAGCGCCGCACCGCGCGGACCGGGAACGCGCCGACGAGCCTCGCCCTCACGGCATTCATGCTAGGCGATGGGGGCAGACGGCTCCGGACCGCGGGGACCGGGACCGCGAGCCCGTGCCGTGTCACAGCGACACCACGACCACGTCACGCAACGCCGCGCGCGAGCGCTGCCGCGCCGGCGACCTAGGGGGCGACCGGAGCCCGCTCCAGCTCGGCGATCACCGCGTCTGCCACCTGCGACGTGCCCACCGCGGTGGGATCGTCGCGACTCGGCTTCATGTCGTAGGTGACAGCGTTGCCCTCGGCGATGACCTTGGCGATGGCTGCCTCGAGCCGATCGCCGGCGCCCGTCTCGCCGATGTGGCGGAGCATCAGCACGCCGCTGAGCATCATCGCCATGGGGTTGGCGACGTTCTTGCCCGCATATTTCGGCGCGCTGCCGTGGGTCGCCTCGAACACCGCGATGTCGTCGCCGGTGTTGGCCCCGGGTGCCAGGCCGAGGCCGCCAATGAGCCCCGCGCAGAGATCACTGAGGATGTCGCCGTAGAGGTTGGGCATGACCATGACGTCATAGAGCTCGGGCTTCTGCACCAGCTGCATCGCCATGTTGTCGACGATGCGCTCCTCGAAGGTCACGTCAGGGAACTCCCTGGCCACGTCCTCGGCGACGCGCAGCCAGAGGCCGTCTGTGTGTTTCATGATGTTGGCCTTGTGCACCGCCGTCACCTTGTGGCGTCCATTGTCAATGGCCCACTTGAAAGCGAAGCGGAAGACGCGCTGCGTCGCCGCGACGCTGATCGGCTTGATGCTGATACCGGAATCCTCGCGGATCCGCCGGCCACCGAGGCGCTCGATGGTGTCGATGAGCTCGAGCGTCTCCGTTTCACCCTCGGCGAACTCGATGCCTGCGTAGAGATCCTCGGTGTTCTCGCGGACGATGACGAGGTCGACGTCCTGGTAGCGGCTGCGCGCGCCGCGATACCACTTGCACGGTCGCACCAGCGCGTAAAGATCGAGCTCGCGACGCAGCGCGACGTTGACGCTGCGGATGCCCTTGCCCACGGGTGTGGTGAGCGGTCCTTTGATGGCGATCCTGTTCTTGCGGATGGAGTCGAGCACGTGGTCGGGCATCGGCTGCCCGTACTGCTCGACGACGTCAAGGCCGGCATTCTGTACGTCCCACACGATGTCGACGCCGGTTGCGTCGATGACCCGGCGAGCCGCCTCGCTGACCTCGTACCCGATCCCGTCGCCCGGGATCAACGTGATGGTGTGGCGCGCCATGCCGTGTGCCTCCTCAGCGGTTCAACGCCGGCGAGTGTCGCAAATCGACCGGCGGCGACGAACGCCGGCTGAACCACCGCCGCCGTCTGAGCCACACTGACCGGTGATGTGGACGGACAGCCTGCCTGACTGGTTTTCCGCGCACGGCCGCCACCACCTGCCGTGGCGGCTGACGACCGACCCGTGGCCCGTTCTGGTCAGCGAGGTGATGCTGCAGCAGACCTCGGTCAGCCGGGTCATTCCCCGCTGGGAAAGCTTCCTGCGGCGCTGGCCGGACGCGCGCTCCTGCGCTGCTGCGTCTCTCGACGAGGTCCTGCGTGAGTGGCAGGGGCTTGGGTATCCGCGCCGCGCTCGCGCGCTCTGGCTGAGCGCAGCGCGGGTGTCCGACGCGGGCTGGCCGGCTGACGAGGCCGGACTGCGCACCCTGCCCGGCGTTGGTGCGTATACCGCTCGCGCCCTGCTGGCCTTCAGCGACGTCGGGCCGGCTCTCGCGCCGCCGCGCGACGTCAACATCGGCCGCGTCGCGGCTCGGGTGGCGCTCGGCTGTGACGCCAGCGAGGTGGCCGTCGCTGTGCTCGACGCGGTCGTCCGCGAGGCCCGGCCGGCGGGGATGCCGATTCGCGAGTATGCATACGCCCTGTTCGACGTGGGCGCGCACCACTGCCGCGCTCAGCCACGGTGCGACGGATGTCCCCTGGGGCACAGCTGCACCTTTCACCTTTCGGCGTCCACAGCGGTGCCGCGTCGGCGCCCGCGCTACCAGGGGAGCCAGCGTCAGCTGCGCGGTGCCATCCTGCGGGCGGTGCTCGGCGACCCGAGGCTGTCCGGCGCGCCGCTGCGGCAGGCGGTGTCAGGCGTTCCCGGCGTATCGCAGCAGCGTTTCGACGAGGCATTCGCTGGTCTGGTCCTCGACGGACTGATTCCCGGCGGCGATGACGGCGTGCGGTGACGGGTGCAGCGTTAGCATTCCCCGGGTGGCGACGACATCCCCTGCCCTAGACGCCGTCCGCACCAACCTCTGGCAGCGCCGCGAGTTCTCCTTCATCCCCGATCGCGACCTGCCTGCGCTGGACGGCACCGCTCAGACGTTGCCGGGCGCCCGCATCCTATTCGCCGGATTCCCCTCCGACTACAGCCTCGCGTTCCTCCTCGCCCTGCTCCAGCTCGACGACATCCAGGTGGTGGGCCTGCTGACATCACCGGGCGCGCACGAAGCCATCCTCGGCGACAATGCGCTGAGCCGCATCGCCGACCACCTCGGCGTTCCCCTGCTTCGTGCCTGGCGGGTCAACGACGAACACACCCTGCTCGACCTCACCGCTCTCGACCTCGACGGCGTGGTCATGGCCAGCTTTGACCAGATCATCGGCGCCCGCGCGCTCGCCGTTCCACGCCACGGCTGGATGAACATCCACCCCAGCGCTCTGCCCGCCCGGCGCGGCCCTGAACCCGTGTACTGGACCATCGCCGACGGTGATCCCATCGCCGGAATCACCCTGCACCGTGCCGTGCCCAAGGTCGACGCTGGTCCGATGCTGGCGCAGCGAACGCTGCCCGTCTCCGACGACGACACCTCGGGAACGTTGACCCGAAAGCTGTGCGAGGTGGGAGTCGCCGCGCTGGGACAGGCGCTTTCCGGCCTGCTCACCGATTGGCCCGGTGACCCGATCGACCTGACGAAGGCGACGTACGCGCCGTCGGTCGGCCATCGCCACCTCGACACGGCGCCGTCGGCAGCCGCCGCGTTGCGCATGGTTCGTGCCGGGGTCCCGAACATGCCCGCCTGGACCATGATGGACGGCCGCCCGGCGTACGTCCGCGCAGCGCACGCCGGTGCACCCGGACCGGGACAGGCGGGCATGGATTTCGCGGATGGTCCAATCACGCTGGACGAAATCGGCCATCAGTGCGGATGTCATCACAATTTGATCTCTTGTCCGCACCGTCAGGATTGAGCCGGTAGGATCTCCGAGGTGCACGTCCCCCCTCCCCTCCTGATCGTCGAGGACGACGAACTGGTCCGCTCCTTCCTGGCCCGCGCGCTGGCGGGGCTGGCAGGAGACGTCGACGCCGTGGCCACCGGCGCCGAGGCAACGCGCGCCGTGGAGCGCCAGCGCTACGGCGCCATCCTGCTCGACGGGCTCCTCCCCGACACGCATGGCGTCGAGCTCGGACGTCGGCTGGTCGCGCTCCGCAACGGATCGCGCAGCGGCATCTGCTTCGTGAGCGGCTCGCTTCGTCGGCCGAGTCCCCTGCGCAGTGGGGTGAGCGCGCTCCCCAAGCCGCTGCGGCTGCGCGAGCTGATCGCCGCGGTGGACGAGTTGTTGGACTGGGGGCGCACCGCCGGCGCCGGCCTCGCCGACCGGCTGGCCGCGCTCGACGTTCTGGCCGCTGACCTGCTGGTGAGCTGACCGGGTGGCGCGCATGCAGCTCCCGCCGATCTCCCAGCTGCCCTGGGCGATCGGCCACGATCGCTTCGTTGCCGCTGCCGGGGCCGTGACCGGCGAGGGCGCCTGCTGCCTGTTCGTCATCGACGAGGCGATCCCGGCGAGCGCCCGTTCAGGATATGCGGCGCTGGTGATCGCGTATGCCCGAGCCAATGAGCCGGTCACCATCCTCGAGGGGGGCGCCGCGGCCCTGTTGATTCGCGACGGCGGCGTGGCCTCGGGCGTGGTGGCGGCAAAACGTCTGCTCAAGCAGATGAGCAAGCTCGGGCTCCAGCAAACGCTGCGGGCCGGCGTGTCGCCGCTGAACGGAGCCGTCGAGGAGGTGATGGCGGGCGCCAGAGAGCTCGCCGTCGGTGCCGACGCCGGCGAGGTGGCCGTCGCCGTCTGATCCGACGTGCCGGCATCGCTCGTCGCCCTTGCCGCGCTGACCGGGTAGTCGAGAAGATGCGCCGGTGTCAGGGAACCCACCGCGGTCGAGCGCAGCGCGGGACTTCACCTCCCGCGTTCACGCGGTGATCGCGGCGCTGGACGCCGGCGACGTGGCCAGCTACGCCGAGGTCGCGGCACGCGCCGGTCACCCTGGCGCGGCGCGAGCGGTTGGCGGGGTCCTGGCGCGCGCTGAGGGTCTTCCCTGGTGGCGAGTGGTGAACGCCGTGGGGCGGTTGACGCCGGGGCACGAGCGGCTGCAGGCCAGTCTTCTTGCGCAGGAGGATGTCCTGGTGCGGGCCGGTCGCGTGGTCGGGTTCGCCACCTCTCACAGGAGTCGCGCGCGGACGGCGCAGGCCGCTCCCCGCGTGCGCAGCAGCTCCCGCGTCGAGTCCGCGCTCGGCAATTGAGACGGGGGCGTGCCGAGGGACAGGATCGAACTGTCGACACCAGGTTTTTCAGACCTGTGCTCTACCGACTGAGCTACCTCGGCGCGGACGGGTAGTGTAGTCGGCGATCCCGACATCCGAGCTCGGATCGCTGCAGCGCACCGCTCCTACAATCGAAGCATGAGCCGGGTCATCCACGTGCGCGTTCGCGGCATCGCGCCTGACGCATGTGACGCCATTCACAGACGGTTCGACGGCCTCGTGGCTGGACGTGAGTGGCGCCAGGGCACGCCGTGGCTCGCCGACGCCAGTTCACGCGACATCCTTCCCCAGCTCTTCTTCGACCAGGCGCAGGCCGAGGCTCGGGCCGCCCTGGACCAACCAGCACTGTCCGCGGCAACGTTCGTGCGCATCGAGGGAGATGAGGCGGATGCGCTGGCGCTCACCTTCATCGCCCGTGACCTGTCTGAGCGTTTCGCCGCCGAGGTCGAGCTCCGCGACCCGGACAATCCGATCGCCAAGCTGCGCCATATCGAGCTCGCGTCAGGCCGCCTGCACAACGGT
>DATBCJ010000161.1:0-8111 GCA_036270565.1 Candidatus Dormiibacterota bacterium | reverse complement strand
GCAGGCAGAGGGCGACGTCAAGACCGGCGTCAACATCCTCCGCCGCGCGCTCGAGGAGCCGCTGCGCCAGATCGCCGACAACGCCGGCGAAGAGGGCTCGGTCGTCGTCGAGAAGGTGCGAGGCCTGCCCAAGGGCCAGGGCTACAACGCGGCCACCGGCGAGTACGTCGACATGGTCAGGGCGGGCATCATCGACCCCACCAAGGTGACCCGCTCCGCCCTCCAGAACGCAGCCTCGATCGCGGCGCTGCTGCTCACCACCGAGGCCCTGATCACCGACATCCCCGAGCGCAAGGGTGCGGCCGCGCCGCCCATGCCGGACTACTGAGACCGCACACCGTCGATCTCTGGGCGGCCGGGAGCTTCTCCCGGCCGTCTTTCATTTAACACCGGCTATCTCGCGCAGCCTTCCGAGCGATAGCTTCCGCCGCCGAGGGACGGGTCGGGTTTGCCGGTGATGGTCACCTCGGACGCGCGGGCGGGCTCGGGGCAGCCGGCGGCCAGGACCACGAATACGCTGCGGGCGCCGGCGGTCACGTAGCCCTGGCAGAGGTGGGCGTCGCAGGAGTACGGCTCCCAGGTGCCGTGCAGGACGGCCACCCCGTTGCCGGCGACCGACTCGACGGGCGAAGCCAGCAATCCCCGAATGCCGACCACGGCTGCGGCGACGACCGCCAGGGCGGCGACGACGAAGATCACCCAGCCGCGGCGCGAGAGGCGGCGGGCAGGGCCGCGCGTCGCCTGCGGGGTCAGTGCCATCGCGGTAGTACGGTAGCTGGGCTGCCCATGAACCCGGCTGCACACCGGCGCTTCGGCGCCCTGACCCCGTCCGAGGTCGCCGCGCTGGACGCCGCGGCAACGTCGCTGGGCATCGGCGTGGTCCAGCTCATGGAGCTGGCCGGGTTCCAGGTGGCCCGGCTGGCCTGGCGCATGCTCGGATCGCGGCCCCGTCGCGTTCATGTTGTGGCCGGCCATGGCAACAACGGCGGGGACGGGCTGGTGGCGGCGCGGCACCTGGCTGCCTCCGGGTGCACCGTGAGCGTTGCCGTGCTGCGCGAGCCCGATCGACTTCCCGATGTGATCGGCCTGCAGACCCGGGCGGCGCGCGGAGCGGGTGTCGCGGTGACGGCGTCGCCGGTCGCCAGCGCCGCGCTCGCGAGTGACGACGTTGCGCTGACGATTGACGCCCTGCTGGGCACCGGCCTCTCCCAACCCCCGCGAGCGGCGCACGCGGAGGTGATCGAGCGACTCCACGGACAGGTGCTCAGCGTGGACGTGCCCAGCGGGCTGGATGCCGCCGAGGGGCGTGCACTCGGCGCGGCGGTGCACGCCACCGCGACGTGCACGCTCACCGCCTGCAAGCGTGGTTTCTGGGCGGCCGGGGCGACTCTCCACACCGGCGCCGTGTACGTCGCCGACATCGGGATGCCGGTGACCGCCTGGGCAGCGTGCGGACTGACGCCGCCGTCGGCGGTGCGCGGTGGGGCGCTGCGGCGCGTTCCCATCGGCTGAGCGGGAACCCGAATGGAAACGCCGGTGGCGGCCAACATTGACCGAAGTACCACACACCTGTATGCTTGCGCCCAGCGCGTGCTCACTCGCACGACAACGTCATGATCAACGTCCTAGCAAACACCCCACCCGATGCGAGTGACCTCGCGGGCCTTGCCTGCGAGCACCTCGATGATCTGGCGACGTACGCCACTCATCTGACCGGTGACGCCGACGATGCCCTCGAGTTCGTCGCCGGCGGCCTCGCCCACGCGGCCAAGTATCCGCCGACCCGGCTGCGGCTCGATGGCCGCGCGGCCCTGTACCGGGCGGTCACGCGCGCCTGCCGCCAGGGGCACCGCTTTCCGCCTCGCGGGCACGGTCCGGGACGCTTCCTGCGCAAGCCGAAGACCCAGTTCCAGGCCGACGTGGACAGCGACGCCGCTTCGCGGATGAACACCGTCAAGCGCGCCCTGATGACCATCCCGTTCGACCGCCGCGCCGCCCTCCTGTTGCACGACCTCGGCGGTCTCGACTACCGCGAGATGTCGCGCGCCCTGGAGTGCTCGCCCGAGGCGTCGGGGCGCCTCCTGGCCGCCGCCCGGCGCGATTTCGGGACCATCTACAGCGAGATCGCGCTGTGAAGTGCAGCCTGCTGACCCTGAGCACCTATATCGACGATGAGCTCACCCCCGACCGCCGGGCCGAGCTCGACGCCCACCTGGTCGGCTGCGGACGGTGCAGCGCCGGCGCCGCAACGCTGCGCGAGGAGAAGACCCGGCTGGGCCAGCTCGCTCGGGTGCGCGTGGCGCCGGACTCGGCGAGGCTGATGCTCGAGCAGGTCGGAATCACCGGCGTCACCGACCTTCCCGCCCCGGCCAGGCCGGCCGCGCCCATCGTGGAGGCGCTTCCCGAGCAGCAGCCCTGGCAGGTCGCGCAGCAGAGGGCACAGCCGAGCAACGCGGCACTGCCGTGGAGACCGCGGCGCCCGGCCCCGCTGAGCGCGGCCATCGACGCGGCAACCGCGCCACCGTCGGTGCCCGACGTGCAGCCCGATCTTCCCTTCGTGAGCACGCCGGCCGAGCAACGCTCGTGGAGCACCGAGCCGGCGCCGGCACCAGAGCCGGAGCTGCCTCCGATCCTGCTGCCCGCCGCGACCCACGCGGAGCCGGGGGCTCCGCCGCCACCGGCTGACGTGACCGGCATCGACTATCCCTGGATCGACGCCGACGTCCCCGTCGTTGCCGACGCCTCCGCCGCCGGCTGGGAGATGGCGCCTGGGGATGAGGCGCCGCACAGGGAGCACGGGCCCGTCGCGCCGGCGCCGCTGCCACCCCCACCGGTGACGCCGCCCGTCCGGGCCCCCTCGGGTGGCGGGTCGATGCTCTGGTCTCGCCTTCGCGACTCCGTGGCTGTTCGCCTCACCCTGGCGCGACATGCGGACCGCGTCGAGGACTCGATCCAGATCGTCAGCGGTGCGACGCCGCCCCGCGGCCTGCGGCTCCCGGTCGCCGGGGCCGCGGCGGCGCCGGAGGTCGTCGCGGAGCCGGGGGATGTCGAGCTGACCGGCGTCGGCCAGGCGGCGCCCGTCGACCTGCCCACCGAAGCGCTGGTGGCCACCTCCCCGGAGGCCGCCGCCTCGGCGCCACCCGCGGTGACGCCTGACGACGCGCGGGACGCCGCGGACGCCGAACCCGCGCCGTGGAATGCGTTCGGCGCGTCGTCGTACCCGCGGGGCATCGACGTCGAGCCGCCGGCGCCGTCCGCCCCGATCAAGCCGTCTCCGCTGGGACGGCACAGCCGCGCGGTGGCGCGCGAGCAGGTCACCGTGGTCACGCGCATGCGCCGCGCCCTGGCCGCGATGGCCACCATGGTCCGCGACCGCGGCGAGACCGCGGCGGCGGGCACGCGCACGGCGGTGAGGACGACGCGGGGAGCCAATCCCGACCGGCGCATCATCGCGGTCGTCGCCGCGGTCGCCATCGTGTTCATCACAGCGCTGGTGCTCAGCCACCGGTCGACGCCGACGAACAATGCCGTCGCGGGCGCAGGAGCGGCCACGTCGGCAACCTCGCACGCCTCGGCGTCGGCGGCGCCGACATCGGCACCAGCGGCGAGCGCGGCCCCGGCGACCAGCGCCCCGGCAGCCACCGGCGCACCCGTCGTCCAGAGCTTCGGCGGGGCCGGCACCGGTTTCCAGGTGCGCGACATCCGCTACGGCCAGCAGGCCACCTTCATGCGCATGGTGTTCGACATGGGGCCGGTCAGCGGCAGCTCCGGAAGCAGCCCGAAGGTGACAGTGGGCACCACTCCCACGTCCGTGCTGGTCACGCTCAACGGCACCCTGCCGGCCGGCTCGACCGGCATTCCACCGGCGCGCGGCGTGATCTCGTCGGTCACGCTGGTGTCGAGCGGCGGTGGCAAGACCGTGTATCGCATAACCGTCACCCATCCCGTGACGGTGACCGGCATGTTCCTGAGCGGAACCTCACCGCCCCTCCGTTTCGTCCTCGACCTCCACTGAGCTGCCGCGGCCCGCGCCGCTCAGACGCTGGCGCCCCCGTCGACGACGAGCGTGCTCCCGGTCACGAAGGACGACGCGTCACTCGCCAGGAACACGGCCGCGCCGGCGATCTCGTCAGGCATGGCATGGCGTTGGAGAGGGGTCTGGCCGACGATGTGATCGTGGATTGACGGCGTCTCGATGAGCACGCGGGCGAAATCGGTGGCGACCAGGCCTGGCGCGATGGCGTTGACGCGAATCCCCCTGCCGCCGAGCTCTCGCGAGAGGGTCTGGGTGAGGTTGATCAACGCGGCCTTGCTGGCGTTGTATGCGCCGATCATCGCCTCCGGCCGGATGCCACCCACCGAGGCGATGTTGATGACCGCGCCGCCGTGCTCGCCCATCCACGCGTGGACGGCTGCCGCCGTCAGGCGCAGCGGGCCCTGCACGTTGACCTCGAAGATGCGGTCGACAGCGGCGTCCTGGGCGTCGACCAGCGGGCCGAACTGCGGGTTGGTCGCCGCGTTGTTGACAAGGATGTCCAGAGCCCCGAAGCGGTCGATGACCGCGCCGACGATGGCGGGAACGTCCTCGGCGTGACCGACGTTGCCGGCGATGGCGAGGGCCTCGCCACCTGCGGCGTCGATCTCGTCAGCCACCGCCTGGCAGGCGTCGAGGTGCCGCGAGCACACCGCGACGCGCGCCCCGCTCGCGGCCATCGCCAGCGCGATGGCACGGCCGATCCCCCTGCTTCCCCCGGTGACGAGAGCGGCGCGGCCGGCCAGTGAGAACCGTTCCAGCCCCGCCGCCATCAGTTGAGCGAGACCGGGACGATGTGGTGGTCGCGGCGGGCCAGCATCTGGTCGAGGAACACCGACTCGCGGCGCAGCGCGGTGAGGCAGCGGCGCAGACGGCCCGACACCGAGTCCTCCTCGAGCAGCTCCTGGCGCCGATTCACCTCCACGTTGAGGGAGGCGGCGACCAGGTAGGAGAGCAGCTCGGGGTCATCCGGCAGCTCGGCGACCTCGGCGTGGTCGTCCGCCTGGTCGGCGAGGTTGCGCAGAGCCGCCGAGTAGGCCGCGAAGGCCGTGGCGGTGCGCCGGGCGAGCTCGGGGATGGCCGCCTCCTCCCCGCGGGTGTCCTCGAGGTACTGGATGGTGCCAACCAGGTAGGAACGGTTCAGCGAGAGGCTCTCGACGCGGAAGCGCGAGACGCCCGCCACCACCAGGTTGTAGCGGCCGTCGTCGAGCGTCTCGATCTCGTGGATCTGGGCGAGGGTGCCGACGTTGAAGGGGAAGGCCGCACCGCCCACCTCGATGCCCTCGCGGATCGCCACCACGCCGAAGCTGGTGCCCTGCTCCTGGCAGTCGCGGATCATCTCGCGATAACGCTCCTCGAAGATGTGCAGCCCGGCGGGCATGTGCGGGAAGAGAACGGTGTTGAGCGGGAACAACGGCAGGCGCACCGACATGGACGCCATCTTACCGCCGTCCGCCGCGACCACCTGACCGCCCGCGAGGCTACGCGGCTTTGCAGTTCTTGCTGTGCTTGAGGATGCGCTCGCGCTTGGGCTCGCCCGGCTTGCGCTGATGGCGGAAGGCGATCTCGACGCTGATCTCGTTCTGGCGCATCAGGTTGTGGCAGATCGGACAGCGTTGCGCGGTGATGATGTCCTTCTGGGAGGTGACTCCCTTGGACTCCTTGATGGTGTTGGCCATGGCGGCTCCACGAGAAAGATGAATGCGGCGAAGTCCGATTGTACCGCCCAGCGGGTAGCATTCCGACCCGATGAATCGTCGCGGTTTTCGCCTGCCCTTCGCCGCGGCGTTCGCCGTGGCGGTGCTCGCCGGGTGCGGCGGAGACGAGTTGCCCACGCCGACCCCGCCGACCTCGTCAGGAGGATCGGCGAGTACCCCAGCCGCCTGTGTCTCGGCGCCGAGCGTCGCGGCGGTGCCGGACAAGTTCACCGACTCGGTGGCGCTGACCACGCTGCCGGACGGGCTGCAGTACGGTGACTTCGTGGTCGGGACCGGCCCCGCGCCGACCCGGGGCGCGAATGTCACAGTGCAGTACACGGGCTGGCTGACCAACGGCACCATGTTCGACAGCTCGCGGCAGTCGGGGCGCACGCCCTTCGCCTTCGCCATCGGCACCAACGCGGTGATCAAAGGCTGGGACGAGGGGGTTCTCAGCATGCACATCGGCGGCAAGCGCCGCCTGGTGATCCCGCCTGCGCTCGGCTACGGAGCCCAGGCCAATGGCCCGATCCCAGCCAACTCAACGCTCGTCTTCGACGTCACGCTGCTGGCGATCGGCTGTCCCGCTGCGAGCTGAGGGACGCCGGCGGGTCAGCCTCGCTTGATGCGGCCCATCACCGTGTACATCGCGAAGCCGAGCGCACAGACCACGAGCAGCAGTCCGAAGGGCAGGCCGATGACGAACGGCAGGTCGGGAGCGGGGCTGAGCAGCATCGCACTGCGAGCATAAGGCCCCCACCCGCGCTGTGAAAGCGTCGGGCGACCGCTGTTACACTGCGACGCATAATGTCACAGCGTCACTCGGACGGCGCGCTCCTGGACGCAGCCCGCGCCTGCGTCGCCGAACGGGGCATCGCGCGCACGACTGTCAGTGACGTGGCCCGCCACGCCGGGGCCAGCCGGATGACCGTCTACCGCTGTTTCCCGGACGCCGCCACCCTCTGGTCGAGCCTGCTCACCCGCGAGGTCGCCACCATCGTCGCGGCGGCGCAGGCAGAGGCGGCGCACCTGCCCACGGCCCGTCAGCGGCTCGTCGACGCCGCCCTGCGGGCCGTCGCCGCGCTGCGCGATGACCCGGTCATCCGCAGGGTCATCGAGATCGACGGGCAGCGCCTTCTCCCCTACCTCACGGTGCGACGCGGACACGCGCAGGAGATCGCCATCGACGCCGTTGCCGAGCAGCTCGCCGCGGGACGACGCGACGGCTCCGTTCGCGAGCTCGACGAGCAGGCGAGCGCGCGCCTCGTCGAGCTGCTGCTGCGCAGCCTGGTCGCCGCCGCGCCGGCGCTGGCCGACGACGCGCTCACCCCGGCGATCGACGCCGAGCTGGGACGGATGCTCGACGCGTGGCTGCGGCCCGAGGTGCACGCGTGAGCGTGGTGGGATCGCTGCACGCCGCCCAGCGCACCGCCGACCTGGCCCGTCTGGCCACCGAGCACCTCGACGTTCTGGTCATCGGTGGCGGGATCACCGGCGCCGGGGTCGCGCTCGACGCCGCCGCGCGAGGCCTGAGCTGCGGGCTGGTGGAGCGTCGCGACCTCGCCAATGGCACCAGCCGGTGGAGCTCGAAGCTGGTGCACGGCGGGCTCCGCTACCTGCGCCACCTGCAGGTCGGCGTTGCCTGGGAGTCGGCGCGCGAACGGCACCTGCTGATGACCAGGACCGCGCCGCACCTGGTGCGCCCACTGCCGTTCATCGCTCCCCTCAACGACGCCCTCCCGCCCCTGGGAGGCCTGCTGACCGAAGCCGGCATCCGCGCCGGCGATGCGTTGCGGCTGGCCTCGGGGACGCGGCGCGAGACCCTGCCCGGGCCGCGACGGATCAGCGCGCTGGAGGCCCGCCGTCTCATCCCCGCGCTGCGCGCCGACGGCCTGCGCGGCGGCGTGCTGTTCTGGGACGGCCAGCTCGAGGACGACGCCCGCCTGGTCATCGCCGTGGCCCGCACCGCCGCGGCGCACGGGGCGTCCATCGTCACCCATTGCACCGCGGTCAGCGTCGACGGCGGACGGGTGAGCGTGCGCGACGAGCTCTCGGGCACGACCTTCGAGGTGCGCGCGCGCACGGTGGTCAACGCGGCGGGGGTGTGGGCCGGCACCGTCGACCCCACCGTGCGGCTGCGCCCCAGCAAGGGCGCCCACCTCGTGCTCGGCGCCGGCGTCCTCGGCGACCCCCGAGCCGCGGTGATCGCACCGGTGCTCGGCGAGAGCGCGCGGTGGGTGGGGGCGACGCCCAGCGGCGACGGCCGCCTCATCGTCGGGGTCACCGACGACGAGTACCGCGGGCAGATCTCCGATGAGCCGTCGGTCACCCCAGCCGAGGAGGAGTTCCTGCTGGGGACTCTGTCGCGCGTGCTGCAGGCG
>DATBCJ010000160.1:0-23950 GCA_036270565.1 Candidatus Dormiibacterota bacterium | reverse complement strand
GAGCGCTTCGAGCAGCGGCTCGATTCCTGGCACAGCCAGGCCCACAGCGGCGCGGGAACAGACCCCGCCGCCTCCAGCACGCCCGCCGGCGCCTGACCGCAGCGAGCCGGGATCACGTCGTGGTCCCGGCTCGATCGCCGGCGCCCGTCTAGGATGGCTCTTCCGTGAGGAGCGTGCTCGTCGTCGACGACCAACCCGAGATCGTGCGGATCCTTCGCGACTACCTCGAGCGCGCGGGCTTCAGCGTGCTCACCGCGGCCGACGGTGCCGCGGCCGTCGTCTCCGCGCGGCGCGACAAACCCGACCTGATCGTGCTCGACCTCACGCTGCCGACCCTGGACGGCCTCGACGTGGCGCGCGCATTGCGGCGTGAGAGCGAGGTCCCGATCATCATGCTCACCGCACGAACCGAGGAGGCCGACCGCGTCGCGGGGCTCGAGCTTGGCGCCGATGACTACGTCACCAAGCCGTTCAGCCCGCGCGAGGTGGTGGCGCGCGTGCGCGCCGTGCTGCGACGCACAGAGGCTCGGCAGCTGCAGGGTGACGTGGTGCGCGTGGGTGACAGTCTCGAGCTGGACGTTCCCCGCATGGAGACGATGGTGGACGGCAGGCGCGTCGAGCTGACCGCGACCGAGTTCCAGCTGCTGCTCAGCATGGCGCGCCAGCCCGGTCGCGTCTTCACCCGCGCCCAGCTCCTCGACGCCGTCCACGGCGTCGCCGTGGAGTCGTATGAGCGCGCCATCGACGCGCACGTCAAGAACATCCGCCGCAAGATCGAGGCCGACCCACACGCGCCGCGGCACCTTCAGACCGTCTTCGGGGTGGGCTACCGGCTGGCGGAGGGCTCCGTATGAACCAGCGCCGGCGCGGCGGCCCTCCGTGGGCCGGACCACGCCGGGGCAGGCCTCCATGGTGGCCGGAGGATCGCCCCTGGCCGCCAGAGGGCGGAGAGGACTGGCGGCGTCAGGGCCGGCACGTGGCCCGACGCGTGGGGTGCGCCGTGCTGCTGCTGATCGCGGTGCTGGCGGGGACCGGGACCGCCCTGGTGTGGTTGCTGCTCAGCGTCACCGGAGCGGTGGGTTCACCACCGTTCGCGCGCGTCATCTCCGCGGTGGTGCTGCTGCTCGGCATCGGCGCCGTTCTCGTCGCCGCCGTGGCCTTGCGGCGCCTGACGGCGCCGGCAACGCGCATCGTCCAGGCAGCGCAGCGCATCGAGGCCGGCGATTACTCCGCGCGTGTCCCCGTGCGCGGTCCCAGCGAGCTTCGCAGCGTGGCCCGCGCCTTCAACGCCATGAGCGGCCGGCTCGAGGCGGACGAGGCGCGCCGCCGTTCGGTCCTCGCCGACGTCGCCCACGAGCTGCGCACCCCGATCACCGTGATCCGTGGACAGGCCGAGGGGATCATCGACGGCGTCTATGCGGCGGACGCGGAGCAGCTCCGCCCGGTGCTGGCGGCGACGCGCTCGCTCGAGGTTCTCGTGGAGGACCTGCGCACGCTGGCCCTCGCCGAGGCGGGGGCGCTCCAGCTCCACAGGGAGCAGATCGACGTCGGGATCCTCGTCGACGACGCCCTCGGCACGTTCAGGGAGGCCGCCGCTCAGCAGCGCGTCCGGCTCACCGCCGCCATCGAACCCGCCGGCCTGGTGGTGGACGCCGACTCCGTGAGGTTGCGCAGCGTGCTCGCCAACCTGGTCGGCAACGCCCTGCGACACACGCATGCAGGCGGCACGGTGGCGATCGCCGCCACGCGGATCGGGAAGGACGTGCGAATCACCGTGCACGACACTGGCGACGGCATCGCCGCCGACCTGCTGCCAAGGGTCTTCGACCGCTTCGTCAAGGGCGCTGATTCGGCGGGGTCGGGACTGGGGCTTGCGATTGTGCGCGACATCGTCGAAGCGCACGGGGGCGTTGTGAGCGCGACCAGCGAACCCGGTGCCGGCACCGATGTGACCCTGACGATTCCATCGCCTTAGGAAGCGATGGCACCCAGCCCGCGCTGTGCTGCAACGCGGTCCAGGTGCCAGTCGGCGCTTCCCAACAGGTGTCCTGACGCAACCGCGCGTCGCAGCAGCAGGTGACAGTCGTGCTCCCAGGTGAAGCCGATACCGCCGTGCACCTGCAGAGAGGACGTCGTCGTCCGCCATGCACCCTGCGCCGCCGTCACCTTGGCGACGGACGCCGCGAAGGGGAGCGCAACGGGGTCGTTATCCGCCGTCCATGCGGCGTAGAGCACGGCGGAGCGTGCGCTCTCGACGTCAAGCAGCATGTCGGCGCAGCGGTGCGAGACGGCCTGGTACACCCCAATCGGCTTGCCGAACTGCTGGCGGGTGCGGGCATGCTCGACGGCGAGGTCCATCGCGTGGTTGGCCACGCCCACCAGCTCGGCGCTGAGCGCGACCTCGACACGGTCGACGGCAGCGTCGACGTCGCCGCGGAGCTCGTCCACGGCGCCGACGGTGACCCGCGACAGGCGGCGCGTGATGTCGACACCATCGGTCCTCTCCAGGCTGCAGGCGTCGGCGCTGACGATCGCAGCGCGTCCGGGCGCGACCAGCACGAGCGCCGCGGCGCCCTCGGCGTCGTATGCCAGCGCGCTGCCGTCGGGCTGCCAGCTGCCCAGCGCCCCGCGCGCCTCGCCGCTGGCGAACCCGGACAGCCAGCGCCGCTGCTGCTCGTCGTTGCCGGCAGCCGCGACCAGCAACGCGGCGGCCGCGTTCCCGAAGAACGCCGCAGGCGCCAGGGCACGGCCCAGCCCCTCGCACACCAGGGTGAGCTCGACGGTACCGAGCCCCTGGCCGCCGTGCTCCTCTGCCACCGCCACGCCCGTCCAGCCGGCCGCAACCAGCCGGTCCCAGAGCGCATCGTCTGCCTCGCCGCTGCCGTAGCTGCGCGCCACGGCTGAGCCATAGCGCGAGCGGCACAGCTCATCGATGGCGTCTCGGACCGCGCGCTGGTCGTCGGTGAGGTCGAACCGCATCCCTTTGCTCAGCGCATCCGCGGGAGGTTGAGCACGCGCTCGGCGATGATGTTGCGCTGGATCTCCGACGTTCCCCCCTCGATCGAGTTGGCGCGGGCGCGGAGCATCAGATGCGTCCAGACGGGGTCCGTCACCAGGGCCTCGCCGCCGAGAACGTCCATCGCCAGCTCGCCGATGCGCTGGTTGATGTCCGCCCACTGGATCTTGGCAAGCGACCCCTCGGGACCGGGGACACCGTGTTCTATGACCCGCGAGAGTCCGCGGTAGCCGTTGAGCCGCATCGTCTCGGTGGCCACCACGAGCGCGCCGAGCCGGCGGCTCAGGGTGACATCATCCCGGCCGCCCCGTTCGCGAATCAACTCGGCGAGCTCGTCGAGCCTGAGCTGCATCGCCAGCGCCGATGCGGCGCTCAACCCGGCGCGCTCGAACATCAGAGTGGTGATGGCGACCTTCCAGCCGTCGCCGACGCCGCCGACGATGTTGTCGTCGGCCACCACCGCGTCGTTGAAGAAGATCTCATTGAACTCGGAGTCGCCCGTGGCCTGGCGCAACGGCCGCACCTCGACGCCGGGCTGGTTCATGTCGCATATGAAGAAGGTGAGATTGCGATGACGGTCGTCACCACCGGTCTTGGCGAGCAACATGCACCACTTGGCGCGGTGTGCGAATGACGTCCACACCTTCTGGCCGTTGACGGTCCAGCCGCCGTTGTCCCGCACAGCCTGCGTGGTCAGAGCAGCGAGGTCACTGCCGGCATTCGGCTCGCTGAACCCCTGGCACCAGATCTCCTCACCGCTGAGGATGGGCGCGAGGAACCGGGCGCGCTGGTCGTCGCTGCCGTGGTTGATGATCACCGGGCCGCCCATCACCAACCCGATGATGTTGGCCGGCGAGGGCGCCTTGGCGCGCACCAGCTCCTCGTTGAAGATCGCCTGTTCCATGAGTGTGGCACCCCGTCCACCGTGCTCTCGCGGCCAGGAGATTCCCGAGTATCCGGCGTCGAAGAGGGTTCGCTGCCAGCGCAGCCGGTGTTCGAGAGCCGCGTCGCTGTCGGCGGGCTCCACGCCGGGGTGGTTGGCCGCGAGCCACTCGCGCAGCTCGTCGCGGAATGCCACCTCGTCGGGCGTCAGGCTCAGGTCCACGGCGCCGCAGCGTACCTCATCACCGAGCCCGGCTCACGGAGAAACCGCGAGCAGCTGTCGCAGCGCCTTGCGATCCAGCTTGCCCACACTGGTCAGCGGCACGGTGTCGACGAGTCGTATCTCGCGCGGGTACTTGGTCGGCGCCAGGTGGGTGCGCGCAAACGCGATCAGGTCGTCCACGTCAACGGTCGACCCGGGGCGGAGACTGACGAAGGCCACCACCTCCTCACCGAGCCGCTGGTCGGGTCTGCCCACCACGCCGGCCATGGCGACCTGTGGGTGCGACAGGATCACGTCCTCGACGTCGCGCGGGAAGACGTTGAAACCGCCGCGCAGGATCAGGTCCTTCTTGCGGTCGACGACGTACAGGTAGCCGTCCGAGTCGAGGTGCCCGATGTCGCCGGTGTGCAGCCGGCCGCCGCGCAGGACCTCGGCGGTCTCCTCCGCGCCGTTCCAGTACCCGGTCATGACGAAAGGGCTGCGCACGCAGATCTCCCCGTCCGCGCCCACCGCGAGCGGCGAATCGTCATCGCCCACCACCTCGACGGTGCAGCCGGCGATGGGCAGGCCGACGCTGCCGAGCCGGCGCCGGCCTGGGGGGCTCGACGAGATCACCGCCGACGTTTCGGTGCACCCGTATCCCTCGAGGATCTGGGCGGAGGGCACGCGGCGTTCGAACTCACGGAGAACGTCCATCGACAGCGGTGCGGCGCCGCTGCCGATGTACTTCATCGAGCTGAGGTCGGCGTCCTCCAGCGCTTCGCCGAGGAGCATCTGCACCATCGCCGGGACCAGCGCGGAGCGCTCCGCTCGCCACTCCTGGGCGAGCGAGACCCATTCGCCGGGGTTGAACCAGCGCTGGATGATCGCCAGGCCCGGTTCGACCGCGTGCATGCCGACGATGGTCACGATCATTCCGTACGCGTGCGACAGCGGCAGCGGAACCAGCGTCCGCGTCAGACCGGGAACGTACGCCGCCTCCCACAAACCCTTGCCGCCCGCCCAGAGGTTGCTGTGCGTGAGCGCGACGCCCTTGGCGCGGCCGGTGGTGCCGCCGGTGTACATCAACGCCGCCAGTTCCCCGTCGTGGCGCGCGACGACCGGTCTTGCCTCGCCGCCTTCGAGGTCGTCGAAGTCGAGGACCCGCGGGGCCGTTGCCACCTCCGGCGGTGTCTCGTAGGCGCCGGCGACGACGACGTGATGCAGCGCCGCAGTGCCGTCGGCGGCAGCCAGGACGGTGGCCAGCAGCTCCCCGGTGGTGACCACGACCGACGCGGCCGAGTCCACGAGGATGTGGTGCAGCTCGGCGGGCGTGACCAGGAACACGACGGGGGTGACGACCGCGCCGGCGCGCCACACCGCGTTGTAGGTGATCAGCACCTCGGGACAGTTGGCCATCAGCACCACGACCCGGTCTCCCGGCGCCACCCCAAGGTCGGCGAGGCCACCGGCGACGCGCCGGCTCCGCTCCGTCAGCTCGGCGGACCGGAGGGTCCGGCCCTCGAACACCATCGCGTCGTGGTCACCGAGACGCTGCTGGGTGCTCTCGGCAAGAATCGCGAGGTTGTGCGACTCAGCCACGCGCATCCTCGGGTGGCGCACCCGATGCATCCGGGGCGGAATGGCGGCCGAACGGACCCGCGTCCGGCAACACCACCTGCGTACAGCGGCTGGTGGCGAGCAGGCGGTCGTCGGCGCTGTGCATCTCCGCTGTGCAGAACACCACCCGCCGGGTGCGTCGGAGAACCGTGCCCACCGCCCGCAGCAGCTCCGGCCTCGACACGCGCAGGAACTCCACGCGCAGGTCGGCGGTGAGGAACACCTCGTCGTTGTTGAGCACCGTCCAGCAGGCGCCGCCCATCGCCGAGTCGAGAAGCGCCGTCACCAGCCCGCCGTGCACCACGAGCCCGTCGGCGGTGGGGAAGCAATAGTCGGCGGTTGCCCGCCACTCGATGGTGGTCGACCCCGGCTGCCAGTCGGTTCGGTGGTAGTCGAGCGTGCGCCACACGTGCGGACCGGTCAGATCGGTCGCGTCCCAGGCGCGCGGGTTATGGAAGCGGTCGCCCGGCGTGATCCCATCGTTCATGGTGCTGTGCTCCTCAGGGCCGGGCTCAGACAGTCCGCGTTCCTGGGCAGCTCCTATTTCTTGGCTGCCTGGTAGTAGGGGTTGGCCCCCTGGGCGTGGTCGGTGGTGTCGCGCACCTCGCTGATGTCAGGAAAGCTGTCGAGGATCGCTGCCCTCACGCCCTGGCCCAGCGTCACCGCCGCCATCCCGCACCCCTGGCAGCCGCCGCCCATGTGGATGAAGGCGACGCCGTCGGCCACCTCGAGGAGATCGATGTGGCCGCCGTGCATGGCCACCGACGGGTTGATCTCCTCGTCGAGGAGACGCTGCACCGCTTCGGCGAGCGGGTCGAGCCAGAGCGGGTTGGGGTTCTCCACCCGCACCGCGCCGCCGGGAAGCTTGGCGTCCAGGGTGACCCCGTCCAGGTAGGGTGCAGACGCGAGGGGGACGTGCACCTGGATGCCCGACGGGCCGGCGACGACCAGGTCACCCTGGTGTTCTTCGCCGGGCGCGACCAGCTGCATGTCGTAGACGAAGGCGCCGTTCTCACGCCCGGTGATGGCGATGCGCAGTCCCGCGTCCGGCTGCTTGCGATTGGCACGCACCTCCCCGATGCGGGTGACCGCCGCCGGGGTTGCGCTGATCCGTGGTTGCTTCACGACGGGTAGTGTCTCGCAATGCCCCGGGTCATGCTGGTGCTGCCCACCGCAACCTACCGAGCGGGCGCGTTCCTGCTCGCCGTGGACGCGCTCGGCATCGACTGTGTCATCGCCTCGGATGAGGCGCCGACCCTCGCCGGGCTCATGACCGGTCGCGTGCTCACCCTCGACCTGGGTCGGCCGGCCGAGGCCGCCGCCAGGGCGTCGGAATTTGCGCGCCGATGGCCGATCGACGCGGTTGTCGGGGTCGACGAGTCCTCGGTGCTGAGCGCAGCGCACATCGCCGCCGCGCTGGGTGTCGTCCACAACTCGGTGGATGCGGTGGCGACGACCCGCGACAAGCGCCGCCTGCGTGCCGTCCTTGCGTCCAGCGGCGTGCCCCAGCCGGCGTGGGTCGAGGCGCGTGCTGATGCCGCGGGGTGCGGGGCAGCCGCGGCGGAGCAGGTCGTCGGGCTGCCGGCGGTCGTCAAGCCGGTGGACCTCGCGGCCAGCCGCGGGGTGATCCGCGCCGACAGCGCCGCCGAGCTGGCGGCGGCCATGAGCAGGGTCGATGCCCTGCTGCGCCGCCCCGAACTCTGCGGTCCGCACGGGGATCGGCCTCTGATCGTTGAGCGCTTCGTCGCGGGCGCCGAGATCGCCATCGAGGGTCTCCTCCGCGGTGGGGCTCTCTCCGTGATCGCCGTCTTCGACAAGCCCGACCCGCTGGACGGGCCCTTCTTCACCGAGACGCTGTACGTGACGCCGTCGCGCCATGACCCCTCCGCGGTTGCGCAGGCGGTCGCGGTCACCGCCCGCGCCGTCGCCGCAATCGGTCTGCAGGAGGGGCCGATCCACGCTGAGCTGCGACTCGCGCCCGGCGGTCCGGTGCTCATCGAGGTGGCGGCGCGCTCCATCGGCGGTCGCTGTTCGTCGGCATTGCGCATCGTCGACGGTGACAGCGAGATGTCCCTTGAGGAGGTGATCCTGCGCCAGGCCTGCGGGATGCTGCTCGACCGCCCGCGCCTGGTCGCGGGAGGCGCCGGGGTGGTGATGCTCCCGGTGCCGGCGTCCGGGGTGCTGAAGAGCGTCTCTGGCATCGGCGAGGCAGCCGCGATCGCCGGCGTGGCCACCGTCGACGTGACCATCCCGGCGGGCCAGGCAGTTGAGGCGTTGCCCGAGGGAGACCGCTACCTCGGTTTCGTGGTGGCTCGAGGTGAGGACGCTGCGGCGGTGGAATCGGCGCTGCGGCGAGCCTGGGCGCTGATCGACGTCGAGATCACCGGCTAAGGTCACTGATGATGGACGACGACGCGGTGGTGGTCGAGGCGTCCGGGCATGAGGTGACCATCACCAGCCCCGGCAAGGTGTTCTTCGCCGAGCGCGGCGACACCAAGCTCGACCTGGTGCGCTACTACCAGGCCGTCGAAGCACCCCTGCTTCGCGCCATGGCCGGCCGGCCGGTGCTGCTGCAGCGTTTCCCCAACGGCGCGGGGGGCTCGTCGTTCTTCCAGAAGCGGGTGCCCGACTCGCGGCCCGACTGGCTGGAGACCACGATCGTGAGCACCCCGAACGGCACCACGTCGCGGGCGCTGGTCGCCGCCGACCTCGCCCACGTGCTCTGGGCCGTGAACCTCGGGTGCCTTGGCTTCCACGTGTGGCCGGCGGAGGCGGCCGACCCCGAGCACGCCGACGAGCTTCGAATCGACCTCGACCCCACCCCGGGAGTGACGTTCGCCATGGTGCAGGAGGCGGCACGCGAGGTACGAGCTCTGTTCGACGAGCTGGAGGTCATGGCCATGCCCAAGACCACCGGGAACCGCGGAATCCACGTGTACGTCCGGCTGCAGCCGCGCTGGACCTCCTACGACGTGCGCTCGGCGGCGGTGGCGGTGGCCCGCGAGCTCGAGCGCCGCCGCCCCGACCTGATCACCGCAGCATGGTGGAAGGAGGAACGCGGCCGCCGGGTTTTTGTCGACTTCAACCAGAACGCACCGCACAAGACGATCTTCGGAGCCTGGTCGGTTCGGGCCCGGCCCGGCGCCCAGGTGTCGACCCCCTTCGCCTGGGACGAGCTCGACGCCATCCATCCGGATTCGCTGACCATCGCAACGGTCCCGGCGCGGGTGGCCTCCGACGGCGATCCCTGGGCCGCGATGGAGGCCGAGCCGCAGCCCCTCGATGCGGTGCTGGCTCTGCACGAGCGCGATACCGCGGCCGGGCTCGTCGATGCGCCATGGCCACCCCAGTACCCGAAGATGCCGGGCGAGCCGCCTCGCGTGGCGCCGAGCCGTGCCAGAAAGGTCGACGAGGGCTGAGCCGGGCCGGCCTTGCAGAACACTCGCAAGGATCGCCGCACACGCCCATCGCGAGTGGTAGGGTCCGACCGACGTCTCCGGCGGTTTGTGAGAGGGACCGGGATTGGCCGTGGCCGGGATCGACGAGGTGCAGGCGGCGCATGGCGTGCAGGGGCGCGTCGCCGTCCATCTCGACGAGGTCGCCAAGCACTTCGGCAGCGTCGCAGCCGTCGCGGGGATCTCCCTCGACATCGCGGACGGTGAGTTCTTCTCGCTGCTGGGCCCGTCGGGGTCCGGAAAGACCACCCTGCTGCGACTGATCGCGGGCTTCGAGAGGCCCACGCGGGGGCGGATCAGCATCTACGGCAAGGACGTCACCGACGTCCCCGCGTTCGACCGCGACGTCAACACCGTCTTCCAGGACTACGCGCTCTTCCCCCACATGACGGTTGCGGAGAACGTCGGCTACGGCCTAATGGTGCGTCGCGTTCCAGGGCGGGAGCGGGCGCTGCGCGTGTCCGAGTCGCTGCGCACGATGCGGCTCGACGGCTACCAGGACCGCAAGCCCTCTCAGCTCAGCGGCGGCCAGCGACAACGAGTGGCGCTGGCGCGGGCGCTGGTCAACCGGCCTCGCATCCTGCTGCTCGACGAGCCGCTCGGAGCCCTGGATCGCAAGCTCCGCGAGGAGATGCAGGTGGAGCTGAAGGAGATCCAGCGCCAGGTGGGGATCACCTTCATCTTCGTCACCCACGACCAGCATGAAGCGCTGGCGATGAGCAACCGCATCGCCGTCTTCAACGCCGGCGTCGTCGAGCAGGTGGGGACACCGGACGAGATCTACGAGCACCCCGGCACACCATTCGTGGCCAGCTTCGTCGGCACCTCCAACATTCTCGACGGCGAGTTCGGTCGCGCCGTGATCGGCAGCCCCTCGAGGCATAGCGTGCGCCCCGAGAGGATCACCCTGCTCGACGAGCACCAGGATGTCGCGCCCGGTCTGTACAGCGTGGTGGGCGTCGTTCGCGACGTGGTCTACCTCGGCGCCGACACCCGGTACCTCATCGACGCGGGAGGTGGCACGGACATGATCGTGATCCAGCAGAACCTGACGGCGTCGTCAACGGAGGTTCGCGCCCAGGTGGGACGACGGGTTCGTCTCGCCTGGACGCGCAACAGCACGTTGAGCTTGACCGAGAACTCATCCGAACACACCCCCGGGGAGGCAACAGCATGAAGACCAAGGCCGGTCCACCTCTGTTCTCTGCGCTCAGCGCGATGCTGATCGCCACCGCATGCGGGAGCGCCGGCGGCGGCAGCACACCGGCGAGCACCGGTCCCGCCAGCATCGGCAAGGGCGAGGGCGCGCTCAACATCATCGTTTGGGCCGGATACGCCGAGAACGGATCGAACGACCCCAAGGTCGATTGGGTGACCCCCTTTCAGACTGCGACGGGCTGCATGGTCAACGCCAAGATCGCCGGCACGTCGGACGAGATGGTGTCGCTGATGCAGACCGGGCAGTACGACGGCGTCTCGGCGTCCGGCAACGCCACCCTGCGACTGATGGTCGGCGGAGCCGCGGCGCCGGTCAACACCAACCTGCTGACCAACTACGCCGACATCAACCCTGCGCTCAAGGACCAGCCCTACAACACCTACCAGGGTGTGCACTACGGTGTCCCCCACGGCTGGGGAGCCAACCTGCTCATGTACCGCACCGACCTGGTGCACCCGGCGCCCACCTCCTGGGGAGCCGTGTTCGACCCCAACTCACCGTACAAGGGACACATCACGGCGTACGACGACCCCATCTACATCGCCGACGCAGCGCTGTATCTCAAGTCGACGCGACCCGACCTGCACATCACCGACCCGTATGAGCTGGACAGCGGGCAATTCCAGGCCACTGTCGCCCTGCTCAAGCAGCAGCGCACAGTGGTCGGGCAGTACTGGTCCGACTACACCAAGGCGCAGTCGGCATTCGCCAACGGCGACACCGTGATGGGCACCACCTGGCAGGTGATCACCAACCTGCTGCTGGGCGACAAGAACCCCACGCCGGTGGCGGCGATCGTGCCCAAGGAGGGCTCGACCGGCTGGTCGGACACCTGGATGGTGTCGTCTCAGGCCAAGCATCCGAACTGCATGTACATGTGGATGAACTGGATCACCAAGCCCGATGTCCAGTCGCAGGTAGCCCAGTGGTTCGGCGAGGCCCCCGCCAACCTCAAGGCATGTCCGGTGATCGCGCAGACCGACGCCAGCTTCTGCCAGACGTACCACGTCGACGACACCGCGTATCTCCACGGGCTCTCACTGTGGAAGGTGCCGCTGAGCAACTGTGGCGACAGCCGCGGCAACGTCTGCAAGGGCTACCAGGATTGGCTACAGGCCTGGACGGACATCAAGGGCTAGCCCCTCGGTTGTGAAACAGTGGCAAGGGTGAGCCACCACCGATGAGCGACAGCGTGGGGTCGCTGACCTCAGCCGGGCTTGTCCGCCGGGTGGCGCGGAGCCTCGACCGCCACCCGAGGCTCCGCGTGGCGGGCCTGCTCACGCCCCCGCTGGGCTGGCTCGGGGTGCTCTATCTCGGCTCCTTGGCGCTCCTCTTCGCGGCCGCGTTCTGGCACTACGACAGCGACATCACCTTCAGCGTCACCAAGACGTTCACGCTCGAGAACTTCGGCCAGCTGCTGGCCGACCCCGTGTACCGCAGCATCGCCGGGCGCACCATCCTGATCGCCATCCTGGTGACCATCACCGACGCAATCCTGGCCATGCCGATCGCATTCGTCATGGGCAAGCTCGCCGGCCGGCGGATGAAGGCCGTCCTCGGCATGGCCGTGCTGATGCCGCTGTGGACCAGCTACCTGGTGAAGATCCTCGCCTGGCGCCTGATCCTTTCCGAGGGCGGCGTGCTCAACTGGGCGCTCAAACCCTTCCACCTCTCGGGCCCGGGCTTCGGCGACGTCGCCGTGTACCTGGTGCTGTCGTACATCTGGCTGCCCTACATGATCCTGCCGCTCGCCACCGGGTTCGAGCGTCTTCCCAAGTCCCTGCTCGAAGCATCGACGGACCTCGGTGCGCGCACCTGGGCGACGTTTCGACACGTGGTCGTCCCGCTTGTCCTCCCCGCGCTCGTGGCGGGGTCGATCTTCACGTTCTCGCTGACGCTGGGTGACTACATCGCGGTCAGCCAGGTGTCGAGCACGCAGTTCATCGGCAGCGTCGTCTACAGCAACCAGGGCGTCAGCGGCGACCTTCCGCTGGCCGCCGCCTTCGCCACGGTGCCGGTGGTGGTGATGCTCATCTACCTCGCCCTGGCCCGCCGAGCCGGCGCGTTCCAGGCGCTCTAGCCGTGTACGTCTCCCCCCGGCTGCGCCGACTGCTGGGAACGGCCACGGGGTGTCTTCTGCTGGTCATCTACATCCCGCTGATCCTGGTGGTGCTGTATGCCTTCAACCCCTCGCTGAGCCAGAAGTGGCCGATCACGGGCTTCACCCTGCACTGGATCACCGACGCCATCGGCAACCCCGGCGCCCGTGACGCGCTGGTCCTGTCGGTCGAGGTCGGCCTCGTCGCCACGGCCATCGCGCTGGTGCTCGGCAGCCTGCTGGCGGCGGCGGTGCACCGCTATCGATTCTTCGGCCGGAGCGCGGTGTCGTTCCTGGTCATCCTGCCCATCGCCCTGCCCGGCATCGTCACCGGGATCGCTCTGAACGCAACCTTCAGGACGCTGTTCGGCGGCCTCACCCTGCTGACACTGGTGATCGGCCATGCAACCTTCTGCGTGGTGGTCGTCTACAACAACGTGATCGCACGGCTGCGGCGCACCTCGAGCTCGCTCGTCGAGGCCTCGGCCGACCTCGGTGCCGATCCCTGGCAGACGTTCCGGCATGTCACCTTCCCGGTGATCCGTTCGGCCCTGCTGGCAGGTGCGCTGCTCGCATTCGCGCTGTCGTTCGACGAGATCGTGGTGACAACATTCACCGCGGGGTCGAACGAAACGCTGCCCATCTGGATCTTCGCCAACCTGTCGCGCCCCAACCAGCTGCCGATCGTCAATGCCGTGGCGTTGGGCGTGATCCTGATCTCGGCTATCCCGGTGTACATCGCCCAGCGCGTGGCCAGCGACGCGGTCAGTATCGGCGAGACGGCCTGACCGCTCGACCCACGCTCGGTGGGGGATCGAAGGCCGGCCCCCAGAGCTTGACGCCCCCCACCAGCCCGGCGGCGTTGTCGACGAGCGAGGCTTTCGGCCCGAGGTCGACGGTCACGCGCACCGAGTTGCCGCCCCCGATGTAGACATGGTCGAAGAAGATCAGGCGGTCCAGCGTCTGCACAGCGATCTGCACCCGTCGATTCCAGCGCTTCTTCGACAGCCGCTTGCGAGCCGCTTCTCCCAATTGCTCGCCGTATGTCTCACCCTTGCGAAAGGGATGATGAGCGAACTCCAGGTGCGGGCAGACGCGACCGTCCGCGAACAATGCAGTGCCCATCGAGGTGCCGAGGGTGATGACCAGCTCCACTCCATCACCGGCCACCACCGCGGCGCCCTGGACGTCGGCGTCATTGGCAACCCTGGTGGGACGGCTGAACGCGGCGCGGATCGCGGCGGTGAGGTCGAAGTCGCGCCAGGCTGCGACGAGCTTCGGATCGAGCGCCGTGCCAAGACCGCCCGTGGTGACGAATTCAGGCGCCGAGATCACCCGTCCATCACGGATCACGCCGGGGAAGCCGACCGACACCCTGTCGTACTTCGGCAGTGGCCGGACCATGGTCCGGAGCGTGCTCACCAACAGGCGAGGTGACAATGGGTATGGGGTCGGCACGCGCAGACGCTCCGAGACCATCGCACCCGACCCATCGAGCACCACCGCTTTGAGGCCGGTGCCGCCGATGTCGATCGCCAGCGTGCTCGGATCCATCCTGGGCATCGTAGCGGCGGTCATCCGACCCCGCCCGGCCACGCCTGACGTGCTATGACGCGTTATTGACGATCGTCACGAGAGCGTGGTACGGTCGGCCACGAGGAGGCAACCCAGTTCCACGCTCCGCGCACGTCGACAGCTTTGCACGGGATCACCTCCCGCCTCGTGAGGAGTGGCCGGAGCTGATCTTCGACCTCCCGGAGCTTGCCTATCCCAGCCGGCTCAACTGCGCCGATGAGCTTCTCGACGCCAGTGCCGCGCGCCATGGTGGCGAGCGACGCTGCCTGGTCACCGATCAGTCGACCTGGACGTACGCCGACCTCATCGCTCACACCAACCGGATCGCTCATGTCCTGGCGGACGACCTCGGCATCGTTCCCGGCAACCGCGTCCTGTTGCGCGGCACCAACAACCGCTGGCAGGTGGCCTGCTGGCTTGCCGTGCTCAAGGCCGGCGGTGTCGTGGTCAGCACCATGCCACTGCTTCGCGCGGGTGAGCTGCGCCCGGTCATCGACGCCTCGCAGCCGTCGCTGGCGATCTGCGACGCCGGTCTGGTGGATGAGCTCGCCGCCGACGGCCTGGGGTGCCTGCCGATCGTCACGGTCGGCGACGCCGGCGCCGACGACCTCGTGGCCAGGTCGCGCTCCAAGCCGAACACCTTTGCGGCGGTCCAGACCGCTGCCGACGACGTGGCGCTGATCGCCTTCACGTCGGGGACCACCGGCAGGCCCAAGGGGTGTATGCACTTCCATCGCGACGTGCTGGCCATCGCCGACACCTTCTCGAACCGTGTCCTGCATCCCCATCGCGACAGCCTCTTTGTCGCCAGCCCGCCGATGGCGTTCACCTACGGGCTCGGCGGCATGCTGGTATTCCCGCTGCGCTGCGGGGCGGCCAGCCTGCTCGTCGAGAAGACCGCGCCGCCGTTGCTGGCCGAGGCGATCGAGCGCCATGGTGCGACGGCCCTGTTCACCGCCCCGACAGCGTACCGGGCCATGCTTCGATTGCCGGAGATGAACGTGGCCTCCCTCGAACACTGCGTGTCGGCCGGTGAACACCTGCCGCCGGCAACGTGGGAAGCGTGGCGGGAGGCCACCGGCCTGCGAATCATCGACGGCATCGGCGCCACCGAGATGCTGCACATCTTCATCTCGGCGTCGGGCGATGAGATAAGACCAGGTGCGACCGGGCGGGCCGTGCCCGGCTTTCGCGCGCGGATCGTCGGCGACGACGACGAGCCGGCTCCGGACAACGTCGTCGGCCGTCTCCAGGTCCAGGGACCTGTGGGCTGCCGCTATCTGGCGGACGATCGCCAGGCCGAGTACGTGCGCGGCGGTTGGAACGTCACCGGCGACTCATACCTGCGCGACCCCGACGGTTATTTCTGGTACCAGGCACGCACCGACGACATGATCATCTCCTCGGGATACAACATCGCCGGTCCCGAGGTCGAGGGAGCGCTGCTGCGCCACGGCGACGTCGCCGAAGCGGCCGTGGTCGGCATACCCGACGAGGGCCGGGGCACCTTGGTCAAGGCGTACGTGGTGCTGGCGCAGGGGGTCGATGTGCACGACGACAGCGCGCGCCTCCTCCAGGAATTTGTCAAGCAGCAGATCGCGCCCTACAAGTACCCGAGGGTGATCGAGTTCGTCGACGCCCTGCCCCGCACCTCGACCGGCAAGCTGCAGCGCTTCCGCCTGCGCGAGCGGGCGTAGAGAGGATGTCCTCCAGCGGCGGCTCGGCTCCGGGGGTGCTCACCGCCGTGGTCACGGGCGCCTCGCGCGGCATCGGCGCGGCGATCACGCGCGACCTGGCCGGTTCGGGTCATCGCGTCGTCGCCCTGGGACGGGACCGGGAAGCGCTGGACGCGCTGGTCGCGGCCGTGGACGGCGACGTGCAGGCCATGCAGTGCGACGTCGGCGACGAGGCCGCGGTGTCGGATGTCTTCGCGAGCATCGACCATGTCGACATCCTTGTCAACAACGCGGGCGTGGCCACCTCGAACCCCGTCCACAGGACGTCCCTGAGCCAGTGGGAGGAGATGCTCCGGGTCAACGCCACCGGTCCATTCCTGTGCACTCGAGCGGTGCTTCCCGGGATGCGGGCCCGGGGCTGGGGACGCCTCGTCACGGTCGCGTCGGTGGCCGGGTTGCACGGATCGCCGTACGTCGCCGCGTACGCGGCGTCGAAGCATGCGGCCATCGGCCTGATGCGCGTGGTGGCAGCCGAGGTCCGCGCCACCGGCGTCACCGCCAACGCGGTCTGCCCGTCGTACGTGCGCACGCCGATGACCGGGCGAACCGTCGCCGGCATCGCCGACCGCAGCGGCGGATCCGCCGCCGAGGCGGAGGCTTTGCTGGTCGAGGGGATGGCGCTGGGACGGCTGATCGACCCCGGGGAGGTGGCAGCGGCGGTGGCGTACCTGGTCTCGGCGGCGGCCGCGGCCGTCAACGGACAGTCGATCGTCATCGACGGAGGCCTGCTGCCGTGAACAGCTTTCACCTGGAGATCGCCGACGCAGTGGCGTCGATCACGCTGGACCGCCCCGATCGTCTCAACGCCCTCACCTTCGAGGTCTATGCAGACCTGCGCGACCTCTTCGCCGGGCTGCCCCACCGCGACGACGTCGCGGTGGTCACGCTCACCGGCAGCGGACGTGGCTTCTGCTCCGGCGGTGATGTCGCCGAGATCATCGCGCCGCTGCTTCACGCTGAGCCCGACAGGCGCCTCGAGTTCACTCGCATGACCGGCGCACTCATCGAGAACATGCGCCGCTGTCCGCAGCCGATCATCGCCGCCATCAACGGGATTGCCGCCGGCGCGGGCGCGGTCGTGGCGCTGGCCGCCGACTTCCGCCTGATGGTGCCGGCGGCGACGTTTCGGTTCCTGTTCACCCAGGTCGGGTTGTCGGGCGGCGACATGGGCGCGGCCTACCTGCTTCCACGTGTCGTCGGCCTCGCGCGCGCCACGGAGATCCTCATGTTCGGCGAGGCCATCAGCGCGCAGCGCGCCTACGACATCGGGCTGGTCAACGGCGTCGTCGAAGCCGAAGCCCTGGCGGCGGAGACCGCAGCCCTGGCACACCGCATCGCCGGCGGTCCGCGAGCCGCATACGCGGCCACCAAGATGATGCTGACCGCCGAGCAGGACATGGACCTCGTCACAGCGATCGAGCACGAGGCGGCCGGGCAGGCGGAGCTGATGGCCGGCGACGATCACCGCGAGTTTCATGCCGCGTTCACGCAGCGGCGGCCGCCGCGGTGGAGCGGCCGGTGAGCGGGCGCACCCCGCACCTGCTGGTCAATCCCGAAGCGCTCGGTCCGACATCGGGGTTCAGCCACGCTGTGCTGGCCGTGAACGGACGCACGCTCTGCGTGGCCGGGCAGGTGGGCAGCGACCCGACCGGGGCCATCGTCAGCGGTGGGATCGTGGCCCAGTTCGACGCCGCGCTGGGCCGCGTGGTGGCGGCGCTCGCCGATGCCGGTGGCCTGCCCGAGCACGTCGTCGCCATGACGCTCAGCACCACGGCGATGGCGGAGTATCGCGCCGAGCGCGCGCGCATCGGCGGCGCGTATCGCGCCCACTTCGGCAAGCACTTCCCGGCGATGACGCTGGTCGGCGTCACGGAGCTGCTCGAGCCCGCGGCGGTCATCGAGGTCACCGCCATCGCCGTTGTGCCCGACGCCGTCGGCGACTCCGCGGGGTGAGGGCGTGAACGTCGTCTGCGCGGGCGGTGGCCCCGGCGGCCTGCTGTTCGCGATCCTCACGCGACTCGCCGACGCCAACCATTCGGTCACGGTGCTGGAACGCAACCACGCTGACGACCCCTTCGGCTTCGGGGTTGTCTTCTCGGACGAGACCCTCGCCAATCTTCGAGGGGCAGAGCCGGTCACCTTTGCGCGCATCGAGGCCGAGATGCGCTACTGGACGGACATCGACATTCACCTCGGCGAGCACAGCCTTCGCTCGGGAGGTCATGGGTTCGCCGCGCTGGCGCGGAGGAGGCTGCTCGACATCCTGGCCGAGCGGGCGCGGGAGGTTGGCGTCGACCTCCGATACACGACGCCGGCCCCGCCGCTGGACGAGTTGCGCGCCGAGCACGACCTGGTCGTCGCCGCCGACGGCGTCAACAGTCCGATCCGGACGGCCGGGGCTGTGGTGTTCGTCCCGAGGCTCGAGCAGGGCAGCGCCCGCTACGTGTGGCTGGCCACCACCAGGCCGTTCGAGCGCTTCACGTTCATCTTCCGCGAGACGGAGGCCGGCGTCGTCCAGGCCCATGCGTACCCCTACGCCGACGGCATGGTGTCGTTCATCATCGAGATGGAGGCGGCGACCTGGCACCGCACCGGGCTCGATGACGATGCCAGCGCAACACTGGCACCGGGTGACAGCGACCCTGCGGCGCTGGCCTTTGCCGAGCGGGTCTTCGCCGACGACCTGGCCGGACACGCCGTCATCGGCAACCACTCTCGCTGGCTGCGCTTCACCACTGTGACCAACCGCAGCTGGCGAGATGGGAACGTCGTGCTTCTCGGTGACGCCGCACACACCGCGCATTTCTCGGTCGGCTCCGGCACCAAGCTGGCCATGGAGGACGCGATCGCGCTGGCGTCGGCACTGCAACAGCAGTCGTCGCTGGACGGCGCGCTGGTCGCGTACGAAACCGAGCGGCGCCCGGCCGTCGAGAGCACGCAGCGAGCCGCGCGCACCAGCCAGGAGTGGTTCGAGGGAGTGCGCAGGTACGTGCCGCTTGACCCCGAAAGGTTCGCATTCCAGCTGATGACCCGCTCGCAACGGATCACGTACGACAACCTGCGCCTGCGCGACGCCGCGTTCGTCGGCCGCAGCCTCGATTCATTCTGGCGGACAACGTCCGACGATCTCCGACCCGACGACCCGGCGACCCCTCCCCTCTTCTATCCGTTCCAGCTGCGGGGCATGCGCCTGCGCAACCGCGTGGTGGTGTCCGCGATGGCCCAGTACTCGGCGGTGGACGGCGTCCCCGACGACTGGCACCTGGTGCACCTCGGCAGCCGCGCCGTGGGGGGCGCCGGGCTGGTCATGACCGAGATGACCTGCGTGTCAGCGCAGGGCCGGATCACCCCCGGCTGCACCGGCCTGTGGAACGACGCGCAACAGCGGGCGTGGGAACGCGTCGTGGGGTTCGTGCACACGAAGACCGACGCGCGCATCGGGCTCCAGCTCGGCCATTCGGGTCGGAAGGGCTCGACCAAGCCGCTCTGGGAGGGAGACGACATCCCCTTGGATTCCGGCAACTGGGAGGTGATCGCACCGTCGCCCATCCCCTACCGGCCCGCGCTCCAGATACCGCGGCCGATGACCCGAGGTGACATGGAGCGTGTCTGCGCGGAGTTCGTCGAGTCCACGGAGCGCGGCGCAGCCGCCGGGTTCGACCTGCTCGAGCTGCACTGGGCGCACGGATACCTGCTGTCCTCCTTCCTGTCCCCGATCACCAATCGGCGTACCGATGAGTACGGCGGATCGCCGGACGCACGGATGCGATTTCCGTTGCAGCTCTTCGACGCGGTGCGCGCCGCGTGGCCCCACGACCGTCCGATCTCTGTCCGCATCTCCGCGACGGACTGGATCGCCGGTGGTTTCAGCGCCGACGACGCGTGCCGCCTTGCGTCAGCCCTGCGCGACCACGGCTGCGACATCGTTGACGTGTCCAGCGGCCAGGTTGACCCCGCCGAGGAGCCACGGCACGGGCGCCTCTGGCAGACGCCCTTCAGCGACCGCATCCGCCAGGAGGTCGGCATCCCCACGCTGGCGGTCGGTGGCATCGCCAGCATCGACGACGTCAACACCATCCTGCTCGCCGGTCGTGCGGACCTGGTGGCCTTGGCGCGACCGCACCTCGTCGATCCCTACTGGACGCTCAACGCCGCAATCGACCTGCAGTACCGTGGGCACGCCTGGCCCGTGCAGTACCTGCAGGGGCGCACAGCGCGACGCCGTGAGCAGAGCGCCGTGGCAGCGCGTGAGCGGGACGTGCGATGAACGACGGCGACGACATCGCCCGAATCGCACGCGACACCCTGGCACCGATCGCGACTCGAGGCACGCCCGGCCGCGTCAACCGCGAGCTGATCCGCGCTCTCGGCGACAGCGGACTTCTGGCCAGGCTGTTCCCCCAATCGGTCGGCGGCACGCAGGCCGGGTCGGTGTCGGCGCTGGAGCTCTGCACGCTGAGGGAGGCAGTGGCTCGCGAGTGCGTCGAGGCGGAGACCGCGCTGGCCATGCAGGCGCTGGGCGCGTACCCAATCCTGCAGTCAGGCACGGCGACGACCGTCGAGCGCTGGGTCCCCGGGGTCTGTCGCGGCGACCTGGTTGCGGCATTCGCACTGACGGAGCCGGGCGCCGGCTCCGATGCCGCCGCTCTGGAGCTGCGCGCCCAGCGAGTCGATGACGGGTACATCCTCACGGGCACCAAGACGTGGATCTCCAACGCCCCCGATGTGGACGTGTACACCGTCTTCGCGCGCACCACCGAGGCATCCGGCGCGCGCGGGGTGACCGCGTTCGCAGTCGACGGTCATTCGCCTGGGCTGCACGCCACGCCGATCGACATGCTCTCCGCGCATCCCATCGGCAACGTCGCGTTTGACGGCGTGCAGGTGCCCGCAGCCTGCGTGCTCGGCGAGGTCGACGCGGGATTCGCCGTGGCGATGCGAACCCTCGACCTGTTCAGGCCGAGCGTCGGAGCGTTCGCGGTTGGGATGGCGCAGGCTGCGCTCGACGCTGCCCTCGAGCACGCCGGGTCACGCCGCGCGTTCGGGGGTGTGCTGTTCGACCTCCAGTCTGTCGCGCACCGCCTGGCGGGGATGGCGGTGCAGGTGCACGCCGCCCGGCTGATGGTGCAGGACGCTGCGCGTGCCCACGACGATGGCGCGCCAGACCTGAGCATGCGCTCGTCCATGGCCAAGCTCTTTGCCACCGAAGCCGCCCAGGGCGTAGTGGACGCTGCCATCCAGCTGCATGGCGCTGCGGCGCTGGAGCGCGGGCACCTGCTCGAGCACCTCTACCGTGACGTGCGGGCGCCGCGGATCTACGAGGGCGCCAGCGAGCTGCAGCTGACCATCATCGCGCGTCGCCTGCGTTCGTCCCGGGCCTCGGGGTGACGTCCGCCGGGGTGGCAGCGCGCGGCGAATCAATGGCCCCGCCCACGCCCAAGTCGCTGATCCTCGACATCTACGGCGCCCAGGTGCGCGCGCTGGGCGGATGGCTGGCGGTGGCCAACCTGCTCGCGCTCATGAATGACCTCGGTCACGACGACAGAGCGGTTCGAGCCGCGGTTGCGCGCATGAAGCGGTCGGCGCTGCTGTCGGCAGAGACGCGACACGGCGTCGCAGGCTACGCGCTCACCGGGCCCGCGCTGGAGATCCTGCGCGACGGGGACGAGCGCCTTTTCTCGTCGTCGATCCCAACGCGGCTGGCGGAGGGCTGGCTCGTGGCGGTGTTCTCCGTGCCCGAGCAGGCCCGCGAACGGCGCCATCGACTGCGCGCGCTGCTGGTTCGGCTGGGCTTTGGCCAGGTGACGCACGGGGTATGGATCGCACCCTCGCGGACGCAGCCCGAGGTTCGGCGTCTGCTCGCGCGCGCCGAGCTCTCTCAGTACGTGAGTCTCTTCGTCGGCGACTATGAGGGGTTCTCCGACCTTCGCGGCCTGGTGGCACGTGCCTGGGATCTGCCCGCGTTGGACACGGCCTACCGGCAGTTCATCGCGGCGCACCGGCGGACCGCGACGGCGTGGCGCACGCCGGCTGCCCGCGCCAACCTGCGGGGATTCGTGGACTACATGCGCGTGCTGGACGGGTGGCGCCGGCTGGCGTACCTCGACCCCGGCCTGCCGGCCGAGCTTCTGCCCCGGCGGTGGAACGGTGAGCGAGCACGCGCGCTCTTCGCCGACCTGCACGCCACCCTGGCGCCGCGCGCGTCGGCGCACGTCACCGCGCTGGTGGGCCAGGGTCAGCCGGCATCCTGACGCGCCTGCCGGAAGACACGGTCGACGCGGATGCTGCGATCATGCGCAGTCGGAGAGGGCAGGAGCCATGATTGTGTGGCCGGGCGATACCCTGACACCGTCCAGCGCGCAAGTACGTACGGGGGCGCATCCAACCAAGGCATGAAGGCGACCGACACAGGCGACCCGGAGTACTTCCATCGCGTCGTGGACTGCCAGTGGGCCTGTCCTGCGCACACCGACGTGCCCGAGTACATCCGCCTGATCGCCATGGGCAGGTACACCGACGCCTACATGGTCAACCGCGAGTCGAACGTGTTCCCGGCGATCCTGGGGCGGACATGCGACCGCCCCTGCGAGCCGGCCTGCCGGCGCGAGCGGGTGGACGGCACCCCGGTGGCGATCTGCCGTCTCAAACGGGTGGCCGCCGACCTTCGCGACGACATCGCCGACCGGCTGCCGACGATCCCGAGCGTCAAGAACGGCAGGCGGGTGGCCTGCGTCGGCGCCGGGCCGGCATCGCTGACCGTCGCCAACGACCTCCTCCCCCTCGGCCACGAGGTGGTCATGTTCGAGCAACACGCCACCCCGGGTGGCCTGATGCGGACCAACATCCCCTCCTTCCGGCTGCCGGCGAACGTCCTCGACGAGGAGGTGAACGTCATCCTCGACATGGGCGTCGATGTCCGGTACGAGTCGCCGGTCACCAGCATGCGTGCGCTCCTCGACCAGGGCTTCGACGCGGTCTTCGTCGGCAGCGGGGCGCCGCGAGGCAAGGAGCTCGACCTGCCGGGTCGCCACGACAGCGACCGCATCCACATCGGCATCGAGTGGTTGCAGGCGATCGCCTTCGGTCACGTCGACTCGATCGGCGAGCGCGTCCTGATCATCGGGGTGGGCAACACCGCCATGGACTGCTGCCGTTCCTCGCTCCGTCTGGGCGGCAAGGACATCCGTGTCATGGCACGGCGGCCGCGCCCCTTCTTCAAGGCGTCGAGCTGGGAGCTCGAAGACGCCGAGGAGGAGGGCGTGCAGATCATCGTCAACCACGCGCCCAAGCGCTTCGTTGTCGACGACGGGCGGCTGGTGGGCATGGAGTTCGAGCGCCTGGAGTGGGACCAGGACGCGGCCACCTCCACCGTGCTGGACACTGTGTTCATCCCCTGCGACGACGTCATCCTCGCCATCGGCCAGGACAACGCCTTCCCGTGGATCGAGCGTGACCTCGGCATCGACTTTGACGGAGACGTGCCCGTGGTCGACGCAACGACGATGCAGTCGTCCCGGCCGGGGGTGTTCTTCGGCGGGGACTCGGCGTTTGGACCGAAGAACATCATCTGGGCCGTCGAACATGCCCACCAGGCGGCGATCTCCATCCACAAGCAGAGCCTGGGCGGAGTCGTCAGCGAGCGGCCACCGGTGCTGATGAACCTGATGAGCCAGGCCATGGGTCTCGGCCAGTGGAGCTACCACAACGACTACAACCCGGCGAACCGGCAGAAGATGACCCACGTCGAGCTCACCCGGCGGTTCGCCGAGCTCGACGTGGAGGTGGAGCTCGGCTTCTCAGCAGAACAGACCGCGCGCGAGGTGCAGCGCTGCCTCAACTGTGACATCCAGACGGTGTTCTCCGCGCCACTGTGCATCGAATGCGATGCCTGCATTGACGTGTGCCCGGTGCAGTGCCTCACCATCACGCCGGACGGAGACGAGGCGTCCGTCCGCGCCCGCTTGTCGGCACCGGCCGTCAACCCCGGGCAGGCGCTGTTCGCCTCGGCCTCGCTGCCCCAGACGGGCCGCCTGATGATCAAGGACGAAGACCTCTGCGTGCACTGCGGGCTGTGCGCCGAGCGCTGTCCGACAGCCGCCTGGGACATGGAGAAGTTCACGCTTCTGCTTCCCACCGCCGGCGGTCCG